>CAZFJE010000131.1:0-9524 GCA_964519555.1 uncultured Thermoleophilia bacterium
TGGCCGCCTGGCGGGTGCCGCTCTCGATCACGTCGCTGTAGAGGGTGCCCTGCACCAGAAAGTGCGCGTCGGTGAGCTTGCTCGCCTCGGCTTCGAAGCAGCGGATGAACTCTTCGCCGATGATCTTGCGCTTGCGCTCGGGGTCGGTGACCCCGACCAGCTTGTCGAGAAAGCGCTTGCGGGCGTCGATGGCCAGCAACGGTATCTTGAGGTGCTCGGCGAACATCTCGACGACGTGCTCGGCTTCGTTCCAGCGCATCATGCCCTGGTCGATGAAGACGCAGGTGAGCCGGTCGCCGATGGCGCGGTGCACGAGCACCGCGGCCACTGTGGAGTCGACGCCGCCCGACAGGCCGAGGACGGCCTTGTCGGTGGGACCGACCTGAGCGCGTATGCGGGCCACCTGCTCTTCGATGATCGAGGCCGGGGTCCAGTCGGGCCGGCAGCCGCAGGCCTCGAGCAGGAAGTTGCGCAGCACATCGATGCCGCGCGGCGTGTGCACGACCTCGGGGTGGAACTGCACGGCATACAGGCCGCGCGCGCGGTCTTCCATGGCGGCCACCGGCGCGCCGTCGCTCGTGGCCAGCGTAGTGAAGCCCTCGGGCGGAGCGGTGATGCAGTCGCGATGGCTCATCCAGCACTGCTCGGTGTCGTCGAGGCCGGCCAGCACGGCGCCGCCGGCGGCGATACGCAGCTGGGTCTTGCCGAACTCGCTCGTGCCGGTGCGCGCCACCGTGCCGCCCAGCTCGAGGGCCATGAGCTGGGCGCCGTAGCAGATGCCCAGCACCGGCACGCCCAGGTCGAAGATCGCCGGGTCGGGGCGCGGCGCGTCGTCGACGTAGACGCTCATGGGGCCGCCCGAGAGAATGAGACCGCGCGGCTTGCGGGCGCGGATCTCGTCGAGCGGCGTGTCGAAGGGGATGAGCTGCGAGTAGACGTGGCACTCGCGCACGCGGCGCGCTATGAGCTGGCCGTACTGGGCGCCGAAGTCGAGCACGAGCACGGCGTCGTAGGCCGCCTCGAGCGGCTCGTCGGCCGCCTGGTGGGTGCGGTCTGCGGGTGCGGTCACGTCGGTCACGCTGGTCCTTTCGGCCTCATGTCATGGCTGCTTGTCGTGGTCGTTCTGGCGAGGGCGGCAAGGACCGGGCGTTCGTCAGCCCATCCCGACGTCCTGCTCCTTCTGCAGCTTCTTGCCCTCGGTCATGAGCGCGGGGGCGACCATGACCTCGGCCTTCTGGAACGACTGCACGGTGTCGTAGCCGCAGGTCGCCATGCTGGTGCGCAGCGCCCCGAACAGGTTGAGCGTGCCGTCGTTTTCGTGGGCGGGGCCCAGCAGGATCTCGTTGAGCGTGCCTTTGACGCCGGCCTTGACGCGCGTGCCGCGAGGCAGCTCGGGGTGGAAGGTCGCCATGCCCCAGTGGTACCCGCGGCCGGGAGCCTCGGCGGCCGCGGCCAGCGGCGAGCCGATCATGACGGCGTCGGCGCCCAGGGCGATGGCCTTGGAGACGTCGCCGCCGGTGCGCATGCCGCCGTCGGCGATCACGTTGCAGTACTCGCCGGTCTCGAGCAGGTGCTGTATGCGGGCCGCGGCGGCGACGGCGATGGCCGTCGCCTGCGGCACGCCGATGCCCAGCACGCCGCGCGTGGTGCAGGCGTGGCCGGGGCCGACGCCGACGAGCACGCCGATGGCGCCGGTGCGCATGAGGTGCAGGGTGGTGGCGTACGAGGCCACGCCGCCCACGATCACGGGGATCGGGCAGTCGGCGATGAACTCCTTGATGTTGAGCGGAGTCACCTTGGTCGAGACGTGCTCGGCCGAGATGACTGTGCCCTGGATGACGAGCACGTCGAGCCCGGCGTCGAGGGCGACCTGGTAGTACTGCTCGACGCGCTGCGGCGTGAGCGAGGCGGCCGCCAGCACGCCGCCGTCTTTGATCTCTTTGATGCGGCGGGCGACGAGCTCGGCCTTGATGGGCTCCTGGTAGATCTGCTGCATGGTGCGGGTGGCCGACTCTTTGGGCAGCCCGGCGATGCGGTCGAGCTGCTCGCCGGCGTTGTCGTAGCGCGTCTGCACGCCTTCGAGGTTGAGCACGGCGAGGCCGCCGAGCTTGCCCATGGTGACGGCGAAGGCCGGGTCGACCACGCCGTCCATGGCCGAGGCGAGACAGGGCAGCGGCAGGGTGAGCGGGCCGAGCTTCCAGGAGATGTCGACGTCTTCGGCGTCGCGCGTGCGCCGGCTCGGCACGATGGCGATCTCGTCGAAACCATACGCCCGGCGGCCTTTCTTCCCCCGCCCGATCTCTACTTCCATGCCGGCCTCCTACAACGGTTGGGGTTGGTCTTCAGTAAACGAAAGGCCCGCGCGCCCGACGGCGGCGAGGCCTGTGAGACTCTTCTGTTCTGTCCGTGTGGCGTGTTTGTCTGTCGCACCTTGAGACGATGCTACCACCGCGCCGGGCGGCGGTTCAAGGCGGACCGCTCGTGGCTTCTGTCAGCCGGCCGGCACCTCGCGGATCTCGTCGGCGGTGGTGGTGGCGAGCAGGTGCTCGACCTCGTCGGGGTCGAGCACGCCGGCGCCGTACTGCTGCGTGTTGGCGGCCCCGCAGGCGAGGCCGTAGCGCAGGCAGTCGCCGGGGTCGGAGTTCGAGAAGTGGCCGGCGACAAATCCGGCGAGAAACGCATCGCCCGAGCCCACCGTGCTGACCACGTTCTCGATCATGGGGATGGTGGCGTGGTAGACGCGCTGGCGGCGGCCGTGCTGGATGCGCGCGTAGCAGCCGTCGGCGGTCTTGATGATGACGTTGTGGGCGCCGAGCTGGCGGATGAGCTCGGTGGCTTCGATCACGTCCTGCTCGTCGTGGAACTCGTGGCCCACGAGGTCTTCGGCCTCGCGCACGTTGGGCGTGACGAAGTCGGGGTGCGCACGCACGCCGCGGCGCAGCGGGTCGCCCGAGCCGTCCAAGATGGTGTGGCAGCGCGCCTGACGCACGCGGTTCAGGATGGCGGCGTAGAAGTCGTCGGGCACCTTGCGCGGCAGCGACCCGCAGATGACGACGTAGTGGGCGCCCTTGGCGAGGTAGTCGATCTTGTCGAGGTAGGCTTCGCGCTCCTGTTCGGTGACCACAGGACCCCACTCGTTGATCTCGGTCTGGGTCATGCCCGTCGGGTCGATGACCGCGGTCGAGGTACGCGACTCGCCGGCGATGCGCACGAAGTCGTTGAGAATACCCTCGCGCGAGAGACCTTCGACGATCTGCTGGCCGGTGCGGCCGCCCACCAGGCCGCTGGCGACGACGGGCTGGCCGATCGTCTTGAGCGCGCGCGCGACGTTGACGCCCTTGCCGCCGGGCAGGGTGAGGCTCTGGCTCGCCCGATGCCGGAAGCCGGTGACGAAGTTGGGGACGGTGAGGGTCTTGTCGATCGCGGCGTTGGCCGTGAGGGTGATGATCATGTCTCGCGCCGGTCCTCGTTGGTTGAAGGTGTCTCGGCCCTTACATGGACAAGGCTCGGCTGGCAGGCCGAGCGGCAGCACAGTATAGCACCACCTTGACACCCCGAGCCCGGCGGGCGTACGTTCTGGGCTGCATCACCGCGGCACATTCCTCGTTAGGTGAGGCTCCAGCACACAAAGAGGCCGTTGCCCGGAAACGTCCAGAGACGCCAACGGGTAGAACAGGTATCACCGGATCCAAGGTTTTACCCGAAACGGCTGAGACTCCACGTCTCTACGGTGTGCTGTGCCAAAGCTCTTGGACGAGTGAGGAGCGCCACTTCGCTGTGGCTCGCCCAAACGCCCTGGCGCCTCGCGCCATCGGGGGAGCGGTCGTCGGCCCCATCGGCCGTGCGACCGCGGCGCGGATCCGAGCGAAGGAGGTGAGCGATGTTCTACCTGAGCAAGCTGCTCGGCCACGTGGTACGCGACGCCGAGGGCAAGTCCGCCGGCACGCTGCAGGACGTGGTCGTCAGCACCCGCCAGAAGTACCCGCGCGTGACCACGCTCATCCTCAAGCGCGGCAACCGCCGCCTGGGGGCGCCCTGGGACACGGTCGCCAGCCTCGAAGAGTCGGGCGTGCTGCTGCGCGTCGCCGCCGCCACGCTCGACGACCACACCCCGCAGACGGGCGAGCTGCTGCTCTCGGGCCAGGTGCTCGACCGCCAGATCGTCGACACCGACGGCCGCAAGATGATCCGCGTGAACGACATCCAGCTCGCGCGCTCGGGCCCCTCGCTGCGCGTGGTCGCCGTCGACGTCTCGAGCGGCGCCATCCTGCGGCGCATCGGCCTGGCGCGGGTGAGCACGCGCATCTCCAAGAACCCCAAGCCGCGCCTGATCGACTGGAGCGCGGTCGACCTGCAGGCGAGCGACTCCGAAGCCGTGCGCCTCACGGTGCCGCGCCGCGACCTGTCGCTGCTGCACCCCGCCGACATCGCCGAGATCGCCCACGAGCTCTCCCCCGAGGAGCGCGCCGCCGTCTTCGAGGCCCTCGAAGACGAAGTCGCCGCCGACACCCTCGAAGAGATGCACCCCGCCTATCAGGCCTCGCTGCTCAGCGAGCTGCCCGACGAAAAGGCGGCCGACCTGCTCGAAGACGTCTCGCCCGACGATGCCGCCGACCTGCTCGCCGACCTGCCCAAGCGGCGCGCCACGCGCCTGCTCAGCCTCATGGACCGCGAGAAGGCCGACGAGATCCGCGAGCTGCTGACCTACCCCGAGAACTCGGCCGGCGGCATCATGACCACCGCCTTTGCCGTGGTGCCGCCCGAAGTCACGGCGGCCGAGGCCATCGAGCTGCTGCGTGACCAGGAGCCCGAGGTCGAGACCGTCTACTACGTCTACGTGACCGACAAGCGCGAGCACCTGCTGGGCGTCATCAGCCTGCGCGACCTGCTCACCGTGCCCGGCGGCCGCCGCGTGCGCGACTTCATGAGCTCCGACCCGATCTTCGTGCGCCTCGAAGCCGGCGAAGAAGAGGTCACGCAGACGATCGCCAAGTACAACCTGCTCGCCCTGCCCGTCGTCGACGCCGCCGGCGTCGTGCACGGGATCGTGACGATCGACGACGCCATCGATCTTGTGCTGCCGCTGGCCTGGAAGAAACGATTGCCGCGCATCTTCCGGTGACCGGGTAGCACATGCCCGCCTCGCCGCAAACAAGCAAGCGGCCGCGCCTGGGCCGCATCGGTCGCACCCGCCTGCTGATCTTCTTCGCGGTCATGGGGCCCGGCCTGATCACGGCCAACTCCGACAACGACGCCGGCGGCATCACCACCTGGTCGGTAGTCGGCGCCCACTACGGCTACCAGCTCCTCTGGGTGCTGCTGCTGATCACGCCCATCCTCGCCGTCACCCAGGAGATGGGAGCGCGCATGGGGGTGGTCACCGGCAAGGGCCTGGCGGCGCTCATCCGCGAGCGCTTCAGCCTGAAGATCACCGCATTCGCCATGCTCGCCATGCTGATTGCCAACCTGGGCACGACGATCGCCGAGTTCTCGGGCGTGGGCGCCGCCTTCAGCCTGGCCCACATCCCGCCCTGGGTCTGCGTGCCGCCGGTGGCCCTGGGCGTGTGGCTGCTCATCACGCGCGGCTCGTACAAGCGCGTCGAGCGCGTCTTTTTGTTCCTCTCGGCGCTCTACGTCACCTACATCATCGCCGGCGTGCTGGCGCGCCCCGACTGGCACGCCGCCGCCCGCCACGCGGTCGTGCCGAGCATCACCCCGACCAGCATCTGGGTGCTCACCGTGATCGCCGCGATCGGCACCACGATCACCCCCTGGGGGCAGTTCTTCATTCAGGCGACGATCGTCGACAAGAAGGTCTCGCTGCGCGACTACGTCTACACCAAGGCCGAGGTCTTTTTGGGCGCGATCCTGACCGACGGCATCGACTTCTTCATCGTGGTGGCCTGCGCCGCCACCCTCTACAAGCACGGCATCCTGGTCAACTCGGCCCAGGATGCGGCGCGGGCGCTCGAGCCGCTGGCCGGCCGCGCCGCGGCGCTGCTGTTCGGCTTTGGCCTGCTCAACGTGTCGGTCCTGGCGGCCGGCATTCTGCCGCTGGCCACCGCTTACGCCATCTGCGAGGCCTTCGGCTTTGAGTCGGGGCTCGACCACAAGTTCTCAGACGCGCCGGTCTTCAACGGCCTGCTCACCTTCTTTGTGTTCGTGCCGGCCGCGGTGGCGGTCATCCCCCACCTGCCGCTCGTCAAGGTCATGCTCTTGAGCCAGGACGTGAACGGCATCCTGCTGCCCATCATCCTCGTCTACGTGCTCAAGATCATCAACGACCGCTCGGTCATGGGCGACCAGGTCAACGGGCCCATCTACAACACGGTGGCCTGGGCGTTCTCGGCGGCGCTCATCGTGCTCACCGTGGTGCTGGTCGTCTCGAGCCTGCCGCTCGGCATCAAGCTCTAGAAGCCTACGACTCGTCGGCGCGCTCGTGCGAGGCCGGCTCGATGTGCACGAGCACCTCGGAGTTGGGCAACCTCTCGGCGATGTCGGTCTCGATGTGCTCGGCGATCTGGTGAGCGGACTTGATTGTCATGTCGCCGGGCACGGTGATGTGCAGGTCGATCAGGTGCCTGGAGCCGGCGTGTCGCGAGCGCAGCTTGTGGTAGCCGATGATGAGCTCGCCCTGGTGCTCGGCGACGGTCGAGCGCACGATGGCGAGCTCGTCGTCGGGCAGCGCCTCGTCTAACAGCACGCGGGTGGAGCGGGTGGCGATCCGCCAGGCCGTCCACATGATGAGCACGGCCACGGCGATGGCGATCAGCGGGTCGAAGTACGTGCGCCCGGTGACCTCGATCAGCACAAGGCCGCCGACCACGCCCAGCGAGGTGTAGATGTCGGTCAGGTGGTTGGCGGCGTCGGCCTCGAGGGCCGGCGAGCCGGTGCGCCTGGCCACGCGGTACAGGTACACGGTGAGGCCCACGTTGACGGCCGCCGAGACGAGCATCACGGCGATGGCCAGGGGAATGCGGTCGACCGTCTCGCCCGAGATGAGGTGACGGACGGCCTCGACCACGATCGCCACGGCGGCCACGAAGACGATGGCCGCCTCGACGAACCCCGAGAGGTTCTCGACCTTGTCGTGACCGTAGCGGTGATGCAGGTCGGCCGGACGCGACGCTTCGCGCACCGACACCAGGGCGATGATGGCCGCCGCCAGGTCGGTGCTCGAGTGTACCGCCTCGGAGATGATGCCGATCGAGCCCGTGACGAAGCCCACCAGCAGCTTGAAGACGATCAGCGCGCCGTTGGCGCCGATCGACACCCAGGCGCCGCGTGCTTTCGCCGCTCCGGTCTGCGCTGCGCTCATCTCGGTGCCCACCCCCGGCCCGCGCCGCTAGTCGCTCTCGGGGAGGTGCGAGCGCGGCTCGACGTGCACCAGGGCCTCGGAGTTGGGCAGCAGCTCGACGATGTCGGCCTCGATGTGCTCGGCCACGCCATGGGCTTCGTCGACCGTCATGTCATCGGGCACCGTGATGTGCAGGTCGATCAGGCGCTTGCTGCCCGCCTTGCGCGAACGCAGGCGGTGAAAGCCGATGATGAGCTCGCCGCGATGCTCGGCCACCTTCTCGCCGATCAGCTCGAGCTCGTCATCGGGCAGCGCTTCGTCTAACAGCACGCGGGTCGAGCGGTCGACGAGCCGCCAGCCGGTCCACACGATGAGCAGGGCGACGGCGATCGCCAGGATGGGGTCGAAGTACTCCCAGCCGGTGACTTTGACGAGCACCAGGCCGCAGGCGATGCCGGCCGAGGTGTAGACGTCGGTCAGCAGGTGGGCGGCGTCGGCTTCGAGCGCCGCCGAGTCGGTACGCTTGGCGACCGGCGAAAGGACCCCGCGTGAGACCAGCAAGTTGGCGCCCGCCGAGACGATCATCACCCCGACGGCGAGCTCGAGATGCTCGATGTGCGGCCCGTGGATGATCTTCTGGACCGCCTCGTAGACTATGACCACGGCCGCCGCGATGATCAGCAGGCCCTCGATCACCCCGGAGACGTTCTCGACCTTCTCGTGGCCGTAGCGGTGCGAGGGGTCGGCCGGTTTGGCCGAGGCCCGCACGGCCACCAGGGCGATGACCGACGCCACCAGGTCGGAGCCCGAGTGCAGCGCCTCGGAGATGATGCCGATCGAACCCGACAGCACCCCGACGATGAGCTTGAAGACGATGAGGGTGGCGTTAGAGGCGATCGAAGCCCACGCGGCACGCGCCTTGAGCGCGCGATCGTGGACGTCGATTACCGCGGGGGTTTTCACGGTGGCGAACCGGGAGCGAGGCGCGCGAGCAGCGCTCGCGCCGCTCGCGCGCGGTGGCTCTGATTGTTCTTGTCGGCTTCGCTCATCTCGGCCACGGCCAGCGCGGAGCCGCTGGGCACGAACAGCGGGTCGTAGCCGAAGCCGCCCACGCCGCGCGGCGCCGTGACGATGGCGCCGGGCCACTCGCCGCGCACCAGCTCGGCGGCGCCGTCGGCGCCGTCGGCGCCGGCCACGAAGGCGATGACGCACACAAAACGCGCCGCGCGGTCGTGCTCGCCGGGCAGCGCGCGCAGCTCGGTGAGCAGCCGGTCGTTGTTGGCGACGTCGTCGCCCTCGCGGCCGGCGTAGCGCGCCGAGATCACACCCGGCGCGCCGCCCAGGGCCGCCACCTCGATGCCGGAATCGTCGGCGATGACGACGGTACTCGGGTCGGCCGCGGCGGGCGCACCGGCCAGGGCGCGAGCCAGGCCTTCGGCTTTGCCGCGCGCGTTGGCCTCGAACGACTCGGTGCCTTCGGGGGGCAGCTCGATGCCCGCGGGCATGGCTGCGACGTCGTGGGGCGCCAGGATCGCGCGGTACTCGGCGAGCTTGTGCGCGTTGCGGCTGGCCAACACGAAGCGCATCAGGGGGCGGTCGTGGGTCCGGTCGGGGTGCCGGGCAGCGCCGCGGCGCCGATGACGGCCTTCTGCACCGCCGTGATCTGAGCCACGCCGCCGGCCGCCAGGTCGAGCAGGCTGTCGAGCGTGGCGCGCGGGAACGGCTCGCCTTCGGCGGTCGCCTGTACCTCGACCAGGCGGCCCTCGCCGGTCATCACGACGTTCATGTCGAGCGACGCCGAGCTGTCTTCTTCGTATTCGAGGTCGAGGCGCAGCTCGCCGTCGACCACGCCCACCGACACCGCGGCCACGTCTTCGAACAGCGGCAGCCGCGGCCAACGGGCCGCGACGCGCAGCTTCTCGAGGGCGATCACGAGAGCGGCGTAGGCGCCCGAGACGGCCGCCGTGCGGGTGCCGCCATCGGCCTGCAGCACGTCGCAGTCGATGTACAGCGTGCGCTCGCCGAGCGAGCCCAGGTCGACCACCGCGCGCAGGCTGCGGCCGATGAGCCGCTGGATCTCCTGCGTGCGCCCGGACTGTTTGCCGCGCACCGCTTCGCGCGGCGTGCGGTCGGAGGTCGCCGCCGGCAGCATGGAGTATTCGGCGGTCAGCCAGCCGGAGCCGCTGCCGCGCCGCCAGCCGGGCACGCCGTCGACCGACTTGGCCGT
>CAZFJE010000132.1:0-9285 GCA_964519555.1 uncultured Thermoleophilia bacterium
AGAACACCCGCAAGATCACCAAGGCGATGGAGCTGGTCTCGGCGGCCAAGCTGCGGCGCGCGCAGGCACGAATGGAGGCGCTGCGCCCGTACGCCGGCGCCATGACCGAGATGATGCGCGACTTGGCGACCTTCGCGGTCGCCAAGAGCTCGTTCGCGCTGTTGCGTGAGCACGACTCCGCCAAGGCCGAAGCTCTGCTCGTGATCACCGGCGACCGCGGTTTGGCCGGGGCGTTCAATGCCAACGTGCTGCGCGCCTGTCTTGCGGCCGACCGCGAGCTCGAAAGCAAGGGCCTCGACCGCAGGCTGCTCGTGGTCGGCAAGAAAGGCATAGGCACCCTGCGCTTTCGCGGCGTGTCGATCGAACAGTCGTGGTCGGGCAAGAGCGACCAGCCGACGTACGCCGACGCCGAGGCCATCGCCCACCACGTCATCGACCTGTACACGAGCGAACAGGTCGACCGCGTGCGCCTGATCTACAACCACTTCAAGACCCCTATCGAGCAGACGCTGATGGATGTGCAGATCCTGCCCATCCAGCCGCAAGAGGTCTACACCAAGGACCGCGAGCGTCAGCCGGTGTCGTACCTCTACGAACCGGGAGACGCCGAGGTCTTCGAGTCCCTGCTGCCGCGGTACGTCGAGATCGCGATCTTCCGTGCGCTGCTCGAATCGAGCGCAAGCGAGCAGGGTGCCCGCATGAGCGCCATGCGCAACGCCAGCGAGAGCGCCGACGACCTGATTGACGCCTACACGCTCTCCATGAACCGCGCGCGGCAGGCTTCGATCACCCAGGAGATCCTCGAGGTCGTGGCTGGAGCCGAAGCGCTCGGCTAAAGCCCGGCGCCTCGGTCGCTCCGGCCACCGAAAGGCAGATGAGACAGTGAGTCGACAAACCGTTGCGGAGTTGAAGCCATGAACAAGGGACGCATCGTGCAGATCATCGGCGCCGTGGTCGACGCTCACTTTCCCGACGAGCTGCCGGCTATCTACAACGCGTTGAAGGTCACGATCGACCGCGAAGGTCAGCCGGTCGAGCTCATCGCCGAAGTGCAGCAGCACCTCGGTGACAACAAGGTGCGCGCCGTGGCCATGGATGCCACCGACGGTCTGGCGCGCGGCGCCGAGGTCATCGACACCGGCGAGCAGATGACCGTGCCCGTGGGGCCGGCCACGCTGGGCCGCCTCACCAACGTGATGGGTCAGCCCATCGACCACTTAGAAGACGACCTGAGCGGCGCCGAGCGCTGGCCGATCCATCGGCCGGCTCCCGACTTCGAGTCGCTCGACCCGACCGACGAGCTCTTTGAGACCGGCATCAAGGTGATCGACCTGCTCGCCCCCTACGTCAAGGGCGGCAAGATCGGCCTGTTCGGCGGCGCCGGCGTGGGCAAGACCGTCATCGTGCAGGAGCTCATCCACAACATCGCGACCCAGCACGGCGGCCTGTCCGTGTTCTGCGGGGTGGGCGAGCGCACGCGCGAGGGCAACGACCTCTGGCTCGAGATGAAAGAGTCGGGCGTGATCGACAAGACCGCGCTCGTCTTCGGTCAGATGAACGAACCGCCCGGCGCCCGCATGCGCGTGGCCCTCGCGGGCCTCACCGTGGCCGAGTACTTCCGCGAAGAGGGCGGCCAGGACGTGCTGCTGTTCATCGACAACATCTTCCGCTTCGTGCAGGCCGGCTCCGAAGTCTCGGCGCTGCTCGGCCGCATGCCGAGCGCCGTCGGCTACCAGCCCACTCTGGCCAACGAGATGGGCGAGCTGCAGGAACGCATCACGTCCACCAAGAAAGGCTCGATCACCTCGGTCCAGGCCATCTACGTGCCGGCCGACGACCTCACCGACCCCGCTCCGGCGGCGACCTTCGCTCACCTCGACGCGACCACGACGCTGTCGCGCGCCATCTCGCAAAAGGGCATTTATCCGGCGGTCGACCCCCTCGACTCGACGTCGCGCATCTTGAGTCCGGCGAACGTCGGCGAGGAGCACTACGCGGTGGCCACACGCGTGCAGGAGATCCTGCAGCGCTACAAGGACCTGCAGGACATCATCGCCATCCTCGGCATGGACGAGCTCACCGACGAAGACAAGGTCACCGTGCAGCGTGCGCGGCGCATCGAGCGCTTCCTCTCGCAGCCGTTCTTCGTGGCCGAGCAGTTCACAGGCGTGCCCGGCAAGTACGTGCCGATCGCCGAGACCGTGCGCGCCTTCAAGGAGATCGTCGAGGGCAAGCACGACGACCTGCCCGAGCAGGCCTTCTTCATGGTGGGCGGCATCGAAGAGGCGGTCGCGCAAGCGGCCAAGCTCTCCGGTCACGGCGACGAGGCCGCCGAGCAGGCCGCCGCGGCGCCCGACGCCGAAGCACAGACCGCCGAGGCGGCGCCCCAGGCCGCGAGCTGATCATGTCCGACCCAAGCGTGCACAGCCTGCAGGTCGAGATCGTCACGCCCGACGGCTCGGTGTACACCGGCGAGGCGAGCATGGTGATCGTGTCCGGCGTGGAAGGGGAGCTCGGGTTCCTGCCGCACCACGAGCCACTGGTCTCGCTCGTGGCGATCGGCGAGGCGCGCGTGCAGCTGCCCGACGGTATCTGGGAGCGTTTCGCCACGGGCATCGGCTACGTGCAGGTGCTCTTCGACAAGGTACTCCTGGTCGTCGACCAGGCCGAGCAGGCAGGCGCGATCGACGTGGCGCGCGCCGAGGCGGCCCGCAAGCGGGCCGACGAGCGGCTCGCCCTGCGCGGCGATCCCGGCGCCCACGCCGAGGTCGACTTCTACAAGGCCGAGCAGGCGTTGCGTCGCGCCGAGAACCGGCTGAAGGTCGCGGCTCGCGTATGACGGCCCCCCGGCGTGCGCGGCAAGGCGGCGCCGAGGCCGGGCTCAGGCAGCGCCGGGCGGCCGGCGCGCCGCAGGGCCGGCCATGAACGAGCCCGACCACACGCCGCGCTCGCTGCTCGTGCGGGGCGGCCACAGGCTCAAGGGCGAGATCACCCTGGCCGGTGCCAAGAACTCCGCCCTCAAGCTCATGGCGGCCAGCTTGCTGGCCGCCGAGCCGTCGACCATCCGCCGCGTGCCGCGCATCGCCGACGTGTTCACCATGATCGACATGCTGCGCGCGCTCGGCGCCCAGGTGAGCTTCGACGACGGCGAGCTGTGCATCGATCCCTCGGGTCGGCTGAACGACTGTGCGCCCTACGACCTGGTGCGGCGCATGCGGGCCAGCATCATCGTGATGGGGCCCATGGTGGCCCGTCTGGGCCGCGCCACGATCGCCATGCCTGGCGGCTGCAACATCGGCCCGCGGCGCATCGACTTTCACATTCGTGGGCTCGAAAAGCTGGGCGCGACCATCGAGATCGAACACGGTTTCATCGAAGTCTCGAGCAACGGCTTGCGCGGTGCCACGGTGCCGCTCGACTACCCGAGCGTGGGGGCGACCGAGAACCTCCTCATGGCGGCCACCGCAGCCCAGGGCACGACCGTCATCGACAACGCCGCGCGCGAGCCCGAGATCGTCGATCTCGCCAAGTTCCTCATGTCGATGGGGGCGCACATCCACGGCGCCGGCACGAGCTCGATCGCCATCGAGGGCGGCCACGAGCTGCACGGCGCGATCCACGAGGTCGTCGCCGACCGCATCGAGGCCGGCACCTACCTGCTGGCCGGCGTCGCCACCGGCGGCGACGTCACGGTGCGCGGCCTCAACCCGGCCTGCCTCGAGCTGTTCTGCAACAAGCTGCGCGCCATGGGCGTGCAGGTCGACGAGGGTGACCGCTCGATCCGCGCCCGAGCCCGGGGGGCGCTACGCCCGGTCGACGTCTCGACGCTGCCACACCCGGGCTTCGCCACCGACCTTCAGGCCCAGTTCATGGTCGCTCTGTCGCTGGCCCAGGGCACCTCGATCGTCACCGAGAACGTCTTCGAGAACCGCTTCGCCGTGGTCGACGAGCTCAACCGCCTTGGCGCCGGCATCACCACGAGCGGCCATCACGCCGTGGTCACCGGTCCGCGCCAGCTCACGGGCAGCGTCGTGGAGTCCCCCGACCTGCGCGGCGGCGCCGCGCTCACCATCGCCGGCCTCGTGGCCGAGGGCCTGACCGAGGTGCGCGGGCTGCACCACATCGACCGAGGCTACGAAGCCTTCGATACCAAGCTCGTGAGTCTGGGGGCCGACGTCGAGCGGGTCGAAGGCGACCGCCGCTCGGGCCCGGCGAGCGCCTGAACGACCGCCTGCGGCGGCGCCGGCCGATGCCCTCGCGTCGCGACGAGTCGGCGGCGTGCGGTACAATCGCCGGACCGGGATGCAGCCGCGATGCTCATCCGCGTCACACCATGGAGCCGCCTCAGGTGCCGCAGTACACTCGCTACACGGTAGCCCCCCGACGAACCGCCGCACCCGCCTGGGTGCGCGTCCTCAAGTGGACCGTGCTGCTGATCGTCGTCGTCTCGGCTCTCACCTTCGGCATGGGCTTCGGGTACCTGCAGAACACGGTCAATAAGGTCGCCGGCAGCGACCCGGCGACCCGTGCGACGGTCAAGGCGGTGCAGAGGCAGCTCGCTGCGCAGCACGGCACGCACTCGCCGGTGAACATCCTCGTGCTCGGCAGCGACCGCCGCAAGCACCTCGTGGGCGACACGGGGCGCTCCGACACCATCATGCTGCTGCGCATCGACCCCGCCTCCAAGAGCATCTCGATGCTGTCGATCCCCCGCGACCTGCGCGTCGAGATCCCCGGCTTCGGCACCGACCGCATCAACGCGGCCTACTCCGATGGCGGGCCCGCCCTGTCGGTGGCGACCTTCAAGGCGCTCACCGGCCTGCCGGTGAACCACTTCATCGACGTCAACTTCACCGGCTTCACCGACATGGTCGACTACCTCGGCGGCGTGTACATCGACGTCGACCGCCAGTACTACAACAACACCGCGGTCACCGGCTACTCGTCGATCAACTTGAACGCCGGCTACCAGCGGCTGAACGGCAGCGACGCCCTGAGCTTCGTGCGCTTCCGCCACGACCAGCTCGGCGACTGGGGCCGCATGCAGCGCCAGCAGCTCTTCCTGCGCGAGCTCAAACGCCAGGCGCTGCGCTGGCAGAACGTGCTCAAGCTGCCCCAGCTCATCAGCACCATGACGCGCAACACCGTCTCCGACGTCTCGTCGATCAAGAAGCTGCTCAGCCTGGTCGAGCTCGGGCTGGGCGCCAACACGCAGCACATCTACCAGACGCACCTGGTCGGCGAACCCATCGTGATCAACGGCGCCGACGAGCTGCAGGCCTCGCCGGCCGAGGTCGCCGCCGTCGTTGATCAGTTCATGCACCCGCTGCGCCCGCCGGTGCAGCAGACCGAGGGCGAGTCGCAGCCCAAGAGCGCGTTCACGGTCTCGGTGACCAACGGTGGCGCCACCGCCGGCAGCGCCGTCGCCGCGGCCGGGCTGCTCTCCGTACAGGGCTACACCACGGCCGTTGCCGGCAACGTGCTGCAGGGCGACTCCAAGGCCACGCTCGTATACGCCACGCAAGCGTACGTCGGCAACGCCCGCGCGCTCGCCGCCATGCTCGTTCCCAGCCGCGTCGTGACAGTGGCCCGCGCCCCCGGCGTGCAGGCCGGCGTCTCCGTGGTCCTCGGCCCGTCGTACACGGGCACGCTGGTGCTGCCGCACAAGGCGCCGGCCGGTCCGACCCTTACCCTGCACAGCCCGCAAGACGCCGCGCAGTGGCGCGCTCTCGCACATACGACCAAGCTCAAGCTGCGCATGCCCACCGCCTGGCTGCCCGGGTTTGCCTATGACTGGTCCATGTCGCGCGCCTACAAGATCGCCGTCGGCCACGGCAGCCGGGCCGCCGTGGCCGTGGTCGGCACCACCGGCAGCGGCGGCTACTGGCACATCGAAGAGACCAGCTGGATCGACCCGCCCGCGATCGCCTCGCCCGACGGTTCGACCGTCGTCAAGGGCGTGCGCTATCTCGAGTTCTACGACGGCGCCAATCTCCACATGGTCGCCTGGAAGATCAACAAGACCCTGTACTGGGTGTCGAACACTCTCGACAACGAGCTTGCCAACGACACGATGATGGGACTTGCCACGTCGTTTACCGGCGTGAAGTGAGCCGCAAGCTGGTGCCGCGGCGCCTCGACCCCTGGGCTGCGTTGCTGCTCGGCGTGGCGGTCACACTGGGCGTCATCATCCTTCTCGCCACCCCCGGACCCTGGCACAAGGTGGTGCCGGCCGTGGCCACGCGGCCGCCGCTTGCCCCGGCGCCGCCGCCGCGCGACATCGCCGTGTTTCTAAAGGGCCCCGGCCGCGAGGGCTGCGCCGGGGCGTTGTGGCTGCACGTCGACTACGAGCAGTCGCGCTTCACCGCCGTCGTCGTGCCCGTGCTCCTGGCCTGCGACCTGCCGAGCGCCGGCCAGTTGCCGTTACTCGAGATCGTCGACAAAGCCGGTCCGCAGGTCGCCGCGAGCGCCCTGGGTGACCGGCTGTCGGTGAAGTTCGGCTCGTGGATCACCCTCGACCCCCAGGCGGTGCGCACCGCGCTGCCCGGATTCGTCACGTCGCGCGCGGCGGCCCTGCGCCGTCCTGCGCTGCCGCTCACCGGCGTCTGGGCGCTGAACCAGGCGCCGCTCGTCTCCCTGCAGCGTCAGATGCGCTACCTGCAGTTCGCGCTCAAGGGCGGGCTTGCCGACGAGATCAACCTCGACGGCTTCGTGAACTACGTGCTGGGATCCAACGACGTGAGCACCACGCTGCGCTTGCAGGCGGCCTCGGCGATCGGCGCGGCGTTCGACGCCGCCGGTCCTGGCGACGTGGTCGCGAGCTCGCTGCCGGCGATCGTGCATCGCCGCGGCAGCTACGAGCGCTGGTCTGTGTCGCCGGCGGCGCTGCTCTCGCTACGTCAGTCGCTGGCCTTCGACGCGGCGACTCCCGTCTATCAGCCCGGGCTGACCGTGCGGCCCGCCGGCCACACGGTGATCGTCGTGACCTCGCCCCTGGGGCGCTTCGCGACGGACTACCGCACGGCGTTCACGCGAGCGCTGCGCTCGTACGGCGCGGGTGCCGCGACGGTCGAGCTGCGCGCCGCGACCACACCCACGGCGGCGGCGCGGGCGCTCACCCGGCCGGCGAACGGCACGCCCCTGGGCGTCGTCGTGGCGCTCGGACGATCGGCAAGAGGCACGGTGTCGCCCAAGCGCACGGCCACCTTGTTGAGCGCGGCGCTTGGGACCGTCCTTGCCTCAGAGGCGCCGGCGGTGGTGTCCGAGGTGCCGGCGACCGCAGCGGCGGTCGACAAGGTCATCGATGCGCAGGCCAAGCACGCCGGTCTGCCGCTGTCGCCGGTCGCGGCCGCGCTCGCCGAGCCCAGCCCCTCCGCTTCACCGACCGCGGACGCCTCGCCGGCCGCGGGCGCCACGGCGACCGCGGGCGCGACGGCGGTCGGCAGCCCTGCGCCGAGCACAGGCGCGACGGCCGGCACAAGCCCGCGACCCACACCCGCCGCCACAGCTTCGACCGCGACGCCGGCCGACGTTGCGCTCACGCCCGCCCTGGTGGCGGCCTGGGCCCGACTCGACGCCGCGACCTTCGTGCGCGCCGTCCAGCCCGCCTTCTTTGCCCCACGCCTCGCCGCGACGGGGCTCGGGGTGACCTATTACGATCGCACGCGCACGAAGGTCGTTGTGGCGGGCCCCACGGCGGCCGCCACAACACGTTTTGCGGCGCGCCTCGACGTGTTCGGTTACGCGGCGCGGGCAGGCTCGGCAGGGCTGTCCGCGACAGCCCTGCTGCCGGTGATCTACTACCAGCCCGGCGACCGCTGGCTGGCCAGGGCCCTGGCGGGCGATCTCGGCCTGCCCGCGTCGCAGATCGTGGCCGCCCTCAGAGCGCCGGCGGCGCTCACCGTGGTCTTGCCGACCTGAACGAGCGGCGAGTCCGCCGCGCGGCCCGGCCGAGCGAGTCCCCGCGCGGCCCGGTTGCGCGCCGGTAGAGGCAAGAAACAACGAAGCGCCCCGTTGCCGGGGCGCTTCGTTGTAAGGACCGGGTGTGTGGGGGGTGCGCTAGGCGGCGAGCCGCTTGCGCAACAGAAGGCCGCCGCTCATGAGCGCCAGACCGACCCCGAAGATCACGACGGTCGAGCCGCCGGTGAACGCGAGGCTGCCGGTCTGGGCCGCGGGGGCGGACAGGCTCGACAGGTAGTCTTCGAGGACGCCCTCGACCTTGGTGTACTGCGTGAGCGACGGGTCGCTCTTCACGAACGAGAGCGCCGCCTGCACCTGGGCCGCCGTGTAGGTGCCGTCGAGGTGACCGTCTTGCGCGTCGTTGATGATCGCGGTCGTGGTGCCCGATGCCGCTTGCGCGACCGATGCGACCATGAGCAGCGCGACGATCGCCATGACTGCGATGGTCGCGATCTTCATTTTCATGGAGACCCCCTCCAGTTACGGTCTACGTGATTGGCTGCTTGACTTGTGACTTCATGACTAGATTCGATACGTAGCTCTTATACCATGCCAATCGGACGACTGCCATCTGCATCGTCGTCTCGCGCCTGTCGCGGTGCCGCTCCCGTCGACACGTATAATGCCGGTGTGGAACCTGCAGAAGCGATTCTGGGCGACAGGCCCGCCGCCTCGCGCCGGGCCTACGGCGTTCTCCTGCGCCGCATGGCACCGTCGGTGCCTGTTGCGGCCGTCCTGGCCGCCGTACTCGCGCTCTCGTTCCTCTCTGGCGGGTATATCTTTTCCCGGACGGCTCCGGTCGTATTCATCCTCTTGCCGTTGGCGGCCGTCTGGGTCTGGCTGGCGCCGCGCCGCCCGGGCCTCGACGCGATCGCCCTCGTCGCCCTCTCGGCGCTCGCGCTGTTCGCCCTCTGGGAGGGGCTGTCGATCGCCTGGTCGGTGGGCCCCGACCTGTCGTGGGTCGCCTTCGACGTCACCCTGCTCTACCTGATCGTCGCCTGCGTCGCGACGGTCACGCCGGCCGGTCCCGCCCAGTTGCGCCTGGCCGGCTACGGATTTGCCTGCGTCATGATCCCGGTGGCGGTCTACGCCTTTCTCGGGAAAGTGTTGCCGGATGTGGTTACGAACGCCCATCTCTACGCTCGCCTGAGCGCTCCCATCGGCTACTGGAACGTGCTCGCCGTCATGCTCATGATGGCCATCCTGCCGGCGCTCGAGGGCGCCTCGCGCCGCGGCCTGCCGGCCGCGGCGCGAGGCGCCCTCGCCGGCGCCCTCGCCCTCTTTCTTCTCACCTTCTTCTTCACGTTCTCGCGCGGCGGCACGCTC
>CAZFJE010000133.1:0-9269 GCA_964519555.1 uncultured Thermoleophilia bacterium
GCGCTACAACGAGGGCCTGATCTGCCTGACCGGCTGCATGAGCGGGCGCGCCTCGATCATGCTGCGCGAGGGCAACGACGCCGCGGCCCTGAGCGAGCTCGAACGCCTGATCGGCCTCTTCGGCCACGACAACGTCTACGTCGAGCTGCAGGACGAGGGCATCCCCGAGCAGCGCGAGCTCGTGTCCAAGCTCGCCCTGCTGGCCCGCCAGGCCGGCCTCAAAACGGTGGCCACCAACGACGTGCACTACCTGCGCCACGAAGACGCCCGCGCCCAGGACGCCCTGGTCTGCATCCAGACGCAGTGCCAGTTAGACGAGCCCAAGGCCGCGCCGCGCATGAGCACCGACGAGTTCTATCTCAAAGATGCAGACGAGATGCGCACCCTCTTTGCCGACTACCCCGACGCCTGCGACACCACTCTCGAGATCGCCGAGCGCTGCAACGTCGAGCTCGAGTTCGGGCGCACCCTGCTGCCGCGCTACCCGGTGCCCGACGAGCGCAGCGAAGACGAGTACCTGCGCGACCTCTGCGCCGAGGGCATCAAGCGCCGCTACGGCGCCGAGCCCCGCGCCGACGTGCCCGAGCGCCTCGCCTTCGAGCTCGACACCATCCGCGACATGGGCTTCAGTGCCTACTTTTTGATCGTCTGGGACTTCGTGAAGTTCGCCAAGGACTCAGGGATCGCGGTGGGGCCGGGGCGCGGATCTGCGGCGGGCAGCATCGTGGCCTACTCGCTGGGCATCACCGACATCGACCCGCTCAAGTACGACCTCATGTTCGAGCGCTTCCTGAACCCCGGTCGCAAGTCGATGCCCGACATCGACATGGACTTCTCGGTGGAGCGCCGCGACGAGGTCATCGACTACGTCGCGCAAAAGTATGGGCGCGACCACGTCGCCCAGATCATCACCTTCGGCACCATGGCGGCGCGGGCGGCCACGCGCGACGCCGCCCGCGTGCTGGGGCTGCCCTACGCGATCGGCGACCGCATCGCCAAGATGATCCCCGAGCAGGCGCCGCCGGCCACCTTCAAGCAGGCCATGGCCGGCGGCAGCGAGCTCAAGGCGGCCTACGACAAAGACGAGCCCACGCGCCAGGTGGTCGACCTGGCCATGGCGCTCGAGGGCCTCATCCGCAACGACTCCATCCACGCCGCCGGCGTCGTCATCTCCGATCTGCCGCTCACCGAGTACATCCCGCTGCAGCAGAAGGGCGACGCCGAGGTGGTCACTCAGTTCGGCATGGACGATGTGGCGGCGCTGGGCCTGCTCAAGATGGATTTCCTGGGCCTGCGCAACCTCGACATCATCGAGGCGGCACTCGTGCTGATCGAGAAGAGTCAGGGCGCCTGCATCGACATGACGACCCTGCCGCTCGACGACGCCAAAACGTACGAGATGCTGGCCCGCGGCGACTCGACCGGCGTGTTCCAGTTCGAGAGCAGCGGCATGAAAGAGGCCCTGCGCGAGATCGGCCCCACTGCGTTCGACGACCTGGTGGCGATCGTCGCCCTCTACCGGCCGGGGCCCATGCAGTACATCTCGACCTACGCTCGCAACAAGAAGGACCCGGCCTCGGTGGTCTACGACCACGAAGCGCTGCGCCCCATCCTCGAGCCCACCCACGGGGTGACGATCTACCAGGAGCAGTACATGGCCATCGCGCGCCGGGTGGGCGGCTGCACGCCGGCCCAGGCCGACGACCTGCGCAAGGCCATCTCCAAGAAGAACAAGAAGCTCATGGCGAGCCTCAAAGACCCGCTCATGGAAGGCCTGCGCGCGAGCGGCCTGCCGCAGAACGTGTGCAACAAGCTGTGGAGCAACTTCGAGGCGACCGGCGACTACTCGTTCAACAAAAGCCACGCCGCCTGCTATGCGCTGATCAGCTACCGCACCGCCTTCCTCAAGGCCAACTACCCGGTCGAGTACATGGCGGCGGTCGTGTCGAGCGTCATGAACACCAAAGACAAGGTGCCCTTCTACGTGAACCAGTGTCACGAGATGGGCATCGACGTGCTGCCCCCCGACGTCAACGAAAGCGAAGTCGGCTTCACCGTGGTCGAGGGCAAGATCCGCTTCGGCTTGAACGCGGTCAAGGGCGTGGGGGTGGGCGCCATCGAATCGATCGTCCTGGCCCGCGCCGACGGCCGCTTCACCTCGATCTACGATTTCTGCGCGCGCGTCGACTCGGCGCTGGTCAACCGCCGCACGCTCGAGGCACTCATCAAGAGCGGCGCCTTCGACTCGACCGGCGACACACGGCGCGGCATGCTCGAGGCGCTGCCCGCCGCGTCGGCGTCGGGCGAGCGCCGGCGCCGCGACCGCGCCCAGGGCCAGGGCGGCCTCTTCGACGTGCTGGCGGCCGACTCGAGCAACGAGATGGCCCATCACCCGGCGATCGGCGACGAGGAGTTCGACTCGGACATCCTGCTGCGCTTCGAAAAAGAGGCGCTCGGCCTGTATGTGTCGTCGCACCCGCTCGAGGGCCTGCGCGCCCAGCTGCGCGACCAGATCGACGCCACCGTGAGTCAGCTCGGCGACCTGCGTGACGGCCAGACCGTGTGGACCGGCGGCGTGATCTCGGGCCTGGCGCGCCGCCAGACGCGCAGCGGCTCGACCATGGCCGTGTTTCGCCTGGACGACGTCGACGGCGGCATCGAGGTGGTCGCCTTCGGCAGCATCTGCGAGCAGTTCCAGGACCTGCTCGTCGAAGACGCCATCGTGCTGGTGCGCGGCCGCCTCGACCGCAAAAGCGAAGACGACGTCAAGCTGATCGCCCTCGAGCTGCGGCCCTTCGACGGCGTGAGCGCCAGCCGGCCGCTCACCCTCGTGCTGAACGCCGACCTCGTGCAGATGGACCTGCTCGACGAGCTCAAGTCGATCCTCGGCTCGTTCCCGGGCGAGGTGCCGGTCGTGCTGCAGCTGACCACGGAGCAGGGCAGGCATCGCCTGAAGGTCGGCAACAAGTACCGGGTCGAACCGGTGCGCGGCCTCTACGCCGAGCTCAAGTGCCTGCTCGGCGAGAGCTGCGTACGCGTCGGTCGCTAGCCGGTCGGGCGGGGGAGAGGCCGGCGCAACGGCCGCGCAGGTGCACGCCGGGCCGGAGAGTGGCTAGACTTGCTGTCGTTGTAGGGCGCCGCGCTGGCGGCGCCGCCGTTTGATCGGAGGTCGGACTGCCGTGATTCCCGAAGGCATGCGCGACGTGCTGCCCGCCGAGGCGGCCGAGCTGCGCGCGATCGAACAGATCGTGCTGAGCCGCTTCAACGCCTACGGTTACGGCGAGGTGCGCCCTCCGGCGCTCGAATACCCTGAGACCATGGAGCGTGCCGGGGTCGATGTGGCCTCGTCGGGGTTCCACCTCTACGACGAGCGCGGCCGCGCCCTCGTGCTGCGCACCGACCTGGCCACGGCCGTCGCCCGCCTGGCCGCCGAGCGGCTGAGCGAGCGGCCGCTGCCGCTGCGCCTGGCCTACGAGGGGCCGGTCTACCGCACCGAAGCCACCCACAACCGGCGCGAGGGCGAGTTCTCTCAGCTGGGCGCCGAGCTGCTCGGCCTGGGCGCAGCGTCGGCCGACGCCGAGGTCGTGGTGCTGCTGTGCGACGCGCTCAGTGCGACCGGCCTGCGCGGCTTTCGCCTGGCGATCGGCAGCGTGGCCTTTCACCGCGAGCTGGTCGCCGCGCTGGGCCTTGCCCCCGACGACAGCGACGACGTCTTCGACGCGCTCGCCGACCGCGACTACGCCCTGCTCGAGACGATCGTCTCGCGGCGCGGCGTAAGCGACGAGGGCCGCAAGACCCTGCAGCGCGCCCTCGACCTTTCGCCGGGCAAAGGCGCCCTCTCCGCGGCCCGCAAGCTGTCGAGCAGCGAGGGCATGGACGAGGTCGTCGAACGGCTCGTGGCGGTCCAGGAGCTGGCCGACGACGCCGGCTACGGCGACCTGGTCGGCTTCGACTTCGGCCTGCTGCCCGAGCTCGACTATTACACGGGCATCGTGTTCGAGGCCTGGGCTCCGGGCGTCGACTTTCCGGTCGCCATGGGCGGCCGCTACGACCGTCTGCTGGCCGCGTTCGACTGGCCCATCCCGGCGGCCGGTTTCACGATCGACCTCGACCGGCTCCACCAGGCCCTGGTCGACGAGGGCGCCGGCGTGGCGCCGCTGTTCGCGCCGACGCTGTCGTACATCGGCGGGCTCGACGACCCCAAACGCGTCGGCGACCTGCGTCGTCGCGGCATCGCCGTCGCCGCCCTGCCCGGCGACGCCTCGGCGCACATGCCGCGGCTGCGCGAGGACCGCGGCGAGTTCCTGCTCGAGATGCCCGACGCCACCACGCGCGGTTCGTGGCGCGACGTGCTGCGCGTCCTCGGAGACGGGTGAGCCGGTGACGACGTGACCCTGCGCATCGTCGTGCCCGACGGCGCGCTGCGCGTGCCGTCGCTCGAGCTTTTCGCCGCTGCCGGGTTCGGCGACGACGGTCGCCCTGCCGACGAGGTCCGTCCCGCCGCCGACGCGCGCCCGGCCGCCGACCTCGACGCACGCCTCTCGGTGGTCGCCGCCGCCGACGTGCCGGCCTACCTTACAAGTGGCGCCGCCGACGCCGGCCTGGTCGCCAAAGACGCGCTGCTCGAGCGCGCCACCCGGCTCTGTGAGCTGCTCGACCTGCGCTTCGGCGCCGGGCAGCTCGTGTATGCCGTCGCGCCCGGCGCCGAGGTGCGTCGCGAGCGGCTCGGACGCCTGCGCATCGCCACCCGCCACCCGGCCCTGACGCGTTCGTACTTTCGCGCCCGCGGGCTGCAGGTGAGCATCGTCCCGGTCGACGGCACGCTCGACCGGGCCGTCTCCGACGGCCTCGCCGACGGTGTCGTCGCACTCGTCGAGACGACCCCGACAGGGAGCGCGCCGGCGGGCGTCGCGGGCCTCACGGTCGAGGGCGTCGTGGCCGAGACCAGCATCCGCCTGGTGACCGGGCGCGGCGCCCGCGTGCTGCACGGCGCCGAGCTCGGCGTGCTGGTCGCGGGCCTGCGCGACGTGCTCGCCGGCAGGACGGCGTCATGAGGCGGTCGGCGTCGGCCGGCGGGACGGCGTCATGAGACGTCTGACGCTGGGCGACGATCCGGCTGCCGTGGTGGCCGCGCTGCGCGACCCGCCGGCGGTGGAGCTCGCCGTCGAACACACTGTGCGCGAGATCCTGGCCGACGTGGCCGCTCGCGGCGACGCCGCCGTGCGCGCCCAGGTGGCGCGCCTCGACCGGGTCGAGCTGCCCGCACGCTATGGCCTCGAACCGGCCGTCCTGCGCGACGCCCTCGCCGCCGCCGCGCCCGAACTGCGCGCCGCGCTCGAGCTGGCCGCGGCCAACATCCGTGCCTACCACACCCGCGAAAAGCCGACGTCGTGGCGCGAGACCCTGGCTCAGGGCCAGGTCGTGGGCCAGGAGATCGTGCCGCTCGGGGTGGCCGGCCTCTACGTTCCCGGCGGCCTGGCCAACTACCCGTCGTCGGTGCTCATGACCGCGATCCCCGCGCAGGTCGCCGGCGTGTCGCGCGTCGTTGTGTGCTCGCCGCCGCGGCCCGGCGGCGGCGGCGCCGCGGGCGTCGCCGCCGCCTGCGAGCTGCTCGGCGTCACCGATCTGTACCCCATCGGCGGCGCTCAGGCCGTCGCCGCCATGGCGTTCGGCACGGCGGTCGTGCCGCGCTGCGACGTGATCGTGGGGCCGGGGAACGCCTACGTCACCGAAGCCAAGCGCCAGGTCATGGGCCGGGTACGCATCGACGGTCTGGCCGGACCGAGCGAGGTGCTGATCGTGGCCGACGCGGCCGGGCGGGTCGACTGGATCGCGGCCGACCTGCTCGCCCAGGCCGAGCACGGCGCGGGCGCCATGGCGGCGCTGCTCGACGTGGGCGGCACGCTGGGCGACCGCGTCGCCGATGCGGCCGCCCAGCTCGCCGCCGGCCTCGGCTTGGCCACCGAGCGCATCACGCTCATCGAGTGCCGCGACACGGCGGCGGCAGTCGGCCTGGTGAATGCCTTTGCGCCCGAGCACCTCGAGCTGCACGTCGATGACGCCGCGGCCGTGGTGCCCCTGGTGCGGAGCGCCGGGGCGATCTTCGTGGGCCCGCGCGCCGCGACCGCGTTCGGCGACTATGCGGCCGGCACCAATCACGTGCTTCCGACCGGCGGCTCGGCGCGCTTTGGCCAGGGCCTGTCGGTGAGCGACTTCGTCAAGCGCGTCGGCGTCGTCGAGCTCGACGCCGCCGCGGCCGCGGCGCTCGCCACGCCGGTCGCCGCCATCGCCGGCGAAGAGGGCCTGCACGCCCACGCACGGTCGGCCGTCCTGCGGGCCGCGCCGTGAGCGGCGCGACCGGGCGCCGGGCGGTCGCCGGCGACACGAGCTGCGGCGAACGAATAGCGGTCACCCTCGAGCTCGACGGCCGCGGCCGCGCCGACGTGGCGACTGGCGACGAGTTCCTCGACCACCTGCTCGAGCTGGTCGTGCGGCACGCCCGCTTCGATCTGACCATCGCCATCGGCGACGCGCGCGAGGTCTGCGGCGACCGCGTCGTCGAGAGCATCGCGGGGGCGCTCGGCCGCGCCCTGCGCGACGCCCTGGGCGCCGAACAGGGCATCCGCCGCTCGGGATCTGCGACCATGCCGTTCGACGAAGCCCTCGCCCTCGTCGCCCTCGACCTGTCGGGCCGGCCCTACCTGGCCTACGACATCGACCTGGCCGGCGTGCGCATCGAGGCCTTCGACGCCGACCTCGCGCGCCGGTTCCTGCGCGCCCTCGTCGACGCCGCCGGCATCACGCTCCACGTCCGCTTGCTGTCGGGCAGCGACCCGCAGAACATCGTCGACGCCGTGTTCGAGGGCCTCGGCGAGGCGCTGCGCACGGCCTGCGAATCGCTGGGCTGATGGCGGCGCGGCGCCTTACGGGCGGTCCGGGCGCCCGCCTGGCCCGCCGGGCACGCCGATCGCACCGGGTGGCCGCGCCATGAGCCGCGCCGTCGATCTGCCGCACCGGGTGGCCGCGCCATGAACCGCGCCGTCGATCTGGGCGGCCTTGGCGCCGACGCCGTGGCGAGACTCGCCGACGACGTCGCGGCGGCTGCCCTCGTCTGCTTTCCGACCGACACCGTCTACGGCATCGGGGGCGTCGCCACGGCTGCGACCGCGGCGGCCATCGCGCGCGTCAAAGGCCGCCGCCCCGACAAACCGCTGCAGCTCGTCTACCCGACCCTCGATCTCCTGCTCGAGTCGGTCCCGCTGGCGCCGGCCGTCGCTACCGCCGTGCGTCGCCTCTTGCCCGGCCCGTTCACACTGATCGTGCCCTACCCCGACGGCCTGCGGTCCCCGTCGCCGAGCGTGCTCGAACCGCCGGGCGCCGCGCCCCTGAAGACCCTGGGCGTGCGCGTGCCCGACTGGCCGCGCGCCGCCCGGGCGCTCGCCGCCCTGCCGTTCCCGCTGTTTGCCTCGTCGGCCAACCTGAGCGGGCGCGACGACCCCGCCGAGCTGGCCGACGTCGACCCGGTCGTGCGCGCCGCGTGCGACCTGCTCCTCGACGCGGGGCCGACCAGTGGCGTATCGTCAACAGTGCTCGATCTCAGCGGCCTGCCGGCCGGTCGGGGCTTTCGCGTGCTGCGGGCCGGTGCCGTGGGCGCCGCCGAGATCGCCAGCATCCTCGCAAGCCACGAAGACCGGCTGCGCCACTAGCCAGGAAGGACCGGCTGCACTGTGAAGAGCCTGCGCATGATCCAGGTCGACGTGTTCAGCGAGCGCCCGCTCGCCGGCAACCCGCTGGCCGTCTTTCTCGACGCCGAAGGGTTGAGCGATCAGCAGATGCAGCAGATCGCGACCGAGATGAACCTGTCCGAGACGACGTTCGTCACGGCGCCCCAGGCGGGGGGCGATGCCCGCGTGCGCATCTTCACGCCCGCCGTCGAGCTGCCCTTCGCCGGCCACCCCAGCATCGGCACGGCCTGCACGCTGGTCTCCGAGGGCCGCGTCGCTCCCCAGGACCCGGTCACCGAGGTCACTCTCGAGCTCAACGTGGGCCCCACGGTCGTCGACGTCACCGTGCGTGGCGGCCAGGCCGTGGCCGGCGTCGTGCACCAGGGCGCGCCCGCCTTCGGCGAGGAGATCCCGCGCGACCAGGCGGCGGCGGTGCTGGGCCTGCAGGTCAGCGACTTAGACGAGGAGCTCGCGCCGCGCGTGGTCTCGACCGGCCTGAGCTACGCCATCATCCCGCTGCGCAACACGCGCACGCTGGCCAGCGCCTGGTTCAACTACGACCTGCTGGCCGACTTCGAGCGCCGCTTCGCCGAGCTCTACCCGTTCGCCCTCACCGGCGACGAGGAGCCCTTCGCCGAGGCGCGCTGCTTCGCGCCGCTGGCCGGTATCGTCGAAGACCCGGCGACCGGCAGCGCGGCCGGGCCGCTGGCCGCCTACCTGGCTCGCGAGGGTCTGCTCGGCCCGGGCGTGGCGAGGGTACTGGCCCAGGGCCAGCACGTGCGCCGCCCCAGCCGCCTTACCCTGTCGGTGACCAGCGAGGGCACGCGCATCGTCGACGTGCTGGTGGGCGGTGGGGTCGTGCCCGTCATGACCGCCGAGCTTTCGCTCTGAAGCGGCGGCCCTTTGGTAGAATCCTCCGGGTACGGACGCGACCGAAAGGGAGTCATGGCTTGTAAGATCGCCGCCGGCGCCGACCACGCCGGTTTTGCCCTGAAAGACGAGCTGGTGGCGCGCCTGCGCGTGGCCGGTCACGAGGTCGCCGACCACGGCACGGCGACTGCCGACTCCGTCGACTATCCCACCTTCGCGCACGCGGTCGCCGCTCAGGTCGCCGCCGGCGAGGCCGATCGCGGCCTGCTGGTGTGCGGCAGCGGGATCGGCATGTGCATCGCCGCCAACCGCCACCCCGGCGTGCGCGCGGTCGACTGCGTCACCGTCGAGATGGCCGAGCTCTCGCGGCGTCACAACGACGCCAACGTGCTGTGCCTGGGCGCCCGCCTGCTGTCCTCAGACGAGGCCTGGGCCGTGACCGAGGCCTGGCTTTCGACCGCCTTCGAGGGTGGTCGCCACGAGCACCGTGTCGCCGAGATCGAAAACGTTGCCGCGCCGTCCAAGAGCTGAGCGGCCGCGCCGTCCGGCGCCGGCGCGTCATGACTGAGCCGCCCGGCACCGGCGGCGCGCCGTTCGCGCAGCGGCCGAGCTGGGACGTCTACTTCCTGCAGCTCGCCCGCCAGGCGGCGACGCGCTCGACCTGCCTGCGCCGCC
>CAZFJE010000134.1:0-9050 GCA_964519555.1 uncultured Thermoleophilia bacterium
CGTCGCCCAGCGGCAGCAGCGGCTTGAGCTCGCCCATGCGCGACGAGCGCCCGGCGGCCAGCACGATGGCGGCAAGGCGCGTCATCGACCAGGCGTGGCGGCGCGGCCCGGGGTCGGTCGGGGCCTGACTGGGCGGCGCGCCGAGCGCGCGGCGGTACGGCGGGCCGTCACGCTAGGCGTCCTTGCCCGCCCGCACCTGGATCATCTCGGCGACGATGCTGATGGCGAGCTCGGCAGGCGTCTCGGCGCCGATCTGCAGGCCGACGGGCGAATGCACGCGGGCGAGCGCCTCGTCGTTGAAGCCGACCTCGCGCAGGCTGTCGGCGATGCGCTTGCGCTTGGTGCGGCTGGCCATGAGGCCCACATAGCGCGCCGGCGTGCGCAGCGCCTGTTCGAGCACGATCACGTCGTGGGTGTGTCCCCGCGTGACGATCACCACGTAGGAGTGCTCGTCGACCGCCACCCGCGAGAGCGCCCCCTCGAACGACGACAGCAGCACGACCTCGGTGCCGGGAAAGAGCCGCGGGTCGGCGAACTCTTCGCGATCGTCGAGCACGACCGTGCGCCAGCCGGCGCGCGCCGCGACCGGCGCCAGCGCACGGCCCACGTGGCCGGCGCCACAGATGATTGCCGTGGCAGGCAGTTCGAGCGCCTCGACCAGCACCTCGCGACCGTCGGCCAGCCTGGCGCTGCCGTGCACGGCGATCTTGCCGACCGCCTTGCGCAGGCTCGCGGGCTCGCCGAGCTGCGCACCGATGAGGGTGTCGTCGTCGCCCAGCAGGCAGAACTCGACGGGCTCGCCGACCACGACCGGCAGCACGGTGAACAGCTTGGCGCGGCGCTTGGCGGCCGCCGCTTCGCGCACTGCGACGCAGACCTCGGCGAGCACGGGGTCGCCGGGGGCGACGTAGGCGATCAGCACCTGGGCGGCGCCGCCGCAGATCATTTCGTCGGGACTGGCCACGTCGGTGCCGCGCAGCCCCATGCTGGTGACCTCGGAACGCTTTGCGTCGAGCGCCTCGCCCGCCTTGCGCATCATGGCGGCCTCGAGCAGGCCGCCGCCGATCGTGCCGGCGATCGAGCCATCGCGGCGCACGAGCATCTCGGCCCCGGCGCGGCGCGGCGTCGAGCCCTGCTCGGCGACCAGCCGCACGAGGGCGAAGTCGTGGCCGGCCTGCAGTTCTGTCAGCACTTCGGCGGCGATCTCTTTCATGGCGTCTCCTGTGTGCGTTCGTCGATCAACATGCGTTTGCGCGCGCCGTCGCTGCCGGCCCACGGCGCGGCCGCCACGACCTTGACCCGCAGGCGCCCGGCTGCCGTGGCCGCGGCCACGGCGGGAAGCTCTGCGAGGGCGGCTGCGGCGCGGCGCGGCTGCGGCGCGGCGCAGCCGCCCTCGCAGAGCAGCTCGACCGTAAGCGTCTCCTCGGTCTCATCGACGCTCAAGCGCGCCCGAAAGTCGAGCGCGTCGTCGCGCGCGAACAGCGCCTCGTCCAGGTCGGCCAGGCTCAGCCGCTCGCCGCCGGCCAGCGCGGCGACGGCGTCGAGGCGCTCGCGCACCGGCGCCAGCAGACGCAGCGACGAGCCACAGGGACAGGGCCCGGCAGCGAACCGGCCGAGGTCGCCAGTGCGATAGCGTAGCAGAGGCATGGCCTCGCGGGTGAGGGTGGTGAAGACGATCTCGCCTTCTTCCCCCGCCGCCAGGGGCGCGCCGGTCGCCGGGTCGACGATCTCGAAGAGCAGGTCGGCCTCGCGCAAGTGCAGCCCGGCGTGAGCGGCGCAGTCCACGCCGCCGCCCAGGCCCATCTCGGTGGCGCCGTAATGGTTGTAGACGCGGCAGTCCCAGGCCTGCTCGATGGCGGCCACGACGGCGCGCGGCACGTGGTCGGTGCTGAGCAGGACGCTGCGCACGTGGGGGCGCCGCCCCTGGGCGACGCTGCGCCGCGCCAAAGCCAGGAGCTGCACGGGAATGCCGACCACGACGCTCGCCTGCTCGCGTTCGAGGCGTTCGAGCGCGTCGGCGACATCGGCCACCGGGCCGTAGGGCAACGGCATCGCGCCAAGCCGCTCGAGGCCGCGGGCGAGCAGGTCGCCCACGCTGCCCGGCCGCTCGCCGGGCAGCAGGATGAGCACGCGGTCGCGCTGCCCGGTGAACACCGACATGCCGTGTCGGAAGAAGTCGATCGTGAGCTCCTGATCGGCGGCGCTGAAGGCGACGCGCTTGGGCTCGCCCGACGTGCCCGACGTGGGCAGCGTCACGATGCGTTCGACCTCGCCGGCGGGCACGCAGCGCAGCCGCGAGCCCTGGGCACGAAGGTCGTCGGCGGTCGTGAAGGGCAGCGCGGCGAGGTCGCCGAGCGAGCGCAGGTCGTGCACTCCGACTGCGCTCAGGCGTGCGGCGTAGAACGGGCTGTGGGCCTTGGCGTGGGCGACGGTCTCGCGCAGCGCCGCGAGCTGGTGGCGGCGCAGGGCGTCGGGCGCGCCGCGCTCCGGCCGGTCGGTCGGCGCCTGCGCCGGCGGCCCACCGCCGCCCGGCGATGTCTGGGGCAGCGGCCGGCCCGGCCCCACGGCGCCGGCCACACGGGCGGCGACCCAGCCGTCGAGCGGCGTGAGCGCCGGGCTCGCCGGGCGGTTGCCGGGCAGCGTGCGGCCACCGGCATCGGTCAGGTCGGACTCGTAGAGCGGCATCAGCCGGCCTTGACAGCCGTAGTCTCGCCGAGCGCGTGCGCCGCCGTGGGCGCGCCGCAGCAGGTCACGACGAGAGCTTGCCGCGATCGGCAAGGATCCGCATCGCCGTCTCGTAGGTGCGCACCATGAGCGGCGGGCATTTGGTGTAGCGGTCGAGGGGATCGTCGCTCAAGATCTCGCAGCAGGCGAGCGCACCGTATTCGCCGCGGAACCAGTCGACGAGCTCGGCGACGAGGGCGCCGTCGAACGGCGGCGAGCCGCGCAGCGCCATGGCGAGCGCGCCGCCGGCCAGAGCGCCGCAGTCGGCGCCCGAGAACATGCCGACGCACAGCGCCGCCACCGCGTCGACCATCTGCTCGTTCTCCACGCCGAGCTCGTCGAGCGCGACCTGCACCAGGGCCTGCGTGCAGCAGAAGCCTCGCAGGGCGAGTTCGTTCATGCGCGCGGCGCGTTCGTCGTCGTTCATGACGTGCTCACGGCCAACCGCCCCCGTTCGTCGTTCACGGCATGCTGCCCCTCGTCGATCGTCGCGGCCCGCGCCGCCTCGCCGCCAGCTCGCTCGCCGAGCCGCGCGATGCAGAGGCAGTACCCCAGGCCGCCGAGGCCGCGCGAGCGAGCAGGCTCGGCCCGGCCGTCGGCCCGGTCGCCGAGGTCGGCCGGCGGTGCGGCCACCCCGACCGCCGCCCAGAACGCCGCCATCGAGCCGTGCTGCTCGACGATGTCCCAGACGAGGCGGGCCAGAAGCCCGGACTGGTCTTCCCAGGTCGTGACGTCAAACCCGTGCTCGTCGAGCAGCGCGCGCAGGCCGTCGGGCCGGCCGCGCCGGTAGATGTCGCTGACCAGCAGCAGTCCGCCGGGGTGCAGCACGCGAGCGCACTCGGCGACCGCCCGCGCCGGCTCGTCGGCGAGCGACAGCGAGCATTCGGCCAGCACCGCGTCGTAGGAGTCGTCGTCGAACGGCAGTTCCTCGGCGCGGCCCTGGCGCAGATCGAGCTCGGGCCGGTGCCGGTGGCCCTCTTCGAGCAGCACAGGCGACGGGTCGACGCCGGTGGCGAGCATGCCGTAGCGCAGCGTGAGGTGCTCGACCGCGAGGCCGTCGGCGCAGCCCACGTCGAGCACGACCGAGCCGCGTGGCAGCGCGCTCAGGCTGAGGGCGCGGTCGGTGAGCTCGAGGCCGCCCGGGCGGCGGCAGCCCCCGGCGACGGCCTGCAGCACGGCGCCTTCGTAGAGGCAGGGCACGGCGAGCACGGCGGGCGTCGTCCCCCAGATGCTGGCGTGGGTCTCGCGCGCGCTCACACCGACCCCACAAGCGAGCGCCGGCCGACCCCGAGCCCGTGCCCGTCGGCGGCGGTCAGGTTGTAGGCGCAGAACGGGACGAAGCGCCCGTCGGGCGCGAGTACGTGCAGATAGCAGCGTCGGAGTCGCTCCAGATCGACGGTCCAGGCATCCTGGAACGCCATGCCGCTGACACTGAAGGTGTTGGCACGGATCTGCTGGAGAATGTCGCCCCACTGATCGTCGGGCGCTTGAGCAGCAGCGCAGCAACCCGTCACGGGCGCCGACCAGCGCCGCGCCACGTGCGCCGCCTTGTCGGTCGGTCGCAACGCAGCGAGGCTTCGGTCCATGGGGGCACCGCACTGCCCAGAGCTCTCCGCCGCGCCGCGCCGCAGAGCCACGAGGGTCCCGTCGGCGCCCCGCAGGTACTCTCTGCTGAACGAGCAGAGCGCATGTTCGCAGTCGCCGGGAGCGAAGTCCTCGTGTGAGATACGTCCGCCGCTCTGCGCCGCCAGCTCGCGCATGACGTCGGGGAGGGTCACACGAGCTCCGGCGGCGGTGACCGCGTCCGGATACCTGCCGAGCAGTGCCAGCGGCTGGAGATGGATCCCGCGCACGGCGGGCAGATGCTCGAGGGCAAAGGAGAGGATGAGCCCGAGCTGGTCGAGGTTGACCCCGCGCGCGACGGTCGGCACGAGCACGACGCCCAGGCCGGCCTCGGCGCAGCGCTCCACCGCACGCACTTTCAGAGCGGCCAGGGAACGCCCGCGAAGGGCGAGGTAGGCAGCGTCGTCGACACCGTCGAACTGCAGGAAGACGGTCTGGAGCCCGGCGGCGGCGAGCGTCTCGGCATACTCATCGTCTGCTGCGAGCCGCAGCCCGTTGGTGTTGAGCTGAAGGAAGGGCAGCCCGAGAGATCGTCCGAGAGCGATGACCTGCGGCAAGTCGTCGCGGAGCGTCGGCTCGCCGCCGGAGAGCTGCACGTTGCCGCCGGGAGCCCGCTCGAGCACGCGCCGGAACCACCCCTCGATCTCGTCGATCGAGGGGTCCGCCGCGCTCCGCTGCCGCGCGCTCGCAAAGCAGATCGGGCACTCGAGGTCGCATCGCGAGGTCACCTCGAGCAGCACGCAGCACGTCTGCCGCGTGTGACCTGCGCACAGGCCACACGCCGTCGGGCAGTCCGGGTTCTCGGCAGGATCGCAGCAGCCCGGCCCCGATCCGGCCACGCGCCACTGGTCGTAGTCGGGCGGGCCGCGCCAGACCAGCGCCGCCACCTCGCCGTGCTCGGGACAGGTCCGCTCCAGCCACACCTCACCGCCGCGCCGGACCACCGACGCCGGGAGTCGGCGAAGGCACCGCGGACACAGGCTCGTCGTCTTGGTATCGCTCACGTGAGGATGCTCCCGCTCACTTGTCTTCCAGAGCCAGTTCGACCTCGTGCATGCGGCCCGTGGCGAGTCGCTCGCTCACCAGGACGAGGCCGTGCTCCAGGCAGGCCGGCAGCTTCACCGGAAAGCCGGCCACAAGGTACGAGAGCGTCACCGAGCGCGGTTCGAGCGCGTGGTCGCCCTTGGCGCAGCGCCAGACCCGGCCGTCGTCGTCTTCGAGGGCGTCGGCAGCGGGCCAGGGCGGCGGCTTTATCTCCATCCGGTGACTATAGGCGCTGTACACCACGAACCGCTCGCCGTGGGGAGCGTACTCGACCCAAAAGGTGACGGAGCCGATGGACAGGGCCGCGAGCAGGCGCCCGGTGTCCGGCTCGATGAAGCGGTCTCCTGTCTTGCGCGCGTGGACGATGACCTCGCGGACCTCTTCGGGACGGATGAATCGCTGCTCGAGGAGCTCCTCGACCGCGGGCGTGAGCGAAAGGTCGTCGCGCCAGCTGCTCGAAGCGACGGCGGGGCCTTCGTGCCAGACGTCGGCCAGCAGGCGGGCCTTGAGGGCGACACGCTGCGCCGAGCGCTGCGTGAGCGCCGGCCCGCGGCGCTCGGCCCGCGTCTCGTAGGCGTCGCCGAACAGCAGGTCGAGGACGTGCAGCGAGCGCTTTCCCCTCGCCGCGAAACGGTCGCGGCACATGGCGCAGTGGGCGACGTAGTCGGCGTCGCCCTCGGCGATGCGACGGTCCACGACCAGGTCGCCCATCTCCGGGTTCGCATAGAGCATGAGGCCGCCGAAACCGCAGCACTCGGTGCGCTCACCCGACATCTCGAGCTCGTCGATCTGGTAGCCGCAGGCGGTGACCACATCGCGCACCGCGCGCTGGACATCGTGCTGATAGCGCGCCGTGCAGGCGTCGTGGATGGCCACGTGGCGCCCTCCGCCCGATCCGGCCGCGCCGTCGGGCAGCCCCACCTCGCGCAGCACCTCCCACAGCGACACCGTCTCGAACTCGGGCAGCCGCGCGGCAAAGACGGTCTCGCACGTGGGGCAGGCGAGGATCAGGCGTCGCGCGCCAAGGTCGTTCAGGTGCTTGCGAAGGCCATCGAGCGTCTCGTCGAAGAGGGCTCCCTGACCGGCCCAGTCGGCCGGCGCGCCGCAGCAGTACAGCACGAGCCCGGTCGCCGGCGAGTAGCGTTCACGCAGGTGCGCGTAGACCTGTTCCAGATGGGCCGGGTCTGACGCCGCGAGCTGGCAGCCCGGAAAGAAGACCGTCTCGCTCGTTTCGGCGCCCGGGGCGTGGCGCGCCAGCGCCGACTGCTCGCCGACTGCGAGCCGCAGGTCCTGCACGGCGAAGTCGAAGGCCGAGGCCGGCATGCGGCCCTGTCGCACCATCTCGCGGCGGGCGTCGCCGATCACCTCGGCCATGTCGAGGTCGACCGGGCACACCTCGTAGCAAAGGCGGCAGCGGCTGCACGAGTCGATCATGCGGTTGGTCGTGCGGCTGCCCCTGCCCTGCGTGACGGTGAGGTTGTTGTAGATGCGGCGCGCGTAGAGGCCGGGGTGCGAGCCGAACTGCTCCAGGTACGAGCACGCCTTGACGCACTCGAGACACTCGCACTGCAGGCAGCGTGCCGCCTCGGCACGCGCCTCGTCGCGCGAATAGCCGCGGGCGGGGTCGGCCGGGCACACGGGCGGCGCGCTTTCGACGCCGTTCATCTTGACGATCAGGCCGGTCGCGTAGCCGCCGCGATCGCCACGCGACGCCCCGAGCGACACGTGCTGCAACTGGCGGTCGATCGAGAGTGCCGCCCGCCGTCCGTCGGCGATCGAGGAGATGGGCGACCACGGCTCGGAGGGCCGCAGGATGCTGCCGCCGCAGTAGGTACCCAGCTTGCTGGTCGCCAGCGTGACCGGGTCGACGGCGATCCGGCCTTGGGCGTCGAGCAGGTAACCCAGGGCGGCGCCGGCGTCGGCCTCGGGGGCTCCCATGGCCAGGTACACGGCGTCGACGTCGGGCGCCAGGGCGGCGAGCGCGTTCTCTCCGCGAGGCCGCGTGAGCGCTACGGCAGTGAACGGCACGAACCGCGCACCGGCTTCGGTGACGGCCGCGACGTCGGCCTCGAGGTCGGCCTCGGAGAGCACGTCCTCGCCGAGCTCGCGAGCGCGACCTCCGGCTCTGTCCTGCGCCTCGAAGACGACGACCGAGTAGCCCTTGCGGGCGAGCTCGTAAGCGGCGGTGAGGCCGCTCAGGCCGGCGCCTACCACGGCGACCCGACCCGGCTTCGCGCGGCGCGCCGTCGTCGTCGCCGCCGCCGGCTCGTCGGCAAAGCTCATCGCCGCGCGCTCGAGGTCGTTGATGCGGATGCCGCCGCCCGCCTGTTCGCGCACGCAGGCCGTCTGGCAGGGGGCGTCGCAACAGCGTGAGATCACGCGTGGGAACGGCACGGCCTGCGTGAAGGCGCGGCGAGCCTCGGTCCAGTCGCCGCGGACCGCCGCCGCGAGCATCGCCCGCGCGTCGACGTGCACCGGACACGCCGTCACACAAGCGGCCGGCTGGTTCTGGATGCAGAGCTCCTCGAGCTGGAGCAGCCTCTTCTGGTCCATCGTGCGCCCCTCGGCAGGCCGATCGGCCGGCGCCGGGAGTACTCCCGGCGCCGGCCGCCCGCCGCGCCGGCCGCCCTGAGGCGGCCGGCGCATCGCTTGCGAACTCAGTAGGCCTGGATGTCCTCTTTCATGGAGGCCAGGACCTTCTCGGGCAGCGCCGGCAGATGCCGCACGCGGGCGCCGCAGGCGTCGTCGATGGCGTTGATGATCGCCGTGTGCGGCGACGTCAGCGGCGCCTCTCCACAACCCGAGGCGCCGTAGGGGCCGAGCGGCCGCGGGGTCTCGAGGTACAGCACGGTGAGATCGTCGGTGACGTCCTTAGGATACGGGATGCCGCAGGCGCGCATCGAGGTGTGCTTCTTCAGGTCTTCGAAGTCCTCGGTGAGCGCGAGGCCGATGCCCTGCGACAGGCTGCCCCACATCTGACCGTCGACGTTCAGGCGGCTGTTGATGACGCCCACGTCGGTGCAGATGAGCAGGTGGTCGACGTAGGTCTTGCCGGTCGCCACTTCGACGGACACCTCGGCCAGGAAGACGCTGTACATGTAGTTGGCGATCGGTGCGCCCTGACCCGTGTTGGGGTCGATGAGCACGCCCATGGTCTGCGTCCAGCTCCCCTCGTAGCGAAGGTCGAGGCCCGCGGCCACCATCTCGTCGTGCGTACGGTAGCCGCCGTCGTCCTTGGTCATCGCCGCGATCAGCTTCTCGCAAGCGTCCTTGATGGCGTTACCGACGATCACCTGGGAGCGGCTGCCGCCGGCGCCGCCGCTGTCGGGGCACCTCGCCGTGTCGTTCATGTCGAGGCTGATCTGCTCCATGGTCAGGCCGAGCGGACGCAGCGCTTCGTGCGCGGTGCCCAGCGTGCCGCCATCGGAACCCTGGCCGTGATCCTCCCAGGTGTTGTAGATGCGCACGCCGCCGTCGGGGCGCAGTTCGGCGGCGGCGTTGGCGACGTCTTCACCGTCGCCGCCGGCGCCGAAGATGCCGAGCGAGATGCCGACGCCCTTCTTGACCTCGGCCGTGGAGCTCTCGGCCGTGCGCTTCTTGGCCTTGTCGTAGTAGGGCTTGACCATGTCGAAGAGCTTCTTGAACGAGTAGACCTCGTA
>CAZFJE010000135.1:0-9032 GCA_964519555.1 uncultured Thermoleophilia bacterium
AGGCAGGGACGCAAAGCCAGAGGTCTTGAGGTGATCAAGATAGCTCGGTTGCCGAGTACGAGAGCCCAGAGCTCTCGCGGTACCCTCCTCTCCCCGCCTCCGTCTCGCGCGTCCACCCTCGTCACCGGCATCAGACCTGACGGCCCGGACAGTCGGCGAGCCGGTCGTCAGTGCGCAACGGAGGCGGTGCGATGAAAGCCAGATTCCTCGTGATGGGGGCAGCCCTGCTGCTTGCCATCGTCCTCGTTTGGGGAGGGACTGCATGGGCCGACCAGGCCGCGCCTGTCGACCCGAGCGTCCTCACCGAACTCGACGGCAGCGGCGGCGCCAGCGTTCCCGTCATCGTGTACGCGACGCCCGGGCACCTCAGTGACCTGACGGCCGAGTTCGACCCCGCAGCCGTCGACGACTCACTTGCGCTGATCGGCGCGATCTCGACCGACGTGACGTCGGACACCATCGACGACGTCGCCGCCCTGCCGTACGTCGACTACATCGCCGCCGACGTCCCCACCTTCGGGACCGACTACAACGCCAGCCTCGACGCGACCAACGCGACGATCGGCTTGGGCAATATCACGTCTCCGATCGCGGGCGGCCTTGACGGCACCGGCGTCGGCGTCGCGGTCCTCGACAGCGGCACCGCCGACGTCCCCGACCTGGATGGGGCGAACGGTCAGTCGCGCGTCTCGGCCTTCGTCGACTTCGTCAACGGCCGGCGCCACCTCTACGACGACGGCGGCCACGGCACGTTCGTCGCCGGCATCATCGCCGGCAACGGCTCGGGCTCGCTGCCGACCAGCCAGGGCGGCAAGGCCACGACCCAGTACCGCGGCGTGGCCCCCAACGCCAACATCATCTCGCTGAAAGTCCTCGACAGCCGCGGCGAGGGCCGGGCGTCGTCGCTGATCGCCGCCATCGCCTGGGCGATCAACCATCGCCAGCAGTACAACATCCGCGTCATGAACATCTCGGTCGAGGGCGACGTGACCGCACCGGCGGCCTACGATCCGCTCGATCGCGCGGTCGATGCCGCCTGGCGGGCGGGCATCGTCGTGGTGTGCGCCGCGGGCAACGAAGGCGCCTTCGGCGAGGGCGGCGTGCTGTCGCCCGGCAACGACCCCTACGCCATCACGGTCGGCGCCTCCGACTCGCAGCAGACCGCCGACACAAGCGACGACACCGTCTGTTCCTACAGCTCGATCGGTCCGACCCTTTACGACGAGTACGCCAAGCCCGACCTGGTCGCTCCCGGCAACCACATCATCTCACTGCGCGCCCCGGGCAGCTGGATCGACGTCACCTATCCGCAGACACGCGTGGCCGTCTCAAGCTACCAGCCCGGCGCCTCGAACCGGGCGACCCCCACGTACGCCGTCATGTCGGGCACCAGCGCGGCGGCTCCCGTCGTCGCCGGCGCCGCGGCCCTCATGATCCAGAAAGACGGCACGCTCACCCCCGGCGAGGTCAAGCTGCGCCTCATGGACAGCGCTCACGCGCTGGCCGGCGCCGCCCCCTACTCTGAAGGCACCGGCGAGCTCGACGTCGCGGCCGCACTCAAGGACCCCGCGGTCACCAGCGGCTACGATCTCTCGGCCAAGCTCGGCAACGGCAGCACTGTGCTGCCGGTCGACGTGCTGCTGCAGTGGCAGAAGTACGCCTGGTCGAAGTACGCTTGGTCCAAATACGCTTGGTCAAAGTACGCCTGGTCGAAGTACGCCTGGTCCAAATACGCGTGGTCTAAGTACGCATGGTCAAAATACGCATGGTCGGTCGTGATCGACGGGCAGTGACCCAGACCCAGACACACCCTGGTAGGCCAACGACGGCCGCGCGACCTCGCGCGGCCGTCGCGCTCTATGTGGTCCTCACCCTGGTCGCCGCCGCGATCTGCGCGCTGGTCGCCTACGGCATGCCGCACGAGCTGAAGCTCGGCGGCCTGATCGCCTTCATCGCGCTCTCGACCGTCACCGACCTGCGCGAGGTGCGCCTGCCGGTGATCGGGCACGTGACGTTGTCGTTCGTGCCGGTGCTGGCCGCCCTCATCGTGTTCGGCCTGTGGCCGGCGATCGTGGTCGCCGCGGCGTCGGGCGTGGCCACCTTGGCCGTGACGCGCGATCCGCAGAAGGTCGCCTTCAACGTCGGCGACTACGTCGTGTCGACCTTCATCGCGGGGCTCATCTACCTCGCCTTCGTGCCCGCCCACCCGGCCTTCGTTCAGAAGGTGCTGCCCGCCTTCGCCGCCACCGGCGCCGACTTCGTCATCAACACGGTGGTGCTCGCCGGCGTGATCGCCCTGGCGAGCGGCAGCACCCCCTGGCGCGTGTGGCGCGAGAACTACCAGTGGGGCCTGCCGAGCTACATGACCGGCGCCACCCTCAGCCTGCTGCTGGCCTTCCTGTACCACTGGCTCGGCGTGCCCGGCCTCGTGCTCGGTGTACCCCCGCTGTTTCTCGTCTGGTATTCGTACGACGTCTACGCCGGCCGCATGCGCGACCGCGCCACGTTCTCGAGCGAAGTGGCCTCGTTTCGCGACGAGCTCGCCTCGGCCGTGCGCTCGCAGGACGAGCTGCGCGACGCCCAGCGACGCGTGGCCGCCGAGATCGAGAAGGCGCGCGGCATCCAGGCCGACCTGCTGCCGCGCAAGGCCCCCGAGGTGGCGGGGCTCGAGCTCGCCCATCGCATCGAGTTCATGACCGAGATGGGCGGCGACTATTTCGACTTCGTGCCGCTGGCCGACGGTCGCCTGGGCCTCGTCTGCGGCGACGTCATGGGCAAGGGCCTGTCGGCGGCGCTCATCATGACCATGGCGCGCAGCCTGATCCTGTCGGCGGCGCGCAACGGCCACCGCCCTTCCGAGGTGCTCTGCGAGGTCAACGACGCCCTTACCCGCGACCTCGCCGGACAGTCGGCGCCCTCGTTCCTGACACTCGCCTACGCCATCTACTCGCCCGCCGACCGTAAGCTTGTGGTAGCCAACGGCGGCCACAACCCGCTGCTCGTCTTCGGCTCGGCCGGCCTGCGGGAGTTTCCCTCGCGCGGCAGCATGCTGGGGGTGCGCGACGGCCTCGAGTTTCCCGAAGACTCCCTCGTGCTCGAGCCCGACGACACCTTCGCGCTCTTCACCGACGGCCTGACCGAGGCGCGCGACCCGAGCCGCGCCCTGTTCGGCACGGCGCGCTTGGTCGAAGCGCTGTCGAGCGCCCCGCGGGCTTCGGCCGGCACCGCGCTCGAGACGGCGTGGCAGGCCGTGACCGACTTCCGCGCCGGCACGCCGGCGACCGACGACGCCACCTTGCTGCTGGGTCGCGTCGTGGCCATCGAGGAACACCGAGAACAGCCGATACAGTGACTGATATGGGCACGCCACCGAGCAAAGAGAACCCCGCCACGCTGCAGGTCATGCGCTACGACGCCCGGCGCGGCACCCTGACGGTCATCGTCGGCGACCCCGCGGGCGTGCCGCGCGAGATCATCGCCCAGCGCGCCGCCGAGGCCATGCGCGCGCGCAGCTTCGTCTGCCACACCTCCGACGACGACGAGTTCCTCGGCGCCGACGAGATCTGTTTCATCCCCCGGGCCGAGCGCTGCGAGATCGTGAGCATCCATACCAACGGCTGGCGCCGCCACCACGGCGACCACCGTCGCAGCCTCGTCGAGATCCTGAACGACCTCGCCGCCGCCGTGGCGCGCGGCACGCTGTCGTTCTTAGACGACGACGAGCTGGTCGCGATCTCCACAGAGGGCCACGAGATCTTCGCCTGCACGGTCAACGACTCCGCCTCGCTCGCCCAGGCCCGCGCCGGGGTGGCGCAGGTCCTGGACGACCAGCAGGTGGCACCCGATGCGCGGCGACGCCTCGAGCTCTGCGTCTCCGAAGCGACCACCAACATGCTCGTGCACGGTGGGGGCGGCGGCACCATGAAGCTGCTGCTCGTGGGCGACCGACTGCGGGCCGTCGTCGCCGACCACGGCCCCGGCCTTTCCTTTCTCAACTGGACCGAAGAGGCCGGCGGCCTGAATCAGCCATCCATGGGGTACGGCTACAAGATCATTCTTGATAACCTTGAGAGCGTGTACCTGCACACCGGCGACGAGGGCACCACCCTCATCCTCGACCGGACCATCTAGTCGAAGGGGCGCGAGATGCTGCACACCAGAGTCGAGGCTGGCGAGATCCCCGTCGTGTACCTCGAAGGCGAGATCGACCTCGACTCGGTCGAGACGTTTCGCTGGGTGATGAGCGACGCCATGCGCGGCGTGGCCGAAGCCGTCGTCGACTTCGGCAAGGTCACCTTCATCGACTCGTCGGGCACCGGGCTGCTCGTACGCTTCTGCCTCGACTACAAGGCCCAGGGCGTGCAGCTGCGGCTGCGCAACATCCCGCCCGTCGTCGACGACGTCTTCAGCATGCTGAAGGTGCGCACCCTGGTGGGCGACGAAGCCTTCCTCGACGCCTAGGACGCCCCGGCCGGCTTACGCCGGGATCGTCTCTTCGCCCGGCCGCCAGTCGACCGGACACAGCTCGCCCGTCTGCAGCGCCTGCAACACGCGCAGGGTCTCTTCGGTGTTGCGCCCCACGTTGTTGTCGTGCACGACCATGTAGCGCAGCGTACCCTCGGTGTCGATGATGAAGGTGCCGCGCAGCGTATGGCCTTCGTCGGCCAGCAGCACGCCGTACTCACGCGCGACGTCGCGCGTCATGTCGGACAGCAAGGGGAACCCCAGCTTGCCGAGCTCGTGCTGGCACCAGGCGAGATGGCTGTACTTGCTGTCGACGCTCGCGCCGAACACGTTCGCGCCGAGCTCGTCGAACTCGGCGCGACGCTGGGCGAAACCGCGGATCTCGGTCGGACACACGAACGTGAAATCGAGCGGGTAGAAGAACAACACCACCCAGCTGCCACGCTGCGAGGCAAGGTTCACCTCGACAAACTCGCCGTCGAGCACGCCGTCGAGGGTGAAATCGGGTGCGCGTTGTCCAACCTGGATCATAGGGACGCTCCTTCGTATGCCGGGCCGGTCGCTCGGCACTTCGCGCTCAACAGGTACCCGCCGCGCACCACTCCCAAGCCGCGCCGCCCGGCGCCTGCCTCGGTCTCGGGTGGCTCAGGCCGCCCGGTGCCCCTCAAGGCGACAGTCGCTCTCCTGACAGCGTTCCTCGAGATAGCGACGGTAGCTCTCGAGGTCATGCCTGAGATGCTCGCGCACCCGAGCAGACGGTGCGTCTTCCCCACTACCGGCGTCGCACTCCAGATCGACGGTCACAGTGACCATCCGGTCGCCTGAGCGCGCGAACTTCACCGTACCCTTCTCGACCGGACTCTCGTCGACCCACCAGCGCGTATCGGACAGGCTCCTGGGGCGCCCCGCCGACTGCGACCGGAACACGAACTCGCTCCACATGCGGTCGGCAAAGCCGGCCGGCACGTCGGCGCGTATGGACTCGCTGATCGTCTCCATGACGTTTCTCCTCTCAGCAAGATGCTTCACCAACACTGTCCCTGCGGGCCTTGTGAATCAAACGTGGGTACCTACAGACCATGGCCACCTACGACCCGTACGGCCGCGGCGAGCGAGGCATGCTCGACGAGGCTCACCGCATCATCGACGCGGCTCGCGCCGAGGGCGTCACCGTGCGCTTGCTCGGCGGCCTCGCGGTGCGCGAGCACTGCCGCGAGGCCGCGTTCTGCGAGCGCCCCTACCGCGACATCGACCTGGCTGCCCCCAAGCGCGCCGCCAAGGCCGCGACCGCGCTGCTCGGGCGGCTTGGGTGGACCGAGAACCGCCAGGTCGCCATGGCGGCCGCGGGCGCCAAGCGGCAGTTCTTTCGGGCGTGCCGGCACCCCGGCGACGAGGGAACGGCGCACGTCGACGACCGCATCGACCTGTATCTCGACGCCTTCCGACTGCACCATGCGATCGACCTGCGTCGCCGCCTGGAGATCGAGCCCTACACGGTCTCGACGAGCGACGTCGCACTCGTCAAGCTGCAGCGCACTGCAGCCAACGACGACGACCTGCGCGACATGGTCACCATGGTCAAAGACGCTGCCGCTCTCACCACCAGCGACCTGCCAGACGCCCTCAACGTGGATTACATCGGCAGGCTCTGCGCCGCCGACTGGGGTCTGTACCACGACGTCTCGCGCAACCTCGCGCGCTGCCGCGGCGCTCTGGAGGCGCTGGACGCCGGCGCCGCGACCGCCCGCGTGGCGGCCCGCCTCGACGCCCTCGACGACGCCCTGGCCACCGCGCCCAAAAGTCGCCGCTGGCGGCTGCGCGCCAAACTCGGCGAGCGCCTCGCGTGGCACGAACCGGTCGACGACGCGGAAGGCGTCTACTTGACTCCCGCCGAGCGCCCTTGACGGGCGCACACGGCACGGGGCCGCGGCGAGCCCGGCTCCAGTAGGGTGTTCGGCGCCCGCGCGGCCGACGACCTGCGCGTGCACTGCGCCGTCGAGGGTCGCAAGCTGGATCAGCTCTGCTCGCCCACGACCCCCGCCGCCAGGTCGTCGCCGACCGCACCGGACAGTCCGAGCTCCATGCCCTGGCTCTGCAGGTTGTCCTGGACCAGGGCGACGTCGAGCTCGCGCGGCGCACGGCCAGCGCGCACGGCGAGCGCCGCCGCGGTGCCGGCGGCCTGCCCTGTGGCGAAGCACACCGGGATCAGGCGCAACTGGACCATGGCATCGGCCTCCGCCGACAGGCAGCGTCCGGCGAACAACAGGCCGTCGACGTCGCGCGGCACGAGCGAGCGGTACGGGATGCGCATGCTGCGACGCACGTACGGCTTGGCCACGGTGTCGGGGAACGGCGTCGCGAACACCTCTTTGAGGGCGGGTGAAGCAAGGCCTGTGATGCGCCGGGTGCCGCGCACGCCGACCTGGGCCGCCGTGCATTCGAGGCGCGCCGCCTGAAAGCCGTCGAGCTTCTGCCTGAGGAAGGTGACCAGCTTCATGGTGTGCTGCCGGGTCACGATCTCGGCCTTCGTCAGGTCGTCGGGATCGATACCGTCGACCCCGAACATGCTGCCTGACCACAGGTTGATCTGCCCCGGGTAGCACAGCTCGGCGGCGAACACGCCGGGCGCCCACTCCTTGGAATGCACCTCGAGGTCGAACTCGAGATCGCCGGCGGTGACGGCGGCTTCAACCAGCGCGCGCAGGCGGCCCCAGTTGCCGAGCTGCGCCAGCGCGCGCTCGGTGTCGACGCCGACGACCGTCGACATGAGGGTGACGGGCAGCGGCCGGCGATCGGTCTCGAAGGCCGCCCCGGCCACGGCGGCAAGGTCACCGTCGCCCGTCGTGTCGATCACGACGCCGGCGCGGATCGCCGACCGGCCGGCCTTGCTCTCGACGATCACGCCGGTGACGCGGCCGTCGTCGGTCAGGCTACCGACCACGGCGGTGTGCAGCAGCAGCCGCGCGCCGGAGTCGAGCAGCAGCGTGAGCAGCTCGAACTTGAGGATCTCGGGGTCGACGGCGATGAGGCCGTCGACCGACGGGTCGTCGCCCGAGTTGGCGCACTCCTGGTAGGTGCGCGCCTCTTCGAGCCGCAGGCGCACCTCGCCGTTGAAGCCGTTGTCGAGCGGCGGCACCGTGATCACGAGGCCGCCGGTGGCGAGGCCGCCGAGGTAGCCGTAGCGTTCGAGGAGTATCACGCTCGCGCCGCAACGGGCGGCGCAGGCGGCGGCGGCCACGCCGGCGACGCCCCCGCCGCACACGACCACGTCGAACTCTCCGTAGACGGGGATGGTGCGCGCATCTTCGGTCACTTGGTCCGTGGGGATCCCCCTTCCGGCCGCGGTCCCGCCGGCGGCGTCGCGTGCATGCTGACCGCTCATGCCGTGGCCCCGGCGTCTTTGACCGCCTGCTTGAGCGCCGCGTAGCCGGGCAGGTCACGATAGAACTGGTCGGTCGTGTAGCAGCCGGAGACCGTGCCGAAGCCCGGCGAGATGTCGCACCAGCTGCAGGCGTTGCAGAGCCGCTTGGACTGCAGCGGCCGGCCGGCGAGCACGTCGGCCACGATGTCGGGGTAGCTCAGGGCCATGCGACCGATGCCGATGGTGTCGGCCCAGCCCTGAGTGACCACCGCCTGGGCGATGTTGGGCAGCCAGCGCTGCAGGTAGGAGTAGCCGGTGCCTACGTGGATGAAGCCGGGACGCGCCTTCTTGAGCGAGGCGACCGCCGCGATCAGACGCACGACGCCCAGCAGCGGGTCTTCGGGCGGACGGTGCGGCGCGACGGGCAGCGAGACGTAGGGCTCCATGACGTGCGAGTTGTACTCGGCGCCCGCCGAGACCGACACGAGTCGTATGTCGAGCTCGGCGAGCAGGTCGAGGAAGGCGAGCGGTTCGGAGAGGTCGGTGCCCATGCCGGTGGCGTCGCCGCCGAAGGCATAGTAGTAGCCGCCGCGGCCGACCGTCGCCGGCACGGGCCGGTCGTCGTCGCCGTCGACGAAGGGCACGAAGTCGACGGCGCTGAAGCGCACCGCGATCTCGAGGCCGGGGGCCTCGGCGCGGATGCCGGCCACGATCTCGCGCAGGAACCTGGTGCGGTTCTCGAAGCTGCCGCCGTACTTGCCGGGGCGGTCGACGGCGCTCAGGAACTCGTGGCCCAGGTAGCCGTGGCAATGCTTGATGTCGACGAAGTCGAAGCCGGCGCGCTGAGCGAGCCTGGCTGCCCGCACGAAGTCGGCGATGACCCGCTCGATCTCGCCGTCGCTCATGATGGCGTCGTCGCCAGTGGCGTTGTAGCGCTCGTCCAGGAGCGGGTGATGGTACAGGGTGCGCGGCTCGGGACGGCTCATGTCGTGGGGGTGCGAGACGCGCCCTGAATGGGTGAGCTGGACGCCGACGTAGAGATCGTCGACCGTGTCGAAATGGGCGGCGTGCGTGGCTACCAGCAGCTCGCGCAGCGCGGCGATGTCGGCCAGCGTCTCCTCGAGCATGATGAGCTGAGTGGGGCTACCTCTGCCTTCGGGGCAGACGGCGATCGCCTCGGCGCCGAAGATGAGCTTGGCGCCGCTCA
>CAZFJE010000136.1:0-8969 GCA_964519555.1 uncultured Thermoleophilia bacterium
AACGGCGAACCGGCCAGCGTCGAGGCGCCCAACCACGTCGAGCTCGCCATCACGCACACCGAGCCCGGTCTGCGCGGCGACACGGCCCAGGGCGGCACCAAACTGGCCACCCTCGAGACCGGGGTCACCATCCAGGTGCCGCTGTTCATCGTCGAGGGCGAGCGCGTGCGCGTCGACACGCGCACCGGCAGCTACATCACGCGCGTCTAGCGCGGCGCACGAGGGTCACGGGGAGCGGTCAGGTTGCGAGCTAGGCGCATCGGCATCACAGACACCACACTGCGCGACGCGCACCAGTCGCTGTGGGCGACGCGCATGCGCACCTCGCAGATGCTGCCCGTGCTCGAACTGCTCGACGAAGTCGGCTTTCAGTCGCTCGAATGTTGGGGCGGGGCCACCTTCGACGCCTGCCTGCGCTTCTTGGACGAAGACCCCTGGGAGCGCCTTCGCGTCATCCGCAACCACGTGCACCGCACGCCGCTGCAGATGCTGCTGCGCGGCCAGAACCTGGTCGGCTACCGACACTACGGCGACGACATCGTGCGGCGCTTCGTGGCCAAGGCGGCCGAGAACGGCATCGACATCTTCCGCGTCTTCGACGCCCTGAACGACACGCGCAACTTCGAGACCGCAGCGGCGGCTATCAAGGAATCGGGCAAGCACTTCCAGGCGGCGGTCGTCTACACGATCTCGCCCGTGCACTCGCTCGACCACTACATCGAGGTCGCGCGCCGGCTCGTCGAGATGGGCGCCGACTCGATCTGCATCAAGGACATGGCGGCGCTGCTGTCGCCCTACTACGCCGAGCAGCTCATCACGCGTCTCAAGAGCGAGCTCGCGGTGCCCATCCAGCTCCACTGCCACTACATCGGCGGCCTCGCGCCCATGACCTACCTCAAGGCCATCGAGGCGGGCGTCGACGTGATCGACACGGCCACCGTGCCCATGGCTTTCGGCAACTCGCAGCCGGCCACCGAGATGGTCGTGACCGCGCTGATCGGCACCCCCTGGGACTCCGAGCTCGACCTCGAGAAGCTCTTCGCCATCGCCAAGTACTTCGAGAGCGTGCGCCTCGAAGGCGGCTGGGACCGCGGCGTGACGTCGCTTACCCACATGCAGGTCTACTCGCATCAGGTGCCGGGCGGCATGATCTCCAACCTCGAAGGCCAGCTGAGCGAGCAGAACGCCCTCGACCGCCTGCCCGAGGTGCTCGAAGAGATCCCCGTGGTGCGCGCCGAGGTCGGCTTTCCGCCGCTCGTCACGCCCATGTCGCAGATCGTCGGCACCCAGGCGGTGTTGAACGTGCTGTCGGGCAAGCGCTGGCACATCGTGCCCGACGAGATGAAAGCCTATCTGCGGGGCCGCTACGGCGCCGCTCCAGGGCCCGTCTCGCCCGAAATCATCGAGCGCGTTCTGGGCGACGAGAAGCCCATCAGCGTGCGGCCCGCCGAGCTCGTGGCCGAAAACTTCGACGACCTCCGCGCCGAGATCGGCGATCTCGCGCACTCCGACGAAGACGTGCTGTCGTACGCGCTCTTTCCGCAGACCGCGCGTCCGTACCTCGAGCGCCACCGGCTCGGCCCCGAGCACGACGTGTTCGGCACGCAGGTGCCGGCCTACCTGAGCGCGCAGATGCAGACCACGGCAAGCGAAGCCGGCAGCGATCGCGTCAAGGACATCATCGCCATGGTCGAAGCCAGCGACCTGCAGGAGCTGATCCTCGAAGAGGGCGACGTGCGCATCACGGTGCGCAAGACCCTTGCCGCGGCAGCCGCCGCGGAGAGCGCCGACGACCACGAGGCGTCCGGCGCGCCGGCCGCGGCGCCGACGAAGGCGGCCGCGAAGCCCGAGAGCGACGGCTATCACGTCGTGCGTTCGCCCATGGTGGGCACGTTCTACCGCTCCTCTTCGCCGGCGCTCGAGCCCTTCGTGTCGGTCGGCGACACCGTCGCCTCGGGGCAGACGCTCTGTATCCTCGAAGCCATGAAGCTCATGAACGAGCTCGGCTCCGACGTCGACGGCGTCGTGCGCGAGGTGCTCGCCGACAACGGCGCCGCGGTCGAATACGGTCAGGCGCTGTTTGCCATCGAGCCTGCATAACCGGCCCGGCCGACGCTCGTGACACCCCGCAGACCGAGCCGTAAGCAGGCACGCCGCGACGCCGTCTTCGTGCTCTACCAGCGCGAGGTCACCGACGTCGGGGTCGACACGCTGCTCGCCAACCGCGCGCAGGCCGAGGGGTACGGGACCGACGAGTTCACGCTGCGCGCCGTCGCCGGGGTGATCGACGGCCTGACCGCGCTCGACGCCGAGCTCACGGCAAACTCGCCCGCCTGGCCGCTGTCGCGCATCGCGCCGCTCGAGCGCAGCATCCTGCGCCTGGCACTCTGGGAGCTGCGCGGCGGCGAGACGCCGCCCGAGGTCGCCATCGACGAAGCGGTGCGCCTTGCCAAACGCTACTCCACCGACGAAGCGGCCGCCCTCGTCAACGGCATCCTCGCGGGGGCGCTGCGCAACGGTCGTCCGCCCGCCGCCGCCGGAGACGCGGCCGACATCCCGCCCGAGGACCAGGCATGAGTCTCGACGCGCCGCGCGACGCCCGGGCCCTGGCCCGCGTGCGCGAGATCGCTGCCGAGCTGCGCGATCTCGAGGAGCGCGCCGGCCAGGTCGGCTCGACCGACATCGAGATGAGCCTGTTCGAGCGCGCCGCCGAGCTCGCCGACGAAGCCGCGCGGCTGCTCGAAGAGACCGGCAGGGCCTCGTGAGATCCTCCGGCGCACCAGCTTCGCGCGACGCGCTGCCCGGAGCCGGCGGCGGGCCGGGCTACCCCGACAAGCTGCGCCGCCTCACCGACGACTACCTTGCCGGACTCGACTTCGGCGCCGCGCCGGCCGCCCGGCCGCTCGTCGCGGCCATGCGCTACTCGCTGCTGGCCGGCGGCAAGCGGATCCGCCCCGTGCTCAGTCTGGCAGTGGCGGAGCGCCTGGGCGAGCCGCTCGCGACGATCCTGCCCTTTGCCGCCGCGCTCGAGCTCATCCACACCTACTCGCTCATCCACGACGACCTGCCGGCCATCGACGACGACAGCCTGCGCCGCGGCTTGCCCACCTGTCACATCAAGTTCGGCGAAGACGTCGCCATCCTCGCCGGCGACGGCCTGTTCGCCGAAGCCTTCCGGCTGATCACCGACCGGCAGCAGGGCGAACCCGCGCGCGTGCTCGGCGCGCTGTCCGAGGTCGCCCGGGCGACCGGCGTACAGGGCATGGTCGGCGGGCAGTACATGGACGTCGCCGCCACGGCCACCGGCGACGACGAGCTGCGCGAGCTGCACGCCCTGAAGACCGGTCGCCTGATCGAGGCCGCGGTGGCCGGCGCCGCCCTGCTGTGCGGCGTCTCCGGGGCGGGGCTCGAGATCTACCGCGAGTTCGCGCGCGAGATCGGGCTGCTGTTCCAGATCGTCGACGACATCCTCGACGTCGAGGGCGAGTCCGCCGACCTGGGCAAGACGGCCGGCAAAGACGCTCGCCTCGACAAGACGACCTACGTCTCGCGCTTCGGCGTCGCCGGCGCGCGTACGCTGGCCGCCGAGAGCCACGAGCGCGCGCGCGCGCGCCTGGCCGCGCTGGGCGGCGACGTCGCCAGTCTCGCCGCCGTGACCGACTACATTCTCGAGCGGCGCTCCTAGAGCTCGACGATCCCAGAGCTCGAGCCCCCGATGCCGTCCGCCCGCGCGGCGCAACGCGTCGCTGTGGCCGGCGAGGGCCACCGGCGCGCGTCGCTGAACGGTGCGGCGCCGCAGAGGCTGCGAGGGGCGGTGGTATACTTCGCAGCAATGGACCAGCTCCCGCGCATCTGCGGTCCTTCCGACCTGCACTCTCTGACCATTGCTGAGCTTCAGGCCCTCGCCGACGAGATTCGCGAGGTGATCCTGTCGTGCGTCAGCGAGGTTGGCGGCCACCTGGCCCCAAGCCTCGGCGCCGTTGAGCTCACGGTCGCATTGCACAGCGTCCTCGACAGCCCGCGCGACAAGATCATCTGGGACGTCGGGCACCAGGCCTACGCCCATAAGATCATCACCGGCCGCGCCGAGTGCTTCAACACCATCCGCCAGTACGGCGGCCTCTCCGGATTTCCCTGCCGCCGCGAGTCCGAGCACGACGTCATCGGCACGGGACATGCCTCGACGTCGATCAGCTACGGCCTGGGCCTGGTCGAGGCGGCGCGCCTGAGCGGCGGCTCCGACGGCCGCGTGGTCTGTGTGCTCGGCGACGGCGCGCTCACCGGCGGTGTCGCTTTCGAGGCCATGAACCAGGCCGGCCAGCTGCGCACGCCGCTCGTCGTTGTGCTCAACGACAACCAGATGTCGATCAAGCCCAACGTGGGCGCCTTCCAGCTCTACCTCAACCGCTTCAGGCTCGACCCCGGTCTCACCCGGCTGCGCGAAGACATGGAGCGCACCATCGGCCGCATTCCCGCGATCGGCGCGCGCGCCTACAGCCTGGGCAAAGACGTCAAAGAGAGCATGAAGGCCTTCCTGGGCCCCGGCCTCATCTTCGAGGAGCTCGGTTTTGCCTATATCGGCGTCGTGAACGGCCACGACATCGGCGCGCTGCGGGTGGCCGTGCAGCAGGCCCTCGACACCAAGAGGCCGGTGCTCGTGCACGTGCGCACGGTCAAGGGCAAAGGCTACGAGCCCGCCGAAGAGCAGCCCTCCGAGTATCACGGCACCGGGCCCTTCCAGCTGTCCAACGGCGAGCGCAAGCCGCACCCGCGCGGCGCGACCTACACCGAGGCCTTCGGCCAGGTGCTGGTACGCGAAGGCCGGCGTGACTCGCGCATCGTGGCGGTCACCGCGGCCATGACCCAGGGCACCGGCCTCGACGCCTTCGAGGCGGCGTTCCCCGGCCGGCTCTACGATGTGGGCATCGCCGAAGAGCACGCCGTCGTGTTCGCAGCGGGCCTCACCTTGGCGGGTATGAAGCCCGTGGTGGCCATCTACTCGACCTTCCTGCAACGCGCCTTCGACATGCTCGTGCAAGACGTCGCCCTGCAGCGCATCCCCGTCGTCTTCGCCCTCGACAGGGCCGGCCTGGTCGGCGACGACGGCCCCACGCACCACGGCGTGTTCGACCTCTCGTACCTGCGCATGATCCCCGACCTGGTCGTCATGGCGCCCTCCAGCCAGGTGCAGTTGCAGCACATGATCCACACGGCGCTCGACCACGACGGTCCCGTCGCGGTGCGCTACCCGCGCGGCCTCGCCGCCGTGTTCGACGAGCCCCACAAGCTGAAGAAGATCCCCATCGGTACCGCCGAGGTGCTGCGCGAGGGGCGCGAGGTGGCCCTCGTGGGCATCGGCACCGGCGTCGGCATGGCTCTGCGCGCCGCCGAGCTGCTCGCCGAGGCCGGCGTGCAGGCCACGGTCGTCGACGCGCGTTTCGTGAAACCGCTCGACACCGCGCTGCTCGACGAGCTCGCCGACACCCATGCCCGCATCGTGACGATCGAAGAGAACGTCCTGGCTGGCGGCTTCGGCAGCGCCGTCGTCGAACACCTCGCCGACAGCCCCGTCCGCGTGCGGCGGTTCGGCCTGCCCGACGCCTTTGTCGTGCACGGCGACCGCGAGCGCCTGCTGTCCGACCTCGGCCTCACGCCCGAGGCCATCGCCGCCGCCGTCCTCGAGCGCCAGCCGGGCCTCGCCCACATCTCCTGACCCATGCGCGAGCGGCTCGACACGCTGCTCGTCGCCCGCGGCCTGTTCGCCACGCGCTCGCAGGCCCACGCCGCCATCCTGGCCGGCGAGGTCTCGGTCGGCGGCCGCGCCGCCGACAAGCCCGGTGGCCTGGTCGATTCAACAATCGAGCTCGCCGTCGCCGAGCGACCACGCTACGTCTCACGCGGCGGCGACAAGCTGAGCCACGCGCTGCGCGCGCTCGAGGTCTCGGTCGATGGGGAAGAGGTATGCGACCTGGGCAGCTCGACCGGCGGCTTCGTCGACTGCTTGCTGCAGCACGGCGCTCTTCATGTGGTCGCCGTCGACGTCGGCTATGGCCTGCTCGACTACCGCCTGCGCGTCGATCCGCGCGTCACCGTGCTGGAGCGCACCAACGCCCGCAGCCTCGAGGCCGATCGTCTTCCGTACGCGCCGTCGTTCGTCACCGCCGATGTATCGTTCATCTCGCTGCGGCTGGCCCTGGTGCCTGTGCTAGAATCCGCCCGCGCCGGCTACCGCGGACTCGTGCTCGTCAAGCCGCAGTTCGAAGCCGGTCGCGCGCAGGTCGGCAAGGGCGGAGTCGTGCGCGACCCCGCCATCCATCTGCAGGTGCTCACCGACATCGGCGCGTGGCTCGAACAGCACGGGGTCGCGGTCCTCGGCGCCTGCGATTCCGGGCACCCGGGGCCAAGGGGGAACGTGGAGTACTTCGCGTATTTCTGCGACGTGCGCAGCCCGCTGGCGGCGGGCCGCGCCGAGCCGGCGGCCGCCGCTCTCAAGGCCGTCGAGGCCGTCCATGGCTGAGCCCTTGCGGCGTGTCGCCGTGCTCACCCACCACCAGGCCAAGGCCACCGACCGCACCCTCCACGAGCTGGTCGGCGAGGCCAAGCGCCTCGGGCTCGAGCTCGTCGTGCCCGCCGACGAAGCCGCCAGGCACCGGCTCACCGACGCCCACGGCTACCGGGTCGTCGACGAAGACGAGCTGCGCAGCGTCGACCTCTGCCTCGTGCTGGGCGGCGACGGCACCATCCTGCGCGCCCTCGGTCGCATGCTGGGCAGCGGCGTGCCCACCACCGGCGTGAACTTCGGCAACGTCGGTTTTCTCGCCGGCATGCGCCAGAGCGACTGGCGCACCGGGCTCGAGCGCATCGTGCGGGGCAGCTACACGATCATCGACCTGCTCACGGTCGAAGCGCGCTGGAACGGCGCGCGGCAGATGGCCGTCAACGACATCGTGCTGGCGCGCGTACGCTCGCAGCGCGTCGTACGCCTCGTCTACGAAGTCTCCGGCACGCGGGTCGGCGAGATGCTCTGCGACGGCATGATCGTGGCCTCGCCGGCCGGCTCGACCGCCTACAATCTCTCGTGCGCCGGCCCCCTCGTCGTCTGGGACGCCGACGCCCTCGTGCTCAACTTCATCGCTCCCCATTCGCTCGGCTTCCGCCCGCTTGTGCTGCGCCCCGACCACGTCATACGGGTACGCAACGCCTCGCCCACCGACGAAGCCGAGGTGCTCGCCGACGGCTCGGTGGTGGGCCGCCTGTGCTGCGGCGAGACCGTCGAGATCGCCGCCGGCGTCGCTCGGGCGCGGCTGCTGGTGAGCGAGGGCGGCTCGTTCTACCACAATGTCGAAGAGAAACTCTTCAACCGCGCGCGCCATGTCTTCTGAGCGCCCGCGCGCCGGCGCCCGCGGCCATGCTCGCTGAACTCACAATCGCCGACCTCGTGCTCATCGCCGGGGCCCGGCTCGAGCTGGCGCCGGGGCTCAACGTCATCACCGGCGAGACCGGCGCCGGCAAGACGCTGCTCACGCAGGGCATAGGTCTGCTGCTCGGCCAGAAGGGCGAAGAGAGCCTCGTGCGCCCGGGCTGCGAGCAGGCGCTCGTGCAAGCCGTCTTCGACGACGACGGCGAGACCCTCTCGGTGGCGCGCCGCATCACCAGAAAGGGCCGCTCGCGGGCCTTTCTCGACGGCCTCGTGTCGTCGCTGCCCGCGGTCGAAGCGGCGCTGGGCGAACGGGTCGCCTTCTACGGGCAGCTCGAGCACGCCCGCCTGCTGCAGCTCGACCGCCAGCTCGACCTGCTCGACGCCTGGGCGGGGCCCGACGTCGCGGCCCTGCTGGCCGACTACGGCGCCGCCTGGGCGGCCCTGCAGGCGCTCTCTCGCGAGCTTGTCGCCCTGCGCGGCGAGGGGCGCGACCGCGACCGCGAAGTCGCTCTGCTGCGCTTTCAGGTCGACGAGATCGAAGCGGCCGCCGTCGAGCCCGCCGAAGACGAACGGCTCAAGACCGAGCGCGAGCGCCTGCGCCACGCCGAGCGGCTCGTCGAGCGCGTGGGTGGCGCGGCCGCCCTGCTGTTCGACGAATCGTCGGGCGGCGGGCTCGACGCTCTGCGCACCGCCGAACGACTCCTGGCCGAGGCCGAGAGCCTCGACCCCGCGCTCGCCGATGCGGCGGCACGCCTGGCCGCGCTCGCCGCCGAGACCGACGACGTGCTGGCCGTGCTGCGCGACTACCTCGATGACTTAGACGTCGACCCGGCTCATCGCGATACCGTCGAGCTGCGCTACGACCAGATCCGTCTGCTGGCCCGCAAGTACGGCGGCTCGGCCGACGCCGTCATCGCCCACGCCGTCGTGGCCGGCGAGCGCCTTATCGTGCTCGAACGCCTGGTCGCCGACGAATCCGACCTCATCGCGCGCCTCGAAGCGGCTCAGGCTCGCGCGCTCGAGCTGGCTGGCCGGCTCACGGCGGCGCGCGCCGCGGCGGCCCCCGTGTTTGCCGCGCGGGTGGCCGACGAGCTGCGTGGTCTGGCCATGCCGCACGTGCGCTTCGAGGTCGTGCTGCAGGCCAGGGGAGAGGGGCTCGAGGGGCTCGGCCAGCGCGGTGCCGACGAAGCCGAGTTCGTCTTTTCGGCCAACCCCGGGGTGCCGCTGCGGCCGTTGCGCGAGACGGCCTCGGGGGGCGAGCTCTCGCGCGCCATGCTGGCCATCAAGAGCCTCGTGCACTTAGGCCACGACGTGCGCACGCTGATCTTCGACGAAGTCGACACCGGCATCGGCGGTGTCACCGCGACGGTCCTCGGCGAGCGCCTGGCGGCGCTCGCCGCCGCCACGCAGATCGTCTGCATCACCCACCTGCCCCAGGTGGCGGTGTTCGCCGAACGCCACTTCGTGATCAGCAAGCTCGCCGACCCCCAGGCCGACACCACCGAGACGGTCGTCGCCCAGGTCGCCGGCGACGAGCGCCTCGACGAGC
>CAZFJE010000137.1:0-8952 GCA_964519555.1 uncultured Thermoleophilia bacterium
GTTGACGTAGCGGTAGGCGAACTCGGAGAGGATCATGAGCAGGCTGCCCGGCTGGTCCTGGGAGATGCCGCACACGATGCTCGTCTTGAAGGCGGTGTCGATGCCGCCGGCGCCCTCGGCGGGCTCGCCCTGTGGCGCTTCGTCGCGGCTCACGAACACGAAGCGCGTGCGGTTGTCGGGGGCGTCGTCGACGTCGGGGGCGACCACCACGCACTCGTACATCTCGGCCGCCAGGCGGGTGCCGATGGCCACCCAGGGGCGTTCGACGCGGCTCACGCGGCGCACGGCTTCGGCGGTCGAGTCGGTGGGCTCGTGCTCGACGCCGTCCAGGTGCTCGCGAATGAACTCGCGGCACTGGCCGTAGGCGTGCGGGATGCTGACGATCTTGGTGACGCGGGCGAAGTCGACCGGGTGGCGGGCGATGAGCTGCTGGTGTACCTGCCAGGTGACCTCGCGCACGATGTGCAGGTCGTCGAAGCCAAAGGCCAGGCTGTCGAGGGTGAGGACCACCGAGCCCTCGATCGAGTTCTCGATGGGCACGATGCCCAGTGGAGCGTCGCCCGCCTGTACCGCCTTGAGCACCTCGCGGATAGACGGGTAGGGGAACGGGTGGTAGGCGCCGGCCGGCATGTTGCCCAGCAGCGCCTCTTCGCTGAAGGTGCCCTCGGGCCCCAGAAAGGCGATCGGCTGCGAGGCGGTGTCGGTCATGCGGGTCCCCAGGGCTCGGACAGGTCGTCGTCGGGCCGTGGGCTCGGCGCTCTGTCGGCCGGCGCCGGGCTCGCGGGCCGGCCTGCGGGCGCGGCGGCGCGCTCGTCCGGCGCGGCGGCGGCGCGCTCGTCCGGCGCGGCGGCGCCGGCCGTCTTGATGGCTTCGGCGGCCCGCACGTTGAGCGCGGCCGGCTTGGCGCTCCAGCCTATGAGGGCCTGCTCGACGACCTCGGCCTCTTCGGGCGACAGGGTGCGGTCGGGCACCGAGCGGCGCAGCTGTTTGACGTAGATGCGGGCGTAGTCGCGCGAGTGGATCATGCTGATGACGAGGCCCGAGGCGGTGTTGTCGAGCAAGGCGATCGAGGCGCTCTGCTCGCCGCCGATGTCGCGGAAGGCGTCGTAGCGCACGATGGCGCGGTGGGTGAAGGCGCGGTCGAGCTCGAGCTTGTGACTGGCCAGCAGGCCGTCGAGGCCGCGCACCGCTTCGCGCAGGTTGCGCACCTGTTCTTCGAGGTCCTGGGCGTGCAGGACGAGGTCGCGCTCGCCGTGGCCGCCGAGCACGGCGAGCTGCGCCTGCCGCAGGTGGCGCTGGCCGACCATGACGCGCACGAGAAGGATGAGCACGACGACGCCGAGCACGGCGGCGCCGAGCGCCAGATAGGGGGCGATGTCACGCAAGCTCTGCATGGGCCTTTACTTGAGGACCGGGACGATCGTGAAGGTGGCGTGGTTGTTGCTGAGCACCTTTTCGCCGGGCACGGGGCCGGCTTCGACCTTGAGGGTCGACGACTTGGTGATGTCCGTGGACGGTATGTTGAGGCCGGACACGCTGGCCGTCTGCTTGGCGCCGGGGGCGATGGAGGGGATGTTGGCCGTGAAGATCTGTGCCGTGCTGCCCGCGGGCCCCGACCAGGTGACCTTGACCGGCACGTTAGTCTCGGTGACGGTGCCCTGATTCTGCACCGTGACGAGCACGAGCACGCCGACCGAGGCCGTGAAGCGTGTCGAGGTGCCCGCCCTCAGGGTGACGGAGGTGCCGTTGCTCTTGATGGCCACCCCGCCCAGAGCCACGCCGTGCACGCCGCTCAGCTTGGCCGACGACGACACGGTCGACAGCGCCGCGCTCAGGGTGGTCGGCGAGAACACCGCGGCGTTGGCGAAGTAGCCGACCTCGGGCACCGCCACGTTGGTGACGCCGTCGTCGGTCACGACCTTCTGCGCCTGCGTGCGGTAGAGCTGGTTGTAGTAGACGTCGGGGCCGGTGAAGTAACCCGACAGCGCGGCCAGCTTGCGCGCCGTGGCGTGCAGACCCTTGCCGGTGAGGGCGGCGAGCAGTCCGGCGCGCACCTGCTGCACGCCGGCGAGACGCACCTGCTGGCCCTGCACCAGGATCTGGTGCAGGTCTTTGAGCTTGCCGGGCGGGTTGATGCGCGCGGTGCGCGTGCTGATCTCGTTCTGGGTGGTGACCAGTGTGTCGAGCTGGCGTTCGAGCTGCGCGCGACCGAACTTGGTGGGATCGGCCAGCAGCGCGGCGATGGGCTTGCCGACCTTGTTGGTGGCGTCGCTTTCGACCTGCTGGACCTGGGTGAAATACGAGCGGTAGGTCGCCTCTTTGGCGTTCTGCTGGCACGAACGGATGACGAGGGCCAGCACGAAGACCAGGATGAAGAGGGCCACCAGGGCGATGACCAAGCGCTGAATGCGAAGACGCGAACGGTTGCGTTTGCGACGCGGGCGAGGTGTGGGCGCCGTGACCTGAGTTACCTCTGCGTCATCATCGAAGAACGACACTGGTGTCTCCCTGGCCGAAGAGATGGTGGGCGAGGCGGGATTTGAACCCGCAAGCTCTTTCGAGCACTAGGTCCTGAACCTAGCGTGTCTGCCAGTTTCACCACTCGCCCTCAAGGACCCCGAACAGGGTGAAGACTATACCATAGCGAATAGATGTGTCAGGACGCCGACAAGCGACGTCCGATACTGACTCCGATTTGGAGGCCCGTCAGCCAGTGCCCGCCTCGTCATATGACCGCACGCCCGTCTACACCGACTGGCGTGACCGCTACGAGATCGTCGCCAGGATCGGCTCGGGCGGCTCGGCCGACGTCTACGAGGCCTACGACCTCGAGACCACCGCCGACGTCGCCCTCAAGGTCGTCGACGAGCGCGGCGCCGTGGCCGGCCGCGTGGTGCGCGAAGTCGAAGCGGCGCGCGCCCTCGACCACCCCGGCATCGTCGCCCTGCTCGACTTCTTCTCCGACGGCCGGCGCAGCTTTCTGGTCTGGGAGCTCGTGCGCGGCCAGTCGCTCGCCGAGCTGGCCGGCGAGCTCGGCGACGACGAAGCGGTGGCCGCCGCCGTCCAGCTGTGTGACGCCCTCGCCTACGCCCACACCAAGGGCATCGTGCACCGCGACGTCAAACCGCAGAACGTGATGATCGACGAGCGCGGCGTCCTGAAGGTCATGGACTTCGGCATCGCCCACCTGGCCGGCGCCGACACCATGACCGCCGAAGGCGAGATGCTCGGCACCGTGGCCTACATGTCGCCCGAGCAGGCCGCCGGCCGGCGCGTGGGGTCTGCGACCGACGTCTACTCGGCCGGCGTGCTGCTCTACGAGCTGCTCGCCGGCGGCAACCCGGTGCGTGGCGCGACCGCCGGCGAGACCGTCGGCAACATCCTCGCCGGGCGCATCGCGCCCCTCGAGACGGTGCGCCCCGACCTGCCCCGCGAGCTTTCCGACGTGGTGTCCGCCGCTTGCGCCACGAACGCCGACGAGCGGCCCGCGGCCGGCGAGATGGCCGACGCGCTGCGGGCGCTGTCCGGCCGCCTCGACGGCGGCCGGCGGCTGCGCCCGCAGCGCCTGCTGGCGCCCCTGGGTCGCCTGCGCGTGGTGGCCGACCGCGGTCTCGGCGCGGCGCTTGCCGGAGTGGGTCTGGCGGGCCTGCTCGCCCACCTGCCGGCCTACCCGCAAAGCTGGACGCTGCCCCTCGCCGCGGCGGTGGCGGTGCTCTGGTTCGTCGTGCCGCGCGTGGGCTTTGCCCTCTGGCTGGGCCTGGCCGCGTTCCCTCTGTTCAACGTGTCGATGTCGGCCGGCTTTGCCTACCTGCCGGTGGCCATGGCCGGGTTCGTCGTGTTTCGCCGGCGTCCGCTGCTCGCCGTGTGGCCCGTGCTGGCCATCGTCCTGGTGCCGGTCTCGGGCACGCTGCTGGCGGTCTGCGCGGCGGCCGCGCTGGGCCGTCGCCGCGCTCCGCTGGCCGCCGGCTGGACGGCGATCGTCACCTTCTTCGTGGTCGACCTTTCGGCGTCGGCGCGCTCGGCCTTTGCCGGTTACCAGGCGCCCGCGCACCTGGCCGCGCACCTGAGCACCGAGGGCAACCCGATCGCCCTGGTGGTGGCTGCCGCCCGCGCGCTGCTCACCTGGCCCTGCCTGCTGCAGGTGGCGCTCTGGGCCGGCCTGGCACTGGCCCTGGCCGTGGCGCTGCGCTGCGCGCGCCTCGAAGCCCGGCTCTGGCTGTGGTCGCTTGCGTTCAGCGCCTTCTACCTGCTGGGCTGGATCGTGCCGGTCACGGTCTGGCGGCTGCCGGCCGCCTCGCACGAGCTGCTCGCCAACGTCGTGGTCGCGGCTGTGGTGAGCGGCCTGGTGCTGGCCGCCGTCACGCCCGGCGAGCGCCGCGGCCCAGTGCCCGACGGCGACCCTATCTGGGACCAAGCGTGAGAGCCTGTGGTAGGCTTAACAGTCGCAGCCTGACACGGGCCGACACGTCGCGGGGAGCTGTTGCTTGAACGTACTCAAGTCGATCGAGAAGCACATGGAGAAGATGGTCGAGGGCATGTTCGGTCGCGCCTTCAAGTCGAGCGTGCAGCCGGTCGAGCTGGCGCACAAGCTTGCCAAAGAGATGAGCGACCACAAGACGGTCAGCGTCTCGCGGGTCTATGTGCCCAGTGAGTACGAGGTCTACCTGTCGCCGGCCGACTACGAACAGCTCAGCTCGTTCGAGGGCCCGCTGGTCGAGGACCTGGCGAGCTATCTGGTGGCCTACGCCAACCGCGAAAGCTGGACGCTCGTCGCTGCCCCGCGCATCTCGCTGCACTCCGACGACGACCTCGCCCTGGGCGAGTTCGGCATCGCCGCCCACATGGGCGCGCAGGGTACCCCCGAGCCGGGCATCGCTCTGGCGCCGCCGCCCACCGGCCTGGTCGTCACGCCCACAGCGCCGCCGTCGAACCTCTCACAGACCATCGTCTTTCAACCACCGGTCGCCGGGGTCGCGCCGGTCGCGCCGGTCGCGCCCGCGCAGCGCCTGTGCGCGGTGCTGGTGCGCGGCGAACGCGTCTACCGCCTCGACGGACCGGCCACCGTGCTGGGCCGCAGCCGGCAGTGCGACGTCGTCATCAACGACCCCAACGTGTCGCGGCGCCACGCCGAAGTGCGCCGCGAAGCCGACGGCTACGTCGTGGTCGATCTCGAGTCGACCAACGGCATCCTGGTCAACGGCCGGGGGGTGAAACGCGTCGCGCTCGCCGACGGCGACCGGCTGCAGCTCGGCACCACCAGCCTGAGCTTCGAGACCCGGCCGTGCTAGACACCGTGCTCTTCATCTTGAAGATCGTCTTTCTGGTGCTGCTGTTCCTCTTCGTCTTCTTCGTCGTGCGCCGCACCGTGCGCGACGTGCGCGCCGGCGGCGGCGACGCGCGACCGGCGCCACCGGGCCGCGGGCCCGCGCCGCCCCCGGCTTCGCTCACGGCGATCGAGCCGGCCGTGCCCGTGACCTCGCCCTCCGAGCGCCGACAGCGCCGCGAGCAGCGCCAGACCGACCGCACCATGCCCGGCGAGTCGCTCGACCTCATGGCGCACATCGAACCGCGTCTCGTGGTCGAGGCCAGTCCCGTGCTGGCCGCCGGCACCACCGTCAAGCTCGAGGGCTGGATCATGATCGGCCGCTCGCCGTCGAGCGACCTGGTGCTCGACGACCCCTTCGTCAGTCAGACGCACGCTCGCGTCGTGCCGCGCGGCCAGCTGCACTTCGTCGAAGACCTGGGCAGCACCAACGGCACGTTCGTCAACGGCCGCGAGGTGGTCGAGGCGCAGCTCATGCTCGACACCGAAGTGCGTATCGGCGAGACGATCTTCCGCTACGAGGAGTGACCGTAGCGTGACCCTCGTCGTCCGCCACGCGGCGCTGACCGACATCGGTCTTCACAGGTCGGGCAACGAAGACGCCTTCGTCGACGAGCTACCGCTCGTCGCCGTGGCCGACGGCATGGGCGGCGCCCAGGCCGGCGAGATCGCTTCGCACCTGGCCCTCGACACACTCGCCGCCGACCTCGCCGCCGGCGCCACGCTGGCCCACGCCGCGCAGGCCGCCAACGAAAGCGTCTACCACGAGTCGCGCTCCGACCGGGCGCGCGCCGGCATGGGCACCACCCTCACCGCCGTGCTGCTCGGCGACGACCGGCTCGAGTTCGCCCACGTCGGCGACAGCCGGCTCTACCTGTGGCGCGACGAGACCCTCGAGCAGATCACCGACGACCACTCGCTGGTCGGTGAGATGGTGCGCGAGGGTCACCTCACCCGCGAGGGCGCCCTGTCGCACCCGCAGCGCAGCATCCTGAGCCGCGCGCTGGGCACCGAAGCGCGCGTCGAGGTCGACGGGGGCGAGGTCGAGCTGCGCGCCGGCGACGGCCTACTGCTGTGCAGCGACGGCCTGTACTCCATGGTCCCCGAGCTCACTATCGCCGCCGTGCTCGCCGCCGTCGACGACCCGCTGCGGGTGGCGCGGCGCCTCATCCGCGAAGCCAAGAACGAGGGCGGCCACGACAACATCACGGTCATCGTGCTGCGCTTCGACCAGGCGGCCGACGACGCCGTGTCGGCAGGTGAGGCGGCCACCGTCGCGCTGCCCGTGGTCGGCGCCGAAGCCGCCACCGTCGCGCTGCCCGCGGTCGGCGCCGAGCAGACGGGCGCCGCGGAGACTCCGTCCGACGCCGACGCGAGCGCGCCCGACGCGACCGCGCCCGGCTCCGACGCGACCGCGACGGCGCCAGGCGACGTCGCTGCGCAGGCCGATGAGGATACGGGCACCGACGATGGCGCCGCGGCCACCGACGAGGGCGCGCCGGCTGCCGACGCCGTGGGCGCTGTCGAAGACGAAGTCGCGCCCCTCGCCGGCGCCGCCGCGCCGCCCGCGCCGCGCCGCCGCCGCCGGCGCCACCTGTGGCTGGCCGCCACGGTGGTCGTGCTGCTGCTGCTGCTCTGCGCCGCCGCCGGCGCGGTCGCCAGCGACGTCTATTTCGTGGGCGACCACGACGGCATGGTGAGCGTCTACCGCGGCCTGCCCGTGAGCGTCGCCGGGATCGACTTGAACGACCTCTACCTGCAGACCACCATGCCGATCGTCACGGTCGCGCCGAGCGTGCGTGCCCGGGTCGAGCGGCACGACCTGCACCGCAAGGCGGCGGCGCTGGCCCTGGCGCGTCAGGCGCAGGCCGTGCCGTGAGCAGGCGCAACGTCGAACTGGCGCTGCTCGCGCTGGTCGGCGTGGCGGCGACCGTCGCCTATGCCTCGGTCTACGCGGCGCGCTTTCACGACCTGCGCCGCGACTCGGTCGTCACCGGCGTGATCTTCCTCGTGCTCTTCCTCGTGATCCACGTCGCCGAGCGCCGCTACCTGGCGCAGGCCGATCCCTACCTCGTGCCCATCGCCGCGCTGCTCTCCGCGATCGGGCTCACCGAGATCTACCGCATCTCGCCGGCCCTCGCCTTGAAGCAGGGCGAGTGGCTGCTGATCGGCGTGGCGCTCTTCGTGGCCACCGTGCTCGTGGTGCGCGACGTGCACCGCCTCGACACCTACCGCTACCTCATCGGGGCCCTCGGCCTGGCGCTGCTGGCCGTCACCATCGTGGGCGGCACGAGCGTCAACGGCGCCCGGCTGTGGGTGCGCGTCGCGGGCTTTTCGATCCAGCCATCCGAGTTCGCCAAGATCGCCATCGTCGTTTTTCTGGCCGGCTACCTGAACCAGAACAAGGAGATGCTGTCGGTGCCCACCGCGCGCCTCGCGGGCGTGCCGGTGCCGCCCCTCAAGTACTTCGGGCCGCTGCTCGTGATGTGGGTCCTGTCGCTGTTCATGCTGGTCTTCATGAAAGATTTCGGCATGTCGCTGCTGTTCATGGCGACCTTCATCGGCATGCTCTACGTGGCCACCACGCGGATCGCCTACGTGGTCGCCGGCGCCGTGCTGTTCGCCGTGGGGGCGGGCGGCGCCTACCAGTACGTCGCGCACGTGCACGAACGCTTCGCCATCTGGCTCGACCCCTGGCACACGGCGGCGACCAGCGGCTACCAGCTCCTGCAGTCGCTGTTCGCCATCGCCGACGGCGGCCTGGTGGGGCCCGGCTTCGGCCGCGGCTACCTGCTCTACTCGAACCACGTGCCCACCGTGCCCGAGCTGCAGACCGACTTCATCTTCAGCGCCATCGCCAACGAGCTCGGCCTGATCGGCGGCGTCGGCCTCATCCTGCTCTATCTGCTCTTCGTGTGGCGCGGCTACCACATCGCGCTGCACGCCCCCGACGGTTTCTCCAAGCTGCTGGCGACCGGCCTGGCCACGGTCTTCGGCCTGCAGAGCTTCATCATCGTGGGCGGCGTCACGCGGCTTATTCCGCTGACCGGCATCACGCTGCCCTTCGTGAGCTACGGCGGCAGCTCGCTCACCGCCAACCTCGTGCTGGTCGCGCTGCTGCTCATGGTGTCGCACCGCAGCCTGGTGGTCGAAGCCGGCAGCTCGACCGAGCGGCTGCGCCTGGCCGAGCTCTCGTAGGAGAGGCTGCATGAATCGCGCCATCAGCCGCATGTTCGTCGTTGGGACGATCCTCATGATCGCCCTCATGGCCAACCTCGTGTGGCTCCAGGTCTTCCACGCCAAGAGCCTGCAGAGCGCCCCGCAGAACCACCGCCTGATCGCCCAGCAGTTGCGCGTCAAGCGCGGCCTCATCCAGGGCTTCGACGGCTCGACGATCGCGGGCGACGCGCAGCACTCGGGCTTTTACTCGCGCACCTACCCCCAGGGCTCGCTCGCGCCGCAGATCGTGGGCTACGACAGCGTGCGCTACGGGCTGACCGGCATAGAGTCGTCGATGAACGCCTACCTGAGCGGCGCCGACCTGGGCACGCAGGGGCTGATCGACAGGGTGCTGGGCCGCCACAGCCCGGGCGCCAACGTGCGGCTCACCATCGTGCCGGCCGTGCAGA
>CAZFJE010000138.1:0-8842 GCA_964519555.1 uncultured Thermoleophilia bacterium
CGCCCAGCGCCACCGTCACCGAGGGGCCGGTCCCGTCGGCGGCCCTCCGTGCCGCCACGCGCTACTGGCGGCTGGTCGATGCGCACCGTTACGACACACTGCTCGCCGTCGTCACCCCCGACTCTCAGGCGGCCGCGGCCCTACGCGCCGGCCGCGGCGCCGCGTTCTGGGGCATCAAGCAGGTCAGGGTAGTCTCGGCGGCAGCCACCGTGCTGCCGGCGCCGCCGGCGGGCGCCGACCTCGAGCTCTCCATGACGGTACGCATCACGCCGGGCGCGGGATCGGCGTGGAGCGCCGGGCGGACCCAGGTGTTCCTGTCGCTGCGCCGGGTCGGCGGCGTGTGGCTGGTCTACGAAAGCGGGACGGGCCCCTGAGCCCTCCCCTGACCCGGACCTCAAGCGCGCCTCGGCCCAAGCGCACCCGATCGCCGAGCGCACCCACGGCCGGGGTGCGCCTCAGGCCCTGAGCTTGCGCAGCGGCGCGATCGTGGCCATCAGGCGTCGCTCCGAGCCGTCGTTCTCAAAGTGCACCACGATGATGCCGCTCTGCTCGGCGGCCCTCACCGTGCCCTCGCCCAGGGTGGCGTGCAGCACCCGGTCGCCGGGGGCGAAGAACAGCTCGGCCATGGCCTCGTCGTCTTTCTTCTCGAGGCCGGTGATGCGCCGCCCCGAACCCAGCGGCACGTCGTCGTCGCGCTCGCGCCAGTTCGAGCGGTCGTCCCAGTCGCGACGGCCGCGGCCGTCGCGCGCGCTCTGGCCGCCACCACCCTGCCAGCTGCCGCCGCCATACGAGGGCCCTGCGACCCGCGTGACCTCGACCAGGTCGGCCGGGATCTCGGTCAAAAAGCGTGAGGGTAGCCCGTACATGCTGCCGCCCCACAGGTTGCGCTGGCGGGCGTGAAGCAGGTACAGGCGGTCCATGGCGCGCGTGATGCCCACGTAGGCCAGGCGGCGCTCCTCTTCTAAGTTCTGGTCGTCGAGCGAGCGCTGGTGGGGGAACACGCCCTCCTCGAGGCCGGTCATAAAGACGACCGGGAACTCGAGGCCTTTGGCGTTGTGCAGTGTCATGAAGGTGATGAGCTCGCTCGTGTCGGCCATGGTGTCGATGTCCGAGTAGAGCGAGATCTCCTGCAGAAAGCCATCGAGGGTCGGGCTCTCGGCGCGCTGGTCGTACTCGGCCGCCACACCGACGAGCTCCTCGAGGTTCTCTATGCGGCCCTCGGCCTCGAGCGTGTCCTGGCCCTGGAGCATGGCCGAGTAGCCGCTCTCGTCGAGCACGCGGCGCACGAGTGCGGCCACCGAGGTCATCGTCGGCGCCTCGGCCCGCCAGGTGTTCACCACGGCGGCAAAGCGAGTCAGCGACGCGGCCGCCGCCGCCGTCAGGCCGGGCAGGTCGGCGGCGCGCTCGATCACGCTCCACAACGGTTCGCCCAGGCTCTGCGCCTCGGTCTGCAGCCGTCCGACCGCGGTGGGCCCCAGGCCACGGCGCGGCGTGTTCACGATGCGCAGCAGGCGCTGTTCGTCGGCCGGGTTGTTGATGATGGCCAGGTAGGCGAGCGCGTCTTTGACCTCGGCGCGTTCGTAGAAGCGCGTGCCGCCCACGACCTGGTAGGCGATGGCGTAGCGGCCGAACTCCTCTTCGAGCACACGCGACTGGGCGTTCGTGCGGTAGAGCACGGCGATGTCGTGCGGCGCGAGGGGGCCGTCCTGTGCCGAGCCCTCGCTCACCACGCCCTCGTCCAACAGCTCGCGCACCTCGCTGGCGATGTAGCGCGCCTCGGCGTGCTCGTCGGCGACCTCGACGACGTGCGCCGGCCGGCCCGTGCCGCGCGCGGTCCACAGGTTCTTGCCCTTGCGGCGCCGGTTGTTCGAGACCACGGCGTTGGCGACGTCGAGGATGCGCGTCGTGGAGCGGTAGTTCTGCTCGAGGCGGACCACCTTGGCATCGGGGTGGTCGCGCTCGAACTCGAGGATGTTGCGGATGTCGGCGCCGCGCCACGAGTAGATCGACTGGTCGTCGTCGCCGACGACGGCGAGGTTGCCCGACGCGCCGGCCAGCAGGTTGGCAATACGGTACTGGGCGTGGTTCGTGTCCTGGTATTCGTCGACCATGACGAAGCGGAAGGTGCGCTGGTAGTGCTGCAGGCGGTCGGGATAGATCTCGAGCAGATTGACCGTCTTCATGAGCAGGTCGTCGAAGTCCATGGCACTCATCTCCATGAGCTTCTTCTCGTAGAGCTCGTAGACGTCGGCGGCGGCGCGCTGAAAGAAGCCGCCGGTGACCTCGCGAAACGCGGCCGGGTCCTGCAGGCGGTTCTTGGCGTCGGAGATGGCACGTGCGAGCGCGTCGGGGGTGAATCGCTTGTCGTCTAGGTCGAGCTCGGCGAGGCAGCGCTTGACGAGGCGTTTGGCGTCGTCGGCGTCGTAGATCGAGAAGGTCGACTTGTAGCCCAGGCGCTCGGCCTCGCGACGCAGTATGCGGGCGCACATCGAGTGGAAGGTCGAGATCCACATGACCCGCGCCATGGGGCCGACCAGCGTGCCGATACGGCCGCGCATCTCGGCGGCGGCCTTGTTGGTGAAGGTGATGGCCAGCACCTCGTCGGGGCGCACGCGGCGCACGCGGATGAGGTAGGCCACGCGGTGGGCGAGCACGCGCGTCTTGCCCGAGCCGGCGCCGGCCAGGATGAGCAACGGCCCCTCGAAGTGCATCACGGCCTCGCGCTGCGGCTCGTTCAGGCCGCCGAGCAGCATCTCGGCGGCCGCCGAGCTCGGCTCGCCCCCCGCCGACGCAGCGCCGGCGTGGTCGTTGTCGGCCGACAGGCGGCCCTGGAGCTCGTCGCCGCTCACGACGAGTGCCTCATCGCAGGCCCCAGTCGAGCAGCGCGCTCAGGGCCAGGCACAGCACGCCGGCCACGGCCAGCTTCATGCCCGACCAGATCAGGCGCTGGCGCGACACGCGCCCCAAAAAGAGACCGAGCGCGAAGAGCTCGACGAAGGCGACGATCACGCCGACCACGTAAGCGGCGTTCAGGCTGATGATGAAGAAGGGCAGCAGCACGAACGCCGCGGCGACGAACGGCGAGACGCCGTCGACGCAGGCGATGACGATGGTGGCGTAGGTCGAGGCGGCCGCGATGTCGGAGTCTTCGAGGCTGGACAGGGTGACGTCTTCGAGCTCGCGCAGTGAGCGGTCGCGCTCGGCGCGTTCGATCAGGTAGGAGCCGTAGAAGCCGGAGATGCCCATGGCCACGGCCGCGCCCAACCCGACGGCGATGACCTGGTGGGCCGAGTGCGCGCGGCCGATGTAGCTGCCCACGAGCACGCCCAGCGTGGTGAGCACGCCGTCGAAGGCGTTCATGGCGAAGTAGCGCCGGGCGATCTCGCCAACCTCGGCGACGCGGTGGTAGTGGCGCAGGGTCGCGACCTTGTCGCGCAGCCAGCCCGTGGCGCCGGGAGCGATCGACGGGCTCATGTGCTAGACCGGTAGCTGACGGTCAGCGCATCCAGCGGGCGCTGGCATCCTGCGGGGTCTCGGCTTCGTCGATGAGCTGGCGGCCGGTCGACACCTTGTCGATGGAGTGGATGCTGCCCCCGGAATCCTGGATGACCTCGGCGACTTCCTGGTAGTCGATGTCGTTGCCCTCGAGGGTGATCTTGATGTTCTCGACCTTGTTGTCGATCTCGAAGAGGGTGATGTCGACGCCGGCGATCCCTTCGAGGTCGCCGAGCTTGTCGGCCAGGTTGAGCATGGTCGGCATGTGCGGTTTGAGAACGTCAAGAACGAGACGTCGGACGTGACTCACGGCTGAAGATCACTCTCCCTGTGCGCTGTTTGACGGCCGATAGTAGCATACCCGGAAATCCGCGCCCGACGGCTTAGGCCGTCGATCGACTACGTCGTCGCCGCTCAGACATGCGTGACTTCGTCGCGCGCCTGGTCGCTCAGATGCCGCCACCCTCGCTGAAGTGCAGCAGGCGGTCGAGCTTCTCCTGGTTGCGCACGATCCTGTCGCGGCGCTGGGCCTTGCGCTCGGGGTTGATCTCGTCGAGCTCCTGCTCGAGGGCGATGATGCGGTCGACCACGCATTTGAGCGCCTCGGCCACGGGGTCGGGCAGGTGCGTGTAGTCGATGTCGGGAATGCCCACGCGCTGGCCGTCGACGATCACCGGGTGGCCCGGGTTGCCGACCACCGTGGCGTTGGCCGGCACGTCGTGCACGACGACGCTGCCCGAACCCACCTTGGCGTTGTCGCCGATGTGGATGGAGCCGAGCACGCTGGCGCCCGAGCCCACTACGATGTTGTCGCCCAGGGTCGGGTGGCGCTTGCCGTGCTCCTTGCCGGTGCCGCCCAGGGTCACACCCTGGTAGATCGTGACGTTGTCGCCGATCTCGGCGGTCTCGCCGATCACCACCCCCGAGCCGTGGTCGACGAAGAAACCCTCGCCGATGGTCGCTCCGGGGTGGATCTCGATGCCAGTGACAAAGCGGTTGAACTGGCTGATCCAGCGCGGCACGACCGGCATGCCGCAGCGGTACAGCGGATTGGCCACGCGGTGCAGCCAGAGGGCGTGCAGGCCCGAGTACGAGGTGACGATCTCGAAGCTGCTGGTGGCGGCCGGGTCGCGGTCTTTGACGGCCTGCACGTCGCGGCGCATGCGCTCGACGAAATGGCGCGGCCGAGCTTTGCGCGCGGCGCACCAGGCGCCCTCGGCGAGATCGGCGGCGGTGCCCATGGTGCGGTTCACTTAGGCGGCTCCTTTCGGCATCGCGGGTGCTTCGTTCATGCTTCCCGAGCGAAAGCCCTGCAGATCGAGCGTGACGAACGTGAAGCCCAGAGCGCGCAGGCGGCGCACGATGGCGTCACGCACGGCGGGCTCGGCGGCGCGCGACACAGCGTCGGCCTCGAGCTCGATGCGAGCGACGTCGCCGTGGTGGCGCACGCGCAGCACGGGGCCCAGGCCGAGCTCGCGCAGCACGTCTTCGGCGGCGGCCACCTGGCGCAGCTTGTCGGCGGTGACCGGCTCGTCGTAGGCGATGCGCGACGCCAGGCAGGCCTCGGCGGGCTTGCTCCACACGGACAGGTCGAGCGCCCGCGCGAGCGTACGCACGTCGCCCTTGCCCAGACCCGCCTCGATCAGCGGGTGGCGCACGCCGCGCTCTGCCGAAGCGCGCATGCCGGGGCGTTCATCGCCCAGGTCGTCGCGATTGGCGCCGTCGATGAGCGCGGTGACGCCGGCTTCGGCCGCGGCCTTCACCATGGCCTCGAGCAGCGTCGACTTGCAGTAGTAGCAGCGGTCGCGGGTGTTGGCCACGAACTGCTGGTCGTCGAGCTCGCGCGTCCGCCACGTGAGGTGACGCACGCCGAGCCCCGCGGCCAGGGCGCGTGCCGCGGTCAGCTCGTCGTCGCGGTAGGTCTCGGAGACCGCCGTGAAGGCCAGCACCTGAGCAGCCCCCAGCACGCGCGTGGCGACCGCCAGCACGACGCTCGAATCGACCCCGCCCGAGAACGCCACACAGACGCGCCCGAGCGGCTTGATCTGTGCTTCGAGCGGATCGAGCAACGAGCCCACGGTGGCGATGAGCGCCGCGCCGGCGGCACCGTCGTGTGCGACGTCGCCCATCAGCCGCCCGTCATGGCCGGCGCGCCCTGGTCGGCGAACAGCGGCGTCGACAGGTAGCGTTCGCCGGTGTCGCACAGCACCGTGACGATCAGCTTGCCGCGGTTCTCGGGCCGCGCGCCGATCTCGGCGGCGGCGAAGGCGTTGGCGCCGGCCGAGATGCCCACCAGGATGCCCTCGCCCGAGGCCAGGGCGCGTGCCGTCTCCATGGCCTTGTCGCCCGTCACCTTGATGATCTCGTCGTAGACGCCGACGTCGAGGACCCGGGGGACGAAGCCGGCGCCGATGCCCTGGATGCGGTGCGGCCCGGGCTGACCGCCCGACAGCACCGGCGACTCTGCCGGCTCGACCGCGTAGACCTTGACCTCGGGCTTGCGCTCCTTGAGCACCTGACCCACGCCGGTGACGGTGCCGCCCGTGCCCACGCCGGCCACGAACGCGTCGACCGCGCCGTCGGTGTCGCGCCAGATCTCCTCGGCGGTGGTGGCGCGATGGATGGCCGGATTGGCCGGGTTTTCGAACTGCTGCGGCATGAAAGCATCGTCGGCCGCGGCCACGAGCTCGCCGGCGCGGGCGATGGCGCCGCGCATGCCGTCGGCCCCGGCGGTGAGCACGAGCTCGGCGCCATAGGCGCGCAGCAGGTTGCGCCGCTCGATGCTGAACGTGTCGGGCATGGTGAGGATCAGGCGGTAGCCGCGCGCCGCGGCCATCAGGGCCAGGGCGATGCCGGTGTTGCCGCTGGTCGGCTCGACCAGGGTCGTGCGTCCGGGGGCGATCGTGCCGGCCTGCTCGGCGGCGTCGACCATGGCCAGGCCTATGCGGTCCTTGATGCTGCCGCCCGGGTTGAACGACTCGAGCTTGCCCACGATGTTCGCGCCGCTGCGCTCCGAGAGCGCCCGCAGGCGCACGAGCGGGGTGCCGCCGATCAGGGTGGTGATGTCGTCAGCGATGTTCACGCGATCCTCCGGCTAGATGTAGTACATGGCTTCGTGCGGCACGCGCAGGCGCTCGCGCTCGACGAGGTCGGCGATCGTGGTCTGGCGCAGCACCTGTTCGAGGGCCTCTTTGGCTTCGAGCCACACGGCCGCGGGGCCGCACTCTTCGATGCGCTGACACTCGCCCTGGGTGCAGACCGCGGGCGACACCAGGCCGTCGAGCACCTCGACCACCTCGAGGACGGTGATCTCGGCCGGTGGCCGGGCGAGCAGGAACCCGCCGCTGGCGCCGCGCCGGCTGTTGACGATCCCTGCGCGGCGCAACGACGCGAAGAGCTGCTCGAGGAACTGCAGCGGAATGCCGCGCGCGCCGGCCACGTCGGTCAGCCGCACGAGGTGCTCGGGCCGTGACTGGCTGCGTTCGGCGAGCTCGACCAAGGCGCGCACGGCGTACTTGCTTTTGGCGGAGATGTTCATCGACGGTCGATTCGTACAGGAATTCGATAAGTCTTGTCAAGAATACCCGCGCCGCCCGCGACTCGAACCTCACGGCGGCCGGCTCCCACGGCACGAGTCTCGCCGCCAACGTCACGGTTCGCGACTCGAACGCAGGGTTGCCGGCTCGAACGTCACCGCGCACGAGCGGTCGTCATCCTTGTCGCGCTCCCGCCCCAGACGGAGCATCGACGGCATGGATCTGCGCTCCCATCGTCCGTTCGTCGCTGCGGCCCGCTGGCTCGTCGCCGGCGCCGCGGTGCTCGTGGTCGTCGGAACCTGGGCGACCTGCGGGCGGACGGCACCCGGCCCCTCGACGCCCGCGAACCGCGTCGCCGCGGCGGCGAGCCCGAGGCCGCAGGCCTCGGGCTCGCCGCTCCACGGCACCCAAGCGCAGGGCGCGCCAGCCGGTGTCACGCAGGCGAGCGCCACGCCCATCGCCGGCGCGCCGCCGACCACCGCGCCGGCCGCAGGTACGCACACAACCGGGGCGGCGGCGAGCGAGTCGGCCGGTACCAGGGGCCTCGAAGCCGCCTGCACGGTCGCCCGCTTCAGCCGCCTCGTCAGCCAGCGCCGCCTGGCGGCGGCCCGCCTGCTGCTCGTCGACAGGCGCGTCTGGCCGGGCGGCCGCCTTGTCGCCATACGTCGTATCGACTTCATCTCGGCGCGGGTCTGGGGAGACTCTCGCGCCGACGTCGTCACTCTCGCCGCCACCGTGCGCCTCGCGGTGCGGAGGGGCTGTCCACTGCCGGGCGGCCTGACGACGCTGTACTTCACCCTGGGGAGAGACCGGAGCGCGGGGGACTGGCTGGTCAAGGCGGTCCGCACAAGCCCGTAACCCGACCCGAAAGGGGGTCGCCATGCTTCACCTCCCGCACCCGCGGACGGCGCTGCTCGCGCTGCTCGTCATCCCACTCGCCGTGGCGCCGCCGCTCGCCGGCGCCCGCAGCGCCCCGCTCGCCGCGGGGCTCCACGGTCCGCGTGCCGCCCTGGCCCGCGGCGCCACCGGCGGGCCCGCGGCCGTTGCCGCCGCCTACCTGCAGGCGCGCGCCCACGCCGTGCTCGGCCCGGTCCAGGTCGTGCGCCTGACCGCGCGCTGCGCCCCGGGCACGACACTCGCGCGCCGCGAGGCCACCCTGGCCGCCGGCGCCCGCCGCCTCACCGCCGCGCTCGGCCACACCACCACCGCAGTCGCCTGCCACATCACGGTGAGCGCCGTGCACATCTCGCCCACGACCGGCGCCGCCACGGTCAGCGCTCGCGCCGTGACGCTCGACACCTGGGCCACCCGGACCGGGCGCACCGACACCGACGGCGAGGGCCTCGATCACGTGCTCACTCTCGTGCATCGTCACGGCCGCTGGCTGGTCGCCGCCGACCGCTACTCGTCCGACCTCACGCCTCGCCTGCTCGAAGCCGCTGGTGCGCCGGCGACGGCCGTCGCGGCGGCGGCGAGCCGTCTCGAACGCCGTGCGCGCAGCCTGCCCACGATCGTCACGCCGGCGCCCGTGGCGGCCGACGAGGCACCCGGCTACGTGGCGCAGCTCAGCTACGACCGCGCCGCCGCCAAGGCCTACGCCGACCGCTACGCCCTGTCGTACAACCCCGCGTACACGAGTTTCAGCTCCGACTGCGCCGACTTCGGTTCGCAGGTCATGTTCGCGGGCGGCTATCCTCAGTTCGGCAGCACCTACGCCTCAGGCTGGTGGTACGACAAGAACGGCACCAGCGCGCCGGGCAACGACACCTACAGTCACGCCTGGATCGCGGTCGCCAACCAGCAGGGCGCCT
>CAZFJE010000139.1:0-8841 GCA_964519555.1 uncultured Thermoleophilia bacterium
CCGCAAGGCTCTCGGAGAGCTTAAGGCGAGGCGATTTTCAGCAGCCTGCTAGTGGTCATGTCGCGCCTCCGAGTCGCACCGTCCGCAAAGCAGGCCGAGTCACCGGGACGGGTTCAGCAGACTGTTCTCCGATTCCCCACGCGGCCGAGCCAGCACGTTCTCTCCGTCGCCATGGGATATGACGTCCGCGTCGTTCGACGACTCTCAGTGATTCTGTCTACTGAGCAAGGTCGACCTCAGCCTACGCCTTCGTGAGCAACCACGGGAGGGGCCTCGCGGAACCCGTGCATGCGCAGCCTCGGTGGCACTCGGCGTCAGATACCATGTGAGCTACGGGGACGTGGCTGCGCACCTGGGCGCGAGCCCTCCGCTGGTCAGCACTTCAGAAGGGGGAGAAGCCGCATGTTCAGACCGATGAGGCGCAAGGGGCAGGAGCTCTCGGAGACGGAAACGATCGCCATGCTAGAGTCCTGCACCTCCGGGGTCCTGGCGGTACATGGTGATGACGACTATCCCTATGCGGTCCCTTTAAGCTTCGCCTACGAAGACGGCAAGCTCTTCTTTCACTGCGCCACGGCAGGCCACAAGCTCGACGCCGTCTACCGCAACGAGAGGGCCTCGTTCTGTGTCATAGCCGCAGACGACATCGTTCCGAGCAAGTTCACCACACATTTCCGAAGCGCCATCGTCTTCGGCAAGGTGAGGGTCGTCACGGACGACAGCGCGAAGCGACACGCCCTGGTGTGCCTCGCGAAGAAGTATTCGCCCGACTACCTCGACGCGGCGGACTCTGAGATCGACGGAGGCTGGAAGAAAGTGTGCGTGGTAGAGCTCGCCATGGAGCACACGACGGGCAAAGCTTCGATGGAGCTCATCACTGAGGGCGCGTAGGGGATCGATCGTCGCGCCCTCCCCGCGAGCTGTCCCGACAGCGCCTATGGGGCGTCAATGGTGAGCGTGACCGTGACGTACTTCCCTGGCTCGACGCTGACCGTCTGAGACACCGCCGCGCCGGAGACTTCGATGAGCGTGTAGGCGCCGGGCGACAGGTCGACCTTGAATGCTCCGGAAGGGCCTGCCGTGGTCCGGGCGACGATCGTGCCGTGGAGGTCGCCCTCGTGGACGGCGATCGCGACGCCGGGTTCGGGCCGGGGGCTCCCCGGAGCGGGTCCGCCCGCGAGCATCGCCATACCTTGCACGCCGCTATGGGCCGGCCGCGCGGCCGCGCCGCACGACGAGAGCAAGAGCATCGCGACAGCAACGAGCGTCGCGATTGCAAAGCAATGTGAGAATCTCGCCATGACGGCTCCCTGGTCGTTCAGCGTTCGATCATGGAGACGCAGACGGCGGGGTTCGCGTTCACCCGCAAGCATAGCCGCATCGCCCCGCAAGGGGCATGACCTCGCAACGCGGTTACCAGCCGGCCAGACGGGCATCGACCAGCGGCAGAAGGTCGTAGGGTACTTCAGAACGAGGTGCTCTCATCTGCGGAGACACGGTTCGGCTCAAGCGCTGGCGCGCTTCGGCGAATCACTCCAAGGCCACAACGATGAGGAGGTCGGCAATGCGGTTCCTGATGAAGGTCAACATCCCTGTTGAGTCCGGAAACGCCGCTGTGAAGTCCGGCAAGCTTGGCACGACGATTCAAGCCATCTTGGCGGAGTTGCACCCGCCCGCGGAGGCCGTCTATTTCACGGACGAAGGCGGGCAGCGCACAGGGTTCATCGTCTTCGATATGCAGGACGCTTCTCATATCCCGGCAATCGCTGAACCCTGGTTCCTCGCGTTCAATGCCAGCATCGAGCTCCACCCGGTCATGGTGCCGGACGATCTGGCTAAAGCCGGTGAGTCGATCGAGAGGATGAGCAAGAAATTCGCCTGATCGCTTGAGCGCCATCCGGCGCGCGGCGTTACACACCCTCAGGCGGTACGGCGGTCACCCGCGTGAGGTCGAGCCGAAAGCTCGACGGGGACCCTCACCACCCGCGACTTGGAGCTCAGTGGCGGTTGCCATGGGACGACGACGTCGTGCTCGGCAAGGTGCGCTCGCAGCCGCCAGCGATCCGCGAAGCTGGCCCCGCAGTGCGTGCACCCGAAGGTGAGGGCTGACGGCGCGACAACAGGCTTCTGGTCTTCGGCCAAGCCATCGGCCGCCGCCGGCATCCTCATGGCATCTGCGATCAGCCACGCCACACCGACCGCGATCAAGATGTCGCCGACGCTGAAGATGTTGGCCAGCGGCACCGCATGCGGCAGCGCGAAGACGTCGCCGAGGAACGCCAGGTGCGTGTGTGACCCGGCGAGCACGGAGTTGTTGTGCGGCTGGATGGAGATGGGCAGACCGGCCAGTCTCAAGGCGGCCCGGCTTGCGGGCATGTAGCCGCCGTTTGCGACGATGGTGACTGCATTGCTCAGCAGACCGGCGCCGAGGCACATCAGCGGCGGGCGACGGAGGTTGACCGCCACGCAGGCCAGCAGCAGGCCGTACGAGGCGATGTGGAGAGCGATGACCGCAAGGTGAGGCAATCGCGCGCCGAGCGGCGAGAAGGCGACGATCTGAATCAGCAACGCGACGACGATGAGCCAGGCCAGGCGCAACGAGAGGCGCTCCAGGTTCGCAAAGGAGCCGCCGAGCAGGGCACCGACGAGCAGACCGCCGGCGAGGGCTACCACCAGGATGAACATGAAGCCTCGGATGTCGCTGAATCTGTTGACCGAACCAGACCAACCGCATGCTCGAGCGCCGACTGCGCTGAACCAGCGACTGGTATCACCGTTTCTGGATATCGACAGGGCGGCCCGCAGACTTCACTACGCCCGTCGCCAACGGCCTTTCCTGCAATCGAGCGGCTTCGGGAGTAAAGTCAAGGACGATGGGGGGGTGTCATGCGCCAGCGGACCCTGCGGCTCGCCAGGAAAGTCGTTACCGAGAGACGTTTGCGCCGTGCGCGATCCTCGAGGCCGCCAGGAGAGTGCACGCCATGGTAGAGCACCACACCCGGCGCAGCACGAGCGAGGCCGACCGCTACGCCCGCGCTCTCATCGAGGTCAGCGGCAATCCTCTGGTGAGTATCGACCCGCAGGGCAAGATAGCCGACGTGAACGCGGCCACCGCGCAGGCCGTCGGCATCCCCCGTGACCGGCTGATCGGCAGCGACTTCGCGGACTGCTTCAGCGAACCCGAGAAGGCGCGGGCGGCCTACAGGCAGGCCCTCGAGGAGGGCTTTCTCAGTGATCTCCCGCTGGCGCTGCGCCACGTCTCCGGCGCGCTGACCGAGGTCGAATGCACCGCCGCCGTCTATCGCGACGTCGGCGGTGAGTTGCGGGCCGTGTTCACCGCCGCGCGCGACCCTGTCGAGGCGCAGGAGGCGCGGCGGCAAGTAGCCCGGCTCGCGCTCGTCGTCGCCTCCTCGCACGACGCCATCTACTCGCGCGACCTGGACGGCAGGATCATGAGTTGGAACACCGCCGCCGAGGTCCTCTACGGCTACGCGGCCGACGAGGTGATCGGCGCCGACGGGACGCTCCTGCTGACGCCGGGACGCCACAGCGAGACGAAGGCACTCATCAAGCGCCTGCTGCGGGACGATCGCGGCTTCGGCTTCAAGACGCAGCACCTGCGCAGGGACGGCAGCCAGGTCGATGTCGTGCTCTCACTCTCCCCGCTCCGCGATGCCACGGGCGAGATCGCGGGGATCACGATCGTCGCTCACGACGTCAGCGAGCGGGTGCGCGCCGCACGCGAGCTGCGCGAGTCCGAAGAGAAGTTCTCCGCCGCCTTCCGCGCCTCCCCCGACCTCATGATGATCACGCGGCTCGGCGACGGCCTTCTCCTCGAGGTCAACGATGGGTTCACGCGCCTGCTGGGCTACGAGCGCGCCGAGACTGTCGGCAGGACCACGTCGGAACTCGCGATCTGGGCCGATGCCCAGGCGCGAGCGGCCTTCGTCGCCAGCCTGGAGGCGTGCGGCGAGTCCGGCGAGATCGAGACGGTGCTGCGGCGCAAGGATGGCACGCAGGTCACGGGCGTGCACGCGGCGCGGTCCATGGAGGTCCGGGGCGAGGCGGCTGTCCTTTCGGTCGTCCACGACGTCAGCGAGCGCAAGCAAGCCGAAGAGGCCCTGCGCGAGAGCGAGGCGCGCTACCGCGGCTATGTCGACAATGCCCCCTACGGGGTCTTCGTCTGCGACGAGCAGGGTCGCTACGTAGAGGTCAACCGGGCGGCGGCCGAGCTGATCGGTTACTCGCCGGAAGATCTCGTGCAGATGAGCATCGCCGACGTCGTGGCGCCCGAGTCTCGCGAGTGGGCAGTGCAGGAGTTCGCCCGCGTCGGCAGGACCGGACGCTCGAGCGGCAACGGCGTCTTCCTGCGCAAGGACGGGACCACCTTCCCGGCGCGCCTCGATGCCGTGCGCCTGGCGGCGACGCGCTACCTCGGCTTCCTCGTCGACATCAGCGAGCAGGCACGCGCCGAGGCCGAGCTCGAGGCGAGTGCGGCGCAGCTCAAGCAGGCGCTGACGGCCACGGTGGCCGCTCTCGGCGCCACGACCGAGCTGCGCGATCCTTACACCGCCGGTCATCAGCGCCGGGTCGCCGAGCTCGCCGGCGCCATCGCCGCTGGGCTGGGATGGGACGAGGAGCGCATAGAGATGGTGACGACCGCCGGCCTCCTGCACGACGTCGGCAAGATCGTCGTACCGGCCGAGATCCTGGCGCGCCCCGGCCGCCTCAGCGAGCCCGAGATGCAGATCATCCGTCAGCACCCGACGGCGAGCGCCGCACTCATCGCCGGCATCGAGTTCGGAGGTCCGGTAGCGGCCATCGTGAACCAGCACCATGAGCGCCTCGACGGCTCCGGCTACCCCAACGGGCTCAAAGGCGAGCACATCCTTCCCGAAGCCCGCATCCTCGCCGTGGCCGACGTGGTCGAGGCGATGTCCTCACACCGCCCGTACCGCGCCGCGCTCGGCATGGAGGTCGCTCTCGCCGAGGTGCGCGAGCACTCCGGCGAGAGGTACGATGCCGACGTTGTCGCGGTCTGCGGCCGACTCCTCGAGGAACAGGGCTTCCAGTTCACGCCGTGAGGTGAAGACACCCCGCCCCCCCCCGGCAGGGCTCGTTCTGGGGCAGCTAGATCTCTGCATCGTCGTCCGACACATCCGCGCCGGCCATCGCCCGCAGGATGGCGACGCGCTTCCTGGTCGGCGGGTGAGTGTCGAACAGGCCGTCGCCGGAGGTCCGTTTGATCGGGTTGGCGATGTAGAGGTGGGCGGGCGCCCTGTTGGTGACCGCGACCGGCCGCGGATCGCCGTCGATCTTCTCAAGGGCGTTTGCCAGGCCTAAAGGGTTCCGCGTTATCTCGACCGCCGACGCGTCGGCCAGGTACTCGCGGCGGCGTGAGATGGCAAGCTGCACCAGCCGGGCCGAGATCGGCGCGACCGCCGCCAAGGCGACCGCCGCCCCCAGGGCCAACACGCCTACCAGGTTGCGGACCCGACTGCCCGCCATGCGAAAGAAGGTCGATCGCAGAAAGTAGTCGCTGACGAGCGCGATCATGCCGACCAGCACGCCGACCAGGGTGGCGTAGCGCACGTCATAGTTGCGTATGTGAGCCAGTTCGTGCGCCATGACGCCCTGGAGCTCCTCGCGATCCATGCGATGCAGCAAGCCGCTCGTGGCGACCACGGCGGCGTGAGAGGGGTCGCGCCCGGTGGCAAAGGAGTTGGGCGAAAGGTCGTCCACGATGAAGACCTTGGGCATTGGCACACCAGCCGCGATGCTCAGCTCTTCGACCACGTTCCACAACTGGGGAGCCTCGTCGTGGCCGACCTCGTGGGCGTCACTCACCCTCAGGAGCAGAGAGGAGCCGCGGTAGTAGGCGAGCAGGCCCAAGACGACGGCCAGCACGCCGAAGCACGCCACCAGGTCGAGGCCGCCGGCCGCCGTCTGGGTGATCGCAAAGCCGATGAGCAGGCCCAACAGGAGCCAGATCGCTACGACGTTGGCGAGCAACTCCAGTGAGGCTCGCTTGTTCTTGGTTATCTGCTCATACATCTCGACGGCCCGCGCGTGGATCTCGACACTCGCACCCATACGACAGCACAGTAGGCGGCGCCTGGTCGCAACGCAATCAGGCCGCCGCGCCTTGTCCTTGACCCTGGGGGAAGGCTCACAGTGGTCGCAGCGACATTCGTCCGGCAACGAGGGGATCGCACATGGAGCTTGTGAGCATCGGTGAGTCTGCCCGCCGGTCGCGGCTCTCGGCGAAGGCGCTGCGGCCCGACGTTGCGCCGGCGATCACGGACCGGCGATCACGGCTTTGAGCTGGTCGAGCGAATCTCGGATGAGCTGCGCCAAGTCGTGCCGGTCAGCCTCGTCGATCCAGCGTTCAAATGCGATCTTGAAGACGGCGATCCCCGCCTCGGCAGTCAGGCTCGCGGCGGGCTCCTTGACGCCGCGCCCGCGCAACGCCTCGGCGATCGCCGAGGCAAGCGATGCGAGCTTGATCAGTTCACGCTCCTGGAGCGCAGCGTTTGCGGCGATCACGCCCTGGCGTCGCCGGGAGTAGTCGCGGCGCTCCTCGAACACGGCGCCGGCAGCCGCGAGGGCGGCCGCGACGGCGTCGATCGGCGCCACGGAATCGGGCGCGCCGGCCACCGTGCTCACGAGCAGCTCCTGCAGTGACCCCGCGCCCGCGAACAGGACCTCGCGCTTGTCGGCGAAGTACCGGAAGAACGTTCGCTCCGTGAGTCCCGTCCGCTCGGCGATCTCCGCGACCGTGGTCTGCTCGAAGCCGCGCTCGGTGTAGAGCTCGAGTGCCGCCTGCTCGAGCCGGCCGCGCGCGTTTGGCTGCCAACGACCCATCTCCAGATTGTACATGATGACAGTGGACGACATCGGGTGTATGGTGATGACGGTTGCTGACATCAGCCTGTCCTGGCGCGCACCCTTCGAGGCTAGGACAAACGATCACCTGGAGGTTCTCTCATGCGTGTATTCGTCACCGGCGCTTCCGGCTGGATCGGCTCCGCCGTCGTTCCCGAGCTGATCGGCGCGGGTCATCAAGTCGTCGGTCTGGCTCGCTCGGATGCCTCGGCCGCTGCCCTTGCCGCCGCCGGCGCAGAGGTGCGGCGCGGCACGCTCGACGATCTCGACGTCCTACGAAGTGCGGCTGACGCGTCGGACGGCGTGATCCACCTCGCGTTCAAGCACGACATCGCGTTCTCGGGCGGCTTCCAGGCCGCCGCCGATGCGGACCGCCGCGCTGTCGAGACGTTCGGTGAAGCGCTGGCCGGCTCTGATCGGCCGCTCGTCGTCGCTTCCGGGACGCTGGGGCTCGCACCGGGGCGGGTGGCGACCGAACGGGACGGGCACGACCTCGATCCGGCTGCGGCGGCCACGGGCGGCGGTCCGCAGACCCGGCACGCCACCGCCGAGTTCGCGCTCTCCCTCGCCTCGCGCAACGTCCGCTCGTCGATCGTGCGGCTTTCCCCGACAAATCATGGCGACGGCGATCACGGCTTCCTTGCGGCCATCGTCGGCATCGCTCGCGACAAGGGCGTCTCCGGCTACATCGGCGACGGGTCCTCGCGCTGGCCTGCCGTGCGCCGGCTCGATTCCGCGCACCTCTTCCGCCTGGCTGTGGAGGGGGCCCCGGCGGGATCGACCCTGCACGCGGTGGGCGACGAAGGCGTGCCGATCCGCGACATCGCCGAGGTGATCGGGCGGCACCTGGACCTTGCAGTGGTCTCCATCGCCCCCGAAGACGCTGCCGAGCACTTCACGTGGCTGGCCGACTTTCTCGCGCTCGACAGCCCCGCCTCCAGCACGCTGACCCGCGAGCTGTTGGGTTGGGAGCCGACGCAGCCCGGACTCATCGCCGATCTCGACCAGGGCCACTACTTCGACGACCCATCCGCATGATCAGCCTCTCCCTGACCAAACACCACGGAGGAACAAGGACATGACCGTAACGCTTGTCACCGGGGCCGACAAAGGACCCGGCTACGAGACGGCGCGCGGACTCATACCTGCCGCGAGGCGCTCTCCGAGGCCGGCAAGCCGTTACTCGAGCGAGCCGCCGCCTCACGCCCGCTAGGCCAGGACACTGGGTGATCGCGAGCGGCCCCGGCTCCACCACAGCCATGCAGCGAACCCGAGCGCGACGATCGCGAAGGACAAGAGGATCCACTCGACCGGGGCCGATGGGTTTCCGAGAGAGAGGACTTGCCGATGGGTGCCTAGCGGCAGGAAAGGGGCCGCCGATGGCGATTGCAGATGGCGGTCCGATGTTCCGGACATGGATGTGACGAGTGCTGCCCTGGGCTGCCCGGTCAGGAGCCCCTGCGCGGCGAAGACCAGCATGATCGCTGCAAGGGCGGTGAACGCCACAAGGACGAGCGGTCTGCGGCGGGCGTTCTCTGGACTGGGCGGTGCGGGAATGATCCCTCGCTCGGCAGCCCACGAGGCAGCGAACGAACGCGGACTGCTTCCAAGGAACTCCTCGGCGGAAACGCCTTCGGCCTCGGCTTCTGTGAGGTCGGCGGCCAGCTCCGCCGCCATCTCCTCGGCGAGCGCATCAGCTACACCGAGGCGCCGCCACTCCAGACGGCACTGCTCGACAAAATCAGTCATGAAGCACCTCGACTTTGACGTGAGCGAGCACCGCATCGACCGAATCGCGGGCGGCTCGCCATTCGGACACGCCCATGGCGAGCGCCAGCCGGCCCGCGCTGGAAGGCCGGTAGTACTTCCGCATCGGCCCTCCGTTACCCGCAGCCCGGTATGTCTCGACCAGGCCGTCGCGCTCCAGGCGTCCGAGCAGGGGATAGATGGAGCCCT
>CAZFJE010000140.1:0-8818 GCA_964519555.1 uncultured Thermoleophilia bacterium
CGATCGCCGAGAGTCAGTGTTCGCATGAGGGTCGTCACTTTCGTCTACGCCGCGCTTCTTTCGATCGCCGAGCCGCCAAAGTATAGCAACAGCAGCCGGACCCGCCGGCTTGAATGCGCCGTCCGGGGCTCGCGCCGCCGCTCGGGGCCGCCGCCCGGGCCGCGCCCGCCTCAGATCCCCGTGGCGTGCCGCAGGCCGGTGGCGATCACGAGCAGCAGCGCGGTGGCCACGATCAGACGGTAGGCGACGAAGATGGCGAAGGTGTGGGTGCGCAGGTAGCCGAGCACGAACCAGATGGCCACCAGACCGCTCACCGCGGCCGCCACCATGCCCACCACGAAGGGCTGCACCATGTGGGGCGGCATGCCGTCCTTGGCGAGCTGAGCGAGCTTGAGCAGCGCCGCGCCGCCCACGACCGGCACCGACAGCAGGAACGAGTAGCGCGCCGTCGACTCGCGGTCGAGGCCCAGGAACAGGCCGGTGACCATGGTGACCCCCGAGCGCGACACGCCGGGCGCCAGCGACACCGCCTGGGCCACGCCGATGCCCAGGGCGCCCGGCCAGCGCAGGTCGTCCATCGACTTGTTGAGCTTGGCGCTTATGTCGGCCGCCAGCATGACGAGCGCGAAGGCGAACATCATGATGCAGATGAGGTAGGGCTTGCCGAGCTGGTCGGTGATGAAGCTCTCGAGGAGCACGCCGACGATGCCGGCCGGGATCGTGCTGATGAGCAGCAGCCAGGCGATGCGCTCGTTCTGCGTCTCGACGCTCCGGCGCCGCAGGCTGCGCACCCAGGCTCGCACGATGACCACGATGTCGCGCCAGAAGTAGACCAGGGCGGCGACGAAGGTGCCCAGGTGCAGGGCCACGTCGAACGTCTTGTTGAGGGCCGGGTTGTCCTGGAAGAAGTGCCAGCCGAACAGCCAGGGCACCAGGATGAGATGGCCTGAGCTCGAGATCGGCAGAAACTCGGTGAGGCCCTGGACGATGCCGAGGATCAACGCCTGCAGGATACTCATGAGCGTGGCGGCGAGAGCCGGCGGTCGGGGTCGGTCATGGCGCGCTGTCTCCTCGGTCGCTTCTTCAAGAGTCGTGGGCGTCGCGTAGGCTCGCCGGCCGCGCGAGCTCGTGTGGCCTACATCGGCTCGCCGCGGCGTGCTGGCAGTCTAGCGCACCGCGGCGGCGTGTCGGTAACCCTTGGCGAGCGGTTCGTCGGTGCGCCGGGAGTGTTTGTGGGCCTGGGCGTCGGCGCGTCGTTGGCGCCTGTAGGCCGGTCTGCCACCGCGCCGGCAACACTCGGCGCTGGATTGCCACTGTCGCGAGCGTTGTTTGCCGTGAGCCGTTTCCAGTACGATGGGCATTCCAAGCGAGGGGTATGTTCGTGGATCAGCAACACAGGCTCACCGCCGTCCTGGCCGACGGCACCCGCTACGGCATCTACCGGTCGATCGTCGAGCGGCCCGGCGACGAGGTCACCGTGGCCAGCGTCGCCACGCGCTTCTCCCTGCACCCCAACGTCGCCCGCATGCACCTCACCAAGCTCGAGCGCGCCGGCCTGCTCGCCACCTCGCTGCGCAAAGACGGCTCGGGTGGGCGGCCCGCCCGCCTCTACCGCTTGAGCGACCAGGTCTCCACCCTCACCATGCCGCCCCGTCGTTACGACCTGCTCTCCGATCTCGCCATAAGGGCACTGGCCGCGACCGGCGACCTCGAGATCGTAGCCGCGGTGTGCCGCACGACGGGCGCCGACGCCGCCCGCACCTACGTCGCCGATCACTCCGAGTTCCGCCACCCCGGGCGCGACGAGCTCGTCAAGGCCCTGCTCGACGTGGGCGAAGAGGTCGGCATGCTGCCCGAGATGGAGTGGGACGACTCAACGCTCGCCTTAGACGTGCGCAACTGCGCCTTCAAAGAGCTCTCATCGGCGCAGCCCGACCTGGTCTGCGCCATGCACCGCGCCTTCCTCGAGGGCTTCATCGAGCAGCTCGCCGCCACCGGCAGCGCGGTCGGCATCCAGGCATCCTCGGCCATAAGCCGGGGCGCCGACCGCTGCCACATGCGCGTCACGTTCGGCTGAGACGGCCCCCGGCCACGCCCGTCGTGGGCGTGATACAGTACTCGCGTTTGCGCGACCCTTCGAAGCGGGGAACCACCACCTGATGCAGCTCGACGACCTGAGCCCAGACCTGCTGAACGCCACCATCCGCCGCGCCCTGCGCCACGGCGGCGACTTCGCAGAGGTCTTCGTCGAAGACCGCCGCTCGCTCGGCCTCTCGCTCGAAGACCGGCGTGTCGAGCGCGCCGTCGGCGGTCGCGAGGCGGGCTTCGGCGTACGGCTCACGAGCGGCGACCGCACCTACTACTCGTACTCCGACGACCTCGCCGAAGCCGACCTGCAGGGCGCCGCCGACGCAGTCTCCGCGGCGCTGCGCGGCGCGGCGGGCAGCGTGGCCGTCACCAATCTCGGCGCGCTGCGCCCGGCGCGGGCCACGGCGGCCATCGCCGTGCGCCCCGACACGGTCGCCACCGACGTCAAGGCGGCGCTGCTGCGCGCGGCCGACGACGCGGCGCGCGCCGCCGACCCGGCCGTCACCCAGGTCAGCGCGGGCTACCTCGAAAGCCGCCAGCGCCTGCTCGTGGCCAACTCCCTGGGCGCCCTGGTGGCCGACGACCGCACGCGCCTGCGCTTCACCGTGAGCGCCGTGGCGCGGCGCGACGGCGTCATCCAGACCGGCTACGAGAGCCTCGGCAAGAGCCTCGGCTTTGAGATCGTCGACGAACAGATCGCGCAGGCCATGGCGCGCGCCGCGGCCCACAAGGCGGTCACCATGCTCGACTCACGGCCGGCGCCCACCGGCCCCATGTCGGTGGTCATGGGCAACGGCTTCGGCGGCACCCTGTTCCACGAAGCCTGCGGCCACGGGCTCGAGGCCGACGGCATCGCCAAGGGCTCGAGCATCTACGAGGGCAAGATCGGCGACGTCGTGGCCGCCGCCATGGTCAACGCCTACGACGACGGCACCATCGCCGGCGAGTGGGGCTCGGCCGCGGTCGACGACGAAGGTGCGCCCACGCAAAAGACGGTCGTGATCGAAGACGGCCGCCTGCGCGGCTTTCTGTACGACGGTCTGCGGGCCCGCGAACAAGGTGTCGCCCAAACGGGCAACGGCCGCCGTCAGTCGTTTCGCCACGTGCCCATCCCGCGCATGACTACCACCTGCATCGCGCCCGGCGACGCCACCGCCGACGACATCGTCGCGGCCACCGAGCGCGGTTTCTACGCAAAGACTTTGGCCGGCGGCCAGGTCGAGCCGGCGAGCGGCAACTTCGTCTTCGGGGTGGCCGAGGGCTACCTCATCGAGCACGGCCGCATCACGGCGCCTCTGCGCGGCGCCACCCTGGTGGGCAACGGCATCGACGTGCTCAAGAGCATCGACATGATCGCCTCGGACTTCGAGGTCAAGTCGGGCATCTGCGGCAAAGACGGCCAGAGCGTGCCGGTGGGCACCGGCCAAGCTACGCTGCGCATCGCCACCATGACCGTGGGCGGCACGGGCTGATGATCGACGCCGTCGACAGACTGCTCGAGCGCGCCCTCGCGCGCGGCGCCAAGGCCGCCGAGGTGTACGCGGAGCAAAGCAGCACACACCGCGTCAAAGTCTTCCGCGGCGCGGTCGAAGAGCTCACCGCGGCGCGCCGCAAGGGCGTCGGGCTGCGCGTCTTCCAGGACGGCTCGGTGGGCTACGCCTACACCTCCGACCTCTCCGACGCATCGCTCGACGACGTCGTCGCCACCGCGCTGGCCAATGCCCGCGTGGCCGACCACGACCCCGACTCCGTGCTGCCCGCGCCGCGCGACAAACCGGCGGCGGTCGACGTGTTCGACCCCGGTCTCGAACAGGCCACCGACGAGCAGCGCATCGAGCTCGCCCTGGCGGTCGAAGCGGCCGCCCTGGCCGCCGACCCGCGCGTCAAATCGGTCGACGAATCGGTCTACGCCGACGGCGACGCCCAGGTGTTCGTGGCCAACTCGGGCGGGGTGCGCGGCAGCTTCCGCGAAGGCCACTGCTACGCCTACGCCTACGTTCTGGGCGAGCAGGACGGACAGATCGAGACCGGCCTGTCGTTCACCGTGGCCCGCAAGCCGGCCGACCTCGACCCGCAGGCCTGCGGCGCCGAAGCCGCCAAGCGCGCCGTCGAGCTGCTCGGAGCGACCAAGTCGAAGACCGTCAAAACGACGGTCGTGCTCGACCCCTTCGTGTCGGCCTCGTTCTTCGGCGTGCTCTCCTCGGCGCTCACCGCCGAAGCCGTGCAGAAGGGCCGCTCGCTGTTTGCCGGCCGCGTCGGCGAGCAGATCGCCGGGCCGGGCGTCACGCTCACCGACGACGGCATCCACCCCGACGGTATGGCGAGCGCGCCGTTCGACGGCGAGGGCGTGCCCTGCCGCCGCACGCCGCTCATCGCGGACGGCGTGTTGCAGGGCTTTCTCTACAACGTGCGCTCGGGGCACCGCGACGGCCGCGACTCCACGGGCAACGGCGCCCGCGGCTCGTATCAGACCATGCCCGGCGTGGGCCCCACCAACCTGGTGCTGTCCGGGCCGCAGGTGCCCATCGCCGACCTGATCGGCGGCATCGAGTACGGCGTGCTGGTGACCAACGCCATCGGCATCCACTCGGGCGCCAACCCGGTCTCGGGCGAGTTCTCGGTGGGCATCAGCGGGTTGCTCATCGAAGCCGGCCGGGTCACCAGGCCAGTGCACGAAGTCACCATGGCCGGCGGCATCGTCTCCATGCTGCGCAGCATCGTGGCGCTGGGCGACGACGCCCGCTGGGTACCGAGCGGCAGCATCCTCACGCCGTCGGTGGCCATCGAAGGAGTCTCGATCGGCGGCGTCTGACGGCGCCCGCCTGTAGCATCCGTCGCGCGCCGCCGGCACCGGCCAGGGCGCGGCAAGCGGACAACGACACCACTGGGGGGTCACGTGAGCGGACTCGGCGACCGGCTGCTGGCAGCCAGCTACCTCGAAGGCGATTTCGTGCTGCGCTCGGGCCTGCACAGCAAGTTCTACCTCGATAAGTACCTGTTCGAGACCCGCCCCGACCTGCTTGGCGACATCGCCGCCGGTCTGGCGGCCAACCTCGCCCCCTACGAGCCGTTCGACCTGCTGGCCGGCCCCGAGCTCGGCGCCGTCGCGCTGGTGGCGGCGCTGTCGCTTTCGTCCGGAAAGCCGTTCGTCATCGTGCGCAAGGGCGAGAAGGACTACGGCACCAAGCGCCTGCTCGAAGGCCGCGCCGAAGCCGGGCAGCGCGTCGTAGTGGTCGAAGACATCGTCACCTCGGGCGGCGCGGCCCTGCAGGCAGTGCACGTGTTGCGCGACGCGGGCCTGCAGGTGCAGGCCGTGCTGTGCGTGGTCGATCGCGAGCAGGGCGGCCGCGAGGCGTTCGCCGCCCAGGGCGTCACGCTCGATCCGCTGTTCACGGCGAGCGGCCTGGGCATCAAGGTCTGAGGTCCAGCGCGGCTGGGCGCGGGCGCAGCCGCCCTGCGACCGGCGCGGATGGCCCGGCGACGCGCCGGGTGCGGCCCTCAGCTCACCTTGAACGAGGCGATGGCGCGCGCGAACAGCGGGCGATAGCTGCTCCAGCGGTCGGCCGTGGCGCCTGCCGTGAGCACGTAGATGCGCCCGCCCGACGCCAGGACGTAGAGCCAGCCGACCACCGACCGGCCGGCGATCGTCACGCCGTAGGGCACGACCACGCCCGTGAGGCCGTTCAGCGCCACGTCCGACACCGCACCCGCGCGGGCGTTCGGGCCCAGCTTGGCCACCATGGCGGCGCCCAGCGCGCGCAGCGAGGCGTTCAACTGGGCGGCCTGCTCGGTGCTGGGCGAGGTGCCCGTGTCGACCAGCGATACGGTGAGCGCGTCGAGGTGGCGGCCGCCGACGATCGCCCCCGAGGCGTCGACGAACGAGACCTCGAAGGCGCCGGCGCTCGCCACGCTCGCCGTGCGCCACTGCGTGAGGCGCCGGTCGACGTCTATCGAGATGCCGTAGGTCGCGTCGCTGAAGTGCGCGATGCCGCCCTTGGACCCACCGCAGCCCGCCACCGCGACCCCCACCGCCACGATCGCCGCGAGCGCGGCGCACACGGCGAGCGCCGTCAGGGCGCAGCGGGCGCGCCTCGCCGGCCGCGTTCGGGGTGCGTCTGGCGTGCGGCGGGGCATGCCTTGGCGCCCTCTCAGCTCACGACGCGCAGCGTCTTTAAGCTGAGGTCTTCGGGGCCGTGTACGTGCAGCTTGCGGGCGGCGGCCTCGCCCAGGTAGGCGGCGATCTCGGCGGAGATCTCTTCGCCGGGGGCGACGACCGGTATGCCGGGCGGGTAGGGGGCCACCATCTCGGCGCTCACGCGCCCCGGCGTTTGCGCGACGGGCAGGGCTTCGGAGCGGGCGAAGAAGGCGTCGCGAGGGGTCATGACCTGGCGCGTGAAGCGCGGCCAGCTCGAAAGCGGCGTTGCGCTGGCGACGGCGCCCGCGTCGCGGCGGCGGGCGGCAAGGTCGGTCATGGCGGCGACGAAGCCGGCCACGTCGTCGCGCGAGTCGCCGTAGGTGACGTTGAGTAGCACATTAAGCGGGTCGGCGGCCTCGACGGCGATGCCGTAGTCGTCGCGCAGCGTGGTCTCGAGCTCGTAGCCGGTCAGGCCCAGGTCGCAGGCCGACAGCGTGAGGCGCGTGCGGTCGAGGTCGGCCACTCCCGGACGGCTCAGGACTTCGTCGGACAGTACGCGCACGCCGGGCAGCGGCGCCAGGCGCTCGCGCGCCCAGGCGGCGTTGTCGAGCGCCTGGTTCCACAGCTCCTCGCCCTGGGTGGCCATCTGTGCCCGGGCGGCGTCGATCGAGGCGTAGATCAGCACCTGGGGGCTGGTCGACTGGGTCATCTTGACGACGCTCTCAAGGCGCTGCAGGTTGAGGCGCTCGCCGCGGGCGACTAGCACCGACGACTGCGTGATGCCGCTGATCAGCTTGTGCGTGCTGGCGACCATGGCGTCGGCGCCGGCCGACATGGCGTCGAGCGGCAGGCCGCTGCAGAACCGCAGGTGCGGCCCCCACGCCTGATCGACGACGAGCGGCAGGCGGGCGTCGTGGGTCACGGCGGCGATGGCGTCGAGCGCGGCGCACACGCCGTTGCTGTTGGGCGAGACGACGAACACGGCCTTGGCGTCGGGGTGCTCGGCGACCGCCGCGGCGACGCTTTCGACGGGCACGTTCAAGGGGATGCCCCAGAGCGGGTCGATCGCGGGCTCGACGTAGTGCGGCACGGCGCCCGAGAAGATCAGCGCCGCCTGCAGCGACTTGTGGGCGTTGCGCGGCACGATGACCGAGTCGCCCGGTCCGGCCAGGCCGAGCAGCAGGGAGTGGATGCCGCTGGTCGAGCCGTTCACCAAAAAGAAGCAGCGCTCGCCGCCCCAGGCCGCGGCGGCCAGGTCTTCGGCGGCGCGCACCAGCGCCGTCGATTCGCGCGTGTCTTCGACGCCGCCGGCCATGGCCACGTCGACGGCCAGCAGGGCCGAGCCGAAGACCTCGCGCATGATCTCGGGCGCGCCCTTGCCGAGCTTGTGGCCGGGCGTGTGGAAAGGCACGATCCCCTGCGTGCGGTAGCCGAGCAGAGCGTCGATGTACGGCGTGGCCGCCTGAGCGGGTGTCTGGATCGGCTTTTGCATGCTCCCCGTCTGTGAGTCGCGCAGCGCCTTCCAGTCTACCACCGGCCTTCCGGAGTCGCGGCGGTGGTAGACTCGATAGAGTGCGCCCGGCGGTAACGACAAGGCGGTAAACATCAGTCTCGACCACACGGTGAGAGTGCGCTTCGCGCCGAGCCCGACGGGCACGCTGCACATCGGCTCGGCGCGCACCGCGCTGTACAACTTTCTGGTCGCCCGGCACGCCGGCGGCGCCTTCGTCGTGCGCATCGAGAACACCGACGCGGTGCGTTCCGAGGCGCGCTTCGAGCGCGCCATCTTAGACGACCTCGCCTGGCTCGGCCTCGACTGCGACGAGGGCCCCGACCAGGGCGGGCCGTTCGGCCCCTACCGCCAGGCCGAACGCGTCCCCGTCTACCGCCGGGCCGCCGACGATCTGGTCGCGGCCGGCTTGGCCTACCCCTGCTTCTGCAGCCAGGAGCGCCTCGACACGCTGCGTGCCGAAGCCCACGCCGCGGGTCGTCCGCTGCGCTACGACGGCCGCTGCCGCGCCCTCGAGCCCGCCGCCGTGCAGGAGCGCCTCGCCGCCGGCGAGCCGGCCGCCCTGCGCTTCGCCGTGCCCTCAGGCGACGTGTGCTTCGACGACGTCATCCGCGGACCCATCACGATCGGCTCCGAGCAGATCGGCGACTTCATCATCCTGCGCTCCGACCACCTGCCGAGCTACAACTTCGCGGCCGTGGTCGACGACGCCGCCATGGCCATCACCCACGTCATCCGCGGCGACGACCACCTCACCAACACCGCCCGCCAGGAGTTGCTGCGCCGCGCGCTCCACCCCGGCGCCGCGGCACCCATCTACGCCCATCACGCCATGATCCTGGCGCCCGGCGGCGGCAAGCTGTCAAAGCGCCACGGGGCGACGGCGGTGGGCGACTATCGCCGTCTCGGTTACCTGCCTCAGGCGATCGTCAACTACCTGGCGCTGCTCTCGTGGTCGCACGGCGACGACGAGGTGCTCGGCATCGAGCGGCTCGTCGCCGACTTCGAGCTCACGGCCCTGTCGGGCAGTCCGGCGATCTTCGACATGAGCAAGCTCGACTGGCTGAACCACCAGTGGATCATGG
>CAZFJE010000141.1:0-8817 GCA_964519555.1 uncultured Thermoleophilia bacterium
GCGGGGCTGTCTGTGTCCGTCGATGTTCACCAACGCGGAGTATATAGCAGCGCCGCCGGGCGCGCCCGGCAAGTCCCGGCTCGACGAGCGCCTTGCTTGAAGTGCCGCTGGTGAGGGCGTGTACTGGGCTGGTGGGGGTGGCGCGCCCGCATCCTGCCCTCGCTATTTGTCCTTGTGTCGCATCTGTGGAGCAACCCCGACTGGCACTGGCAGCCACCCGCCGGCCAGGCCTACACGTACCCCGAGTCGGTCGAGGCCTACGACTTCGCGGGCTGGAAAGGCTGGTCGTCCACGCCCGGCAAGGGCGGCGAGTGTGCTTCACCTCACCGGTCATGGCGAGCTACCTGACCGTCCATCCGGCCACCGCGGCGGCCGCGGCCTCCGATCAGTCGAGCTCAAAGGGGCTGCTGATCGGCGTGGTCGTGGTCATCGTCGCGGTGATCGTGATCGTCGCCCTGGTCGTCGCGCTGCGCGGCCGCAAGCGCCAGATCGAAGAGACCGAGTAAGGGCCACCGCAGCGGATTCGTACGGCCGGCGGGTCCGCGCGCCTCGCGGGGCGCGCCCGACTTCGTCGGCCCCCGGCGCTCGGGGTAGACTGAGGCCCATGGACAGCCTGTTCAGCCCGTCCGACGAACAGCTCGCGGCCGGCGCACCGCTCGCCGCTCGCATGCGGCCGCCCACGCTCGCCGGCTTCGTCGGTCAGCGCGAGATCGTGGGGCCGGGCACCATCCTGCGGGCCGCGGTCGAACGCGGCGAGCTGTTCTCGATGATCTTCTGGGGGCCGCCGGGCTCGGGCAAGACGACGCTCGCCCGGGCGATCGCCGGCGAGACCGGGGCGCGCCTCGAGCAGCTTTCCGCGGTGAGCTCGGGCACGGCCGACGTGCGCGCCGCGATCAAGGCGGCGCGCGAGGCGCGGACCATCTCGTCGGTCCGCACGCTGCTCTTCATCGACGAGATCCACCGTTTCAACAAGGCGCAGCAGGACGCGCTGCTGCCGGCCATCGAAGACGCGCTCGTCTACCTGATCGGCGCGACCACCGAGAACCCCTACTTCGAGGTCAACTCGGCCCTGCTCTCGCGCTGTCAGCTCTACCGCTTCGCGCGCCTCACCGACGACGATGTCGCGACGCTCGTGCATCGTGCCCTCGACGACCGCGACCGCGGACTCGGCGAGCTGGGGCTGGCCCTCGGCGACGGCGCCCTGCCGTTCCTGATCGAAGTGGCCCGCGGCGACGCTCGCGTGGCGCTGAACGCGCTCGAGACCGCGGTGCGCTCGCGCGGTCTGGGGGCCGGCTCCGCCGCGGCGACGATCACGGTCGACGACCTGAAAGACGCCGCCCAGAAGAAGCCGCTGAGCTACGACCGGCAAGACGCCCACTACGACACCGTCTCGGCCTTCATCAAGTCGATGCGCGGCAGCGACCCCGACGCGGTCGAGTACTACCTGGCGGCCATGCTGGCCGGCGGCGAAGACCCCAAGTTCATCGCCCGGCGCATCATCGTCTTCGCCAGCGAAGACGTGGGCAATGCCGACCCGCGCGCTCTCGAGGTGGCGGTGGCCGCGGCCCGCGCCGTCGAGTTCGTGGGCCTGCCTGAGGGCCGCATCAACTTGAGCCAGGCGGCCCTCTACATGGCGCTCGCCCCCAAGAGCAACGCCGCCTACAAGGCGGTCGATGCCGCCATGGCCGACGTGGAGCGGCGCGGCAACGAACCGCCGCCGCCCCATCTGCGCAGCTCGAACTATCGCGGCGCAAAGGACTTGGGCCATGGCGCGGGGTACAAGTACCCGCACGCCCACGGCGGCTGGGTCGAGCAGCAGTATCTGCCCGACGCGCTGCTCGGAGCGAGTTACTTCACGGCGCAGCGGGGTGTCGAGCTCGAGCTCGCGCGGCGGCTCGACGAGCTCAAGCGGCGCGCCGACCGTTCCGCACCCGGCAGTCCGGGTGCGCACAGCGACGACCGGGGGGAGAGCTAGATGGGTTGGGCGACGATCATGATCGTCACGATCGTGACGCTGGTCGTATTGGGCGCGCTGCTGTATTCGTATGCGACTCGCGTGAAGCGGGGCCTCGAAGAATCGACCGCCGCCGCGCTGGTCGCCCAGGCGCCGCTCAAGGTCACGCTGACCGAAAGGAGCGCGGCCAGCCTGACGCACCTCTCGCAGGAGCCGATCCTCATCAAGCAGGCGCAAGACGGCCTGCGCGTGCAGCTCGACAACCGCCCCCTCGTGCCGATCGCGATCCTCACCGACCATGCCGCGGCCATCGCCCTGCGCGAGATCGTGGCCGGCGCCAGCCAGCAGTACGGGGCTTGCTGGACGGCGCTCGTCATACCGGCGGGCGACGGTTCGGTGTCGGTCCAGCGCCTGGCCTGACCGCTGTCTGCCGCCCTCTGCGGGCTGCGCCGCGTCGCTTCTGTCTGGGGTGTATACCAAGTTGTAGACTGTTAAAGGAACCCATCTGTTCTGACGAAGAACACTCCGCCGGTTCGCTCCATGTCCGGAGGGCGGCGAGGCGTCGGGGCGTTCAAGGAGGCTTCCATGGGACGGCTTTTCAAATTTGTGGTCGGTCTTGCGATCGGCGCCGGTGCGACGCTGCTCGTCACGCCGAAGACCGGTCGCGAGGTGCGCGACATGCTGGCCGGACCGCAGGTCCGAGGCCTCATGCCGACCCGCGTGGCCGAGCTTACGCGGCCTCGCGACGAAGCGCCGCCGTTCGAGCCCGAGCTCGAGCCCGTCGCCGAGACCGAACCCGAGGTCGAAGAGCCCGTCGCCGATGCCGGCCCGGGACTTGTCGCCGACGCCGGCGCCGGCCTGTTCGCCGCCGCCCCGATCGTCGCACCCGTCGTCCCCTTCACAGCGCCCGTCGTCGCGCCGCCGGCCGAGCCCGAAGTCAAAGTCGCGCCGGCCGACGAAGCACCCGGCCGCGAAGTCCCGGTCGCCGAAGCGCCGGTCTACGAAGCCCCGGTCGCCGAAGCTGCCGCCGAGATCGAACCCGCCGCCGAGGCCCCGGCCGAGTCCGAGGTCGAGCCTGGCGAGGGCGACGACCTGCGGGCGCGCATCGAAGAGACCAGGACCGACGTGGTGAGCGAGATCCAGCGGCCCTTCCAGGTCGTCCCCGATGCGCCGCTTCGCGATGCGACCGAGACCGAGCCCGTCGCCGAGACCGAGCCCGTCGCCGAAGCCGAGCCCGCCGCCGATGTCGCGCCGCTCCTGGGCGTCTCCGTCGCCGAGACGCACGACGACGCCCCTGAGCTCGAAGCCAAGCTGGGCGAGACGCCCGGCGCGTCGAGCTTCGACGCCGAAGAGCCCGCCGCACCGGCCGACGCCGACGCGACGCCCGCCTTTACGCCCGCCATCGCCGCCGACACGTCCGACGTGCCGACGGGCCGTGCACCCGAGTTCGCTCCCGCGGCGACCGTGCCCGGGGCTCCTGTCGCACCGTCGACCGACGTGTGGTCGGCCGACCCGGTGCCCCCGACGTTCGAGTCGGAGCTCGCCGAGGTGCCCGAAGGCGCAGCGCCCGAGGCATCGACACCGGCAGCGCCCGAACCTGAAGTGGCCGAACCCGCAGCTGAAGCACCGAAGCCCGAACCTGAAGTGGCCGAACCCGTCGACAGCGAGATCGCCGCAGCGCCGTTCGCCGCCGCCGAGCCGGCCGACGCCGAGCCGGCCGACGCCGACGTGGCGCCGCCGGCTGCCGAAGCTCCGGTGGCCGCCGTCGCCGACGCCCCCGCCGAACCTGTGCCCGCGGCTGCCGACGCGACTCTCATTGCCGACATCCCCGCGCCGGCGGCAGCACTCGCAGAGTCGCTCGCCGACGAGGCTCCCGCGCCGGTCGAGCCGGCGATCGCCGCCGTCGAGCCGGCCGCAGCCGAGCCCGAAGCCGCTCCCCTCGCCGACAAGGTCGCAACGCCGCCCGCCCCGCCTGCCGACGAGGCGCCGCAGGGCGTCGATCAAGCCGAGATGCGGCGTCGCATCGAAGAGACCCGCGCCCGGCTCAAGGCCAAGGCGTTCGACGCGATGATGAGTGGCGAGGCCGCCTTGCTGGCCCGTGACTCCGGCGAGAGGCCGGTGCCGCGCAACGCCGACGTGCCCGTCGATCACGAGATCGCCGAGACCATCGACGAATCGCTGTCACCCGACGACTATTGATCCCTACTGATCCTCGGGCTCGCGCCTGAGACGTCGATGACCGCGAGCGGGCGGGTCGCCGAACGGCGGCCCGCCCGCCGCGCGTAGGTCGCCGGTCACGGCCCGCCGCGCCCGCGCCGCATCGCGCGCCTGCCGGCTGTGTAGCATCGTATGCCGCGGTCGTGGCCGCGGCTCGACTGTCAAGGGCGTGTGCAGTTCGTGGCCGAGCAGGGCCGCCGCGGCCACCGAGACGATCGCGATGACGACCGCCATCACCGGGATCGTCCGAGTCTCGAGCAGCAAGAAGAAGTACCACCAGACGCCCCAACCCAGGTGCAGTCGGCCCGCCAGGAACACAAGCGCGACCGCCCCGACGGCAAGTCCCCCCCACACCGGCAGGCGCGAGAGCACCCAAGAGCCCGGCCGGGCCAGTGGCCACAGCAGCGCCGCGGGCACGATCAGGGCCAGCGAGAACGGGTTGATGGGCAGCATGACGAGCGCCACGACGAGAAGTGCGAGGTGCGTGGCCGCGACGACCGCCTGCGTGTCGGCGGGGTAGCGGCGCGCCAGGCGGCGTTCGATCGCCATCGCGTAGTGATAGGCGAGTGCCAGGAACAGCAAGAGCAGGAGCACGCGCAGGTAGCGCGGCGCGTGGCTCACGGCCGCGTCGGGACTGATCACTCCGCCGAGGTCGCCGGGCAGCAGGGTCAGCAGGTTGGCGAGGTAGACGAGCACCAGGGTGAGCAACCAGGGCGCAGCTCGCAGCGCCAAGCGCAGCAGGGCGTGGCTCAGGGGCAGGCGCCGACGGCGGGCGCGCACGACAAGGTCGACCGTGACGACGGCGAGCGGCAGCATGAGCACGGCAAGAATCCAGACGACGAAGCCGCCCGACAGTTGTCGGAACCGTGAGAAGAAGACGGTGTTGCCGCTGCCCGAGAGCGGCAGCGCCGCGCCGTCGAGGCTCGCGACCATCGATTCGGTCGCACGACCCGTGCGGGCCAGTGTGTCGGTCGAGACCGAATCGAGCGTGTCGGCGACCGCGGGTCGGGACGGGCCCGGCGCCGAGAGCTCGATGGCGGCGAGCCCCGCGGCCACGAACGGCGCCTGCTCGCCCCCGCCGCTGGGCAGGGCCAGGCGCAGGATCTGCGCGGTCACCGGCGGCAAGGGCGTGGTGAGCGCGCCGACCGAGTGGCCCGCCGATCGCGCGAGCGCCCACAGCCAGGGCGGCGCGAGCAGCGGCCGTGCGCTCCAGCCGTTCAGGGTCAGGGTGTGCGGGCCGCGCCCGGCGATCTTGCGCAGCGCGACGACGGCGATGACCGGCAGGCCGCGGTGGCGGTCGAGAAAGTCGTGCGCCCCGAGCGCCCCGCTCGAGTCGCCGTCGGTCGACGCGAAGACGACCGTGTGGTCGTGCGCGGCGCCCGAGAACACCCCCGCGAGCTCGACGAGGGCAGCCGTGCCCGACGCGTCGTCGTTGGCGCCCTGCGTTGACTGCGGCGGCGAGTCGCGCGGCGCGAGCACGACTATGGCGCCCTCGGCGTCGCCGGGCGAGACCGCCCAGACGTTGTGCAGGGTCACGGAGCGCCCCCCGATCGACGCCCGGAACGTATCGACGTGGGTGGGCAGGCCGGCGGCGGCGAACTTCGCCGCGACCCACTCTCCGGCGCGGCGGTCGGCCACCGAGCCCGCGACGCGGCCTGGGAAGTCGCTGACGAGCGTCTTCAGGGCGGCCGTGGCGGCGGGCCCGTTGAAGGCGGTCGGCTGGGTCGAAAGGGTGACCGCCTGCGGCGGTCTGAGCGCGAGCAACGCAGCCGCGGCGAGGATGACAGCGACGATCAAGGCCACGCGGTAGAGCCTCAGGTCGGGCATGGCCTCCCCTGTCATGTTCCGCGTCGGTCGGGCAAGGTAAAGTGGCCCGCGACGCGGTCGCGTGCCACTTCGGGGATGGTACCAGAAAGAGGGCGGGGGGCGCTTGCGCCCCCCGCCCTCTTTTGCCTGCGTGCGGCCGACGTTCGGCTTAGACGGACGGCACGTGCTCCATGGCGGCGTGGATGGCCTCTTCGGGGTGGTCGTAGTCCTCGAGCTTGTCGGCGAGGTACTGCTCGTAGGCGCCGAGGTCGAGGTAGCCGTGGCCGGTGAGGTTGAAGAGGATGGTCTTGGGCTCGCCCGCGGCCTTGGCGGCCAGGGCCTCGTCGATGGCGGCGAGGATGGCATGGGCCGACTCGGGCGCCGGCAGGATGCCCTCGTTCTGCATGAAGAGCTGGGCGGCGGCGAACACCTTGGTCTGCGGCACGGCGACCGCCTCCATCATGCCCAGATGGTAGGCGTGGCTGACGAGCGGGCCCATGGCGTGATAGCGCAGGCCACCGGCGTGGATGCCGGCCGGCATGAAGTCGTGACCCAGCGTGTACATCTTGAGCAGCGGGGTCGTCTGGCCGACGTCGCCGAAGTCGTAGGTGAAGACACCCTTGGTCAGCGACGGGCAGGCGGTGGGCTCGACGCCCACGAAGCGCGTCTTGGCCTTGCCGGCGAGGTTCTCGCGCATGAACGGGAAGGCGATGCCGGCGAAGCTCGAGCCGCCGCCGACGCAGCCGATGACGACGTCGGGGTAGGCGTCGGCCGCGCCGACCTGCTCGATGGCCTCTTCGCCGATCACAGTCTGGTGCAGCAGCACGTGGTTGAGCACGCTGCCGAGGGCGTACTTGGAGCCGGGGTGACCGACGACGTCCTCGACGGCCTCGGAGATCGCCAGGCCGAGGCTGCCGTTGGTGTCGGGATCGTCTTCGAGCGCCTTGCGGCCGGTCTCGGTGTGCGCGGTCGGGCTGGCGTAGACGTGGGCGCCGTTTAACTCCATGAGCACGCGGCGGTACGGCTTCTGCTGGTAGCTGACCTTGACCATGTACACGGTCAGGTCGAGGCCGAAGATCTGGCAGGCCATCGAGAGTGCGCTGCCCCACTGGCCGGCGCCGGTCTCGGTGGCGAGGCGCTTCACGCCGGCTTCCCTGTTGTAGTAGGCCTGAGGAACGGCGGTGTTCGACTTGTGCGATCCCGAGGGGCTGACGCCCTCGTACTTGAAGAAGATGCGCTGGTCGTCGCGCAGCCCGAGCGTGCGCTCGAGGCGGTCGGCGCGGATCAGCGGCGTCGGCCTCCAGATCTTGTAGATGTCGCGGATCTCGTCGGGGATGTCGATGTAGCGCTCCATCGAGGCTTCCTGAGCGATGAGCCCCATCGGGAACAGCCCGGCAAGGTCATCGGGCCCGACGGGCTGGCCGGTGCCGGGATGCAGCGCGGGCGCCGGCGGCTCGGGAAAGTCGGGCGCGATGTTGTACCAACGCCGCGGGATCCTCTCTTCGCCCAACAGGTTCTTCTTCTGCATGACGCACCACCTTCTGACTGGAGCGGCCTGGGGGCCGGTCTTGGCTTTGCGGTATCGCGGTGTGCAACGGCGCCGCTCTTCGGGCAGGCCGAAAGAGCGGGCGGCAACTGGAGCGCGGCGGGCGAAGCCCGCAGGGGATGTCGGGAAGGGCGCGCTAGGCGCGCCAGAGCCAGACCAATGAGGTGGCGATGATCCCGTTCATAGCGCGAAATACTACCACGCGCGGCAAAGCTTCTCTACTCGTGGCGTTGGCGGTCGTTCATACTGCGACACACGAGCTCGATCGAGCTCACCGTTCGAGGCATGACGAAAGGAGACGGCCGGTGAGGGTCGCCTGCGTACAGATGAACTCGCGCGCCGACAAAGCCGCCAACGTGACGGCGGCGCTCGACCTGGTGCGCCGCGCCGCCGCCGCCGGCGCCCGCCTGATCGTGCTACCCGAGACCTGGACCTTCAAGAACGGCCGCGCCGCACTGGCTGCCGCCGCCGAGACCGTCGACGGGCCGAGCAACAGCCTGCTGGCGGCGCTCGCCGCCGAGCTCGACGTCTACATCCTGGCCGGCTCGATCTACGAGACGAGCGACCGTCCCGACCGCTTCGGCAACGCGAGCGTGCTCTTCGGCTCCTCGGGCGCTGCGCTTGCCGTGTACCGCAAGATCCACCTCTTCGACGCGGTCGCCGGCGCCAAGGTCTACCGCGAATCCGACGACCTGCTGCCCGGCGACCGGATCGTCACGGGCGACGTCGACGGTGTTCCGGTCGGCCTGTCGATCTGCTACGACCTGCGGTTTCCCGAGCTGTACCGGGCACTCGCGCTGCGCGGCGCGAAGATCGTCGTGGTGCCCTCGGCCTTCACCGAAGCCACAGGACGCGCCCACTGGGAGGTGCTGCTGCGCGCCCGGGCTATCGAGAACGGCTGCTTTGTCGTGGCCGCCGGGCAGTGGGGCGTGCACGGCGACGACCGGCGCTGCTACGGGCACAGCATGATCGTCGATCCCTGGGGCACGGTGCTCGCCGTCGCCGCCGACGGCGTGGGCCTGTGCGACGCCGAGCTCGATCTGAGTGCCGTCGATCGTGTGCGCGAGCAGCTTCCGGTGCTCGCGCACCGTCGCCCCGCGCTGTACCGCGCCTGGGACTAGGCGCGGTACGAAGTCACGCCAGCCTGAGCGGAAACGACGCAGTCGATTGACGGCACTAGGCGCGGTACGAAGTCACGCCAGCCTGAGCGGAAACGACGCAGTCGATTGACGGCACTAAGCCGGCCGTCGAGCGCGCCGCCGCCAGTCGAGCATGGCGGCGGCGACCAGCCCCA
>CAZFJE010000142.1:0-8808 GCA_964519555.1 uncultured Thermoleophilia bacterium
TCGCCCATGCGCATGATGCTGCCCTTGCCGAACTGGCGCTCGATCTGGGTGACGGCGGCTTCGAGGGCTTTATCCCTATCCACAGTGGCGCACTCCTCTCTTGTTCATCAAGCAGGTGTGGGAAACGTCGCAAGGGGAGTGTGGACGGCCCCGCCCCTCTCGAGGTGGCTAGCATACAGGATGACCGAGGGCAGTCCAACTGCCCCGACGGTGACGTTTTGCAGCGAAAAAGGGTGACCTGGGCGACGGTAGCGGGCGACTGTCAGATGAGCCAGCCAAGGGCGTCGCTCGGCAGTGTAGACGCCCAGCGCCGCGAGTGAGTCTGAGACCGCGCGCTGCGTCGCGGCGAGCGCCCCGCTGTCGTCGGCGAGGCGCAGCGCGACGACCCGCTTGGCGCCGTGTGCGGGCAAGAAGAGGGCCTCGCCGAGGGCCGTCGGCAGCGCCGGCAGCGCGAGCGCGCCCAGCGCGGATGTGATGTCGGCCACGCGAGACTCGGCCACGCTGCCCAGGAAGCACAGCGTGACATGCAGGGTGCGCGCCACGCGCAGCTCTTCGTGTGGAGAGAGCTCGGCGGCTTGCCAGCGATCGACCACCGCGGCGGCGTCGGCCGGCAGGTCGCACGCCACGAAGAGGCGCAGGGTGTCCTCGGTGCCGGCCGCGCGCCGGCCGGAGCCGGCCGCGCTCACGATACGACCGCGCGACGCAGCAGATGCAGGGCGGCGACCACGCTCCACGCCCTGACGGTGTCGCGGTCGCCGGGAAACTCGTGGCGGCGCACGACCGTCGCCTGGGGTGTGGCACAGGCGATGAAGACCAGGCCGACGGGTTTGTCGGGGCTGCCGCCGCCCGGACCGGCGACGCCGGTCACGCTGAGCGCGTAGGTTGCCCCGAGCCGCGCTCGCACGCCCTCGGCCATGGCGCACGCCACCGGCTCGGACACCGCGCCGTGGTCGCGCAGCAGCTCGGCCGGCACGCCCAGCAGGTCGCGCTTGGCGGCGTCGGCGTACACGACGGCGCCGCCGAGCACGTAGTCAGAGCTGCCGGGCAGCTCGGTGAGGCGGCCGCCGAGCAGGCCGCCGGTGCACGACTCGGCGGTCGCCACGGTGGCGCCGTTCGATCGCAGCAGGTCGGCGACGAGCTGATCGACGGTGCGCCCGTCGATAGAAAAGACGGGGCCGGCGGCCAGCGCCACGGCCAGCGCGTCGGCCTGAGCCGAGGCCGCGGGGTCGTCGTCGTGATGGCCGATCGTGACCGTGACCTCGCCCGCGGAGGCGGTGATCGCCACGCGCAGGTGGTCGATGGTCGCATCGCGCAGCAGGGCCGCGACCTGTACCTCGCCCCAGCCGTAGAGGCGGACCGACAGCGTGCGCGGCGGCGCGACGCCGGCCTCGGCGGCCAGCGTCTCGAGCACGGTCGGCCACATCGCCACGACCTCCCAGGGCACGCCCGGCAGGGCGACGATGCTGGTGGCGCCGTGGCGCAGCACGAAGCCGGGCGCCACGCCGGCCGGCGCGATCGCCCGGGCGCCCTGCGGCAACAGCGCCTGGCGGCGCATGTCGGGCAGCAGTTCGTCGGCCGCCAGGCCACGCCGCTCGGCCACGTGCCTCGTGGAGTCGGTGACCATGCGCAGCGCCGCGGGGTCGGAGGCGAGCTCGCGACCGGTGACCGCGGCGACGGTGGCCGCCGTCAGGTCGTCGTGCGTGGTGCCAAGGCCGCCCGAGACCACGAGCACGGCGGGCGCTTCGGCGAGCAGCGCCGCGAGGTCGCGGCGCAGGGCGTCTGGGTCGTCGGGCGAGAGCACGATGTGGCTCATGCGAAAGCCGCGGCGCGACAGCGTACCGCCCAGGTAGTGGCCGTTGCGGTCGCGGGTGCGGCCGTCGAGCAGCTCGCTGCCGGTGAGCAGCACCGCCGCCGTCGCCTGCGTCATTTGCCGGTCCCCGGCAGGTGCAGGTTGTCGCGTGCCCGGATGAAGTACTGCAGACCCGAGATCAGGGTGAGCGCGACCATGATGGCCACGGCCGGCACCTCGACATAGGGCGCCCAGCTCAGGTGACCGTGGGGCCACATGAGGATGATGATGCAGACGATCTGGCTGGTGGTCTTGGCCTTGCCGAGCGTGCCCGCCGGGATCGACACGCCCTGGTCGATGCCTACCACCCGCAGGGCGGTCACGGCGAACTCGCGGGCGATGATGACCATGGCCACCCAGGCCGGCAGCTTGTCGAGCCCCACGAGGGCGATGAGCGCCGCCGAGATGAGCAGCTTGTCGGCCAGCGGGTCGAGGAACTGACCGAGCGTCGTGATCTGGCCGCGCGAGCGCGCGACGTAGCCGTCGAGCTTGTCGGTGAAGGCCGCGATGCTGAAGACGGCGATCGCCAGGAAGGAGCCGTACGGGATGTCTGAGACCAGCAGCACCACGAACACCGGGATGAGCATGATGCGCGCCACGGTGATGGCGTTGGCGGCATTCAGAGATGAGCCGGTGGCGGGTGGCTTGTCGGTGTCGACGCTCATGTCACGGCCTGTGCGAGGAGATGGTACCCATCGATATCGTCGACCACAGCCCTGACGAGCTGACCGCGACGCGCCGGCGCCCCTGTCACGAACGTGAGGCCGTCGACGTCGGGGGCCTGTTGGGCGATTCTACCAGTCAGCTCAGACGACGTGCCGCGACGGCCCCGTTCGACCAGCACCTCGACCTCGCGGCCCACGAAGGAGCGCCAGTAGCGCTCGGCGGCACGCGTGATGGCGTCGCCCACCCGAGCCGCGCGTTCCTGGGCCAAGGCGGCCGGCACCTGTCCTGGCAGCGTGGCGGCGAGCGTGCCCTCCTGGGGGTCGAAGACGAAGACCCCAGCGACGGCCAGGCGAGCGGCGCCGATGAACTCGATGAGCTCCTCGACGTCGTCGTCGGTCTCGCCGGGAAAACCGGCGATGAAGGTGGAGCGCAGCGCGGCCTGCGGCAGCGCCGTGCGCACGCGCGCGAGCAGAGCGAGGTACGCGTCGCCGTCGCCGGAACGCCCCATGGCGGAAAGCACCGAGCGCGAGGCGTGCTGCAGGGGCAGATCGAGGTACGGCACGCTGTGCGCCGCGAGCGCCTCGAGAACACCCGCGGACAGGCCGTCGGGCTGCAGGTAGAGCAACCGCAGCCAGACGGCCCCCAAGGCCCGCAGATCGCCCAGCAGGCGCTCGAGGCCGCCGTATCCGGCGACCTGCCAGCGGCTCGTGTCCTGGCCGACCAGCACGAGCTCGCGGGCGCCCGCCTTGAGAGCATCGGCCGCGGCCGCCAGGATCTCCGCGGGAGCCACCGTCTCGTAGGTGCCCTTGATGAGCGGGATGGCGCAGAACGAGCAGCGCCGATCGCAGCCGTCGGAGATCTTGAGGTAGGCGTGGGTCGGGCGGCAGCGCGGGCGCTGCGCGCCCGACCCATCGCCGGCGGCGCGGCCGCGGCCGAGGCGTGCCAGCAGCTCGAGCACCGGGCCTACGTCGAAGGCCGAGAAGACGTCGACCTCGGGCAGCGCGGCGCGCAGCTCGGCTTCGTGACGGGCGATCAGACAGCCGTAGGCGGCCACCCGCGCGCCGCGCGCATGGGCCGCTTCGCAGGCGTCGAGCAGCACGTCGATCGACTCCTCTTTGGCGGCGTCGATGAAACCGCAGGTGTTGACCAGGACGAGGTCGGCCGCGCTTGCGGGGGCGGGCCTGTGGCCCGCCCCCGCAAGCGCGGCCTCGAGCCGGTCGGAGTCGGCCTCGTTCTTGGGGCAGCCCATGGTGATCACGGCGAAGGTCGCCGGGACCGGCGGGGTCACGTCGCGGCCCCGACCGCGCTCAGCGGTAGTTCGTGAACTGCAGGGGAATGCCGAAGTCTTCGTCGCGCAGGGCCTGCATGGCCGCCTGGAGCTCGTCTTTCTTGGGTGAGAAAACGCGCACGGCGTCGCCCTGGATCTGCACTTTGACCTTCTTGAAGTTGTTGCGGATGACCTTGCCCACGGCCTTGGCCTTCTCGTCGGAGATGCCGTGGGTGATCGTGACGCGCTGGCGCACCGTGCCGCCCAGCGCGGCGTCGACCGGGCCGTACTGCAACGCCTTGAGCGGCACCTTGCGGCGAACGAGCTTCTCTTCGAGGAGCTCGACCACCGAGCGCAGCTTGCCGTCGTTGTCGGAGACGAGCACGAGATCGTCGCCCTCGAGATCGACCTTGCTCACCGACTTCTTGAAGTCGTAGCGCGTAGCGATCTCTTTCTGCGCGAGGTTGACCGCGTTGCGCACCTCGTTGCGGTCGACTTCGGAGACCACGTCGAACGAGAAGTCCTGAGCCATCTAGAGCTTCACCACGCCTTTCTTTGTCACCTTGTAGTTGTTGGACAGGGTCTCGGCCGGCTGATAGGGCGCGCGGCCCCTGACCGTGATGGACACGTAGGCGGGCACCCCGAGTCGCACGTAGAGCGCGCCGCTTGCCTGGAAGGTATGGGTCTGCCCCTGGACCATGGTCGTCTGATAGACGATCGGCCCGGCGATGCCGGTCTTGCGCACCTGGATCCAACAGGAGCCGTTGTCGGCCGCGACCCGCACGGCGAAGACGGCGTTGGCGGTGGTCGAGTGCTGCGACGCGGGGCTCGCCGCCGGCGTGTGGCTGACCACGGTGACCGGCGGCGGCGTGGCCTTGCCCGGCGAGTCGTAGCGCCCGAGCACGTAGAGCAGGCCGAGGATCAGCAGACAGACGACCGCGATGAACGTGAGGGTGTTGCGCCGGCGATGGGCGTGCGGCCGGCCCAGTGCCGAGTTGCCGCCGAACGGTTCGTGCTCTTCGTTGGGTTCGAAGCGCGAGCGGTATTCTTCGAGGATGACGTCGGCGTCGAGTCCGAGGTAGAGCGAGTAGGAGTGCAGGAAGCCTTTGACGTAGGCCGCCGAGGGCATGAGATCGAAATCGTCGTTCTCCATGGCCTGGATGTATTTGACACGGATCTTCGTGTCGTCTTCGGCCTGCTGGAGCGTGGTCTTGCGCCGGACCCGGGTCTCGCGCAAGGTGCTTCCGATCTCGAACACGCGACTCTCTCTCGTGGATGACTGGCGCGGAGGTGCCGCCCTTGCGGACGGCGCCCGTTACGCGGCGACGCCGCGACCACTGAGTCTACGTTCGGTCCGCCGAGAACACAATTTTCGGCCGGTCTCGCGACCGCTCGCGAGCGCAGGCGCGCCAGCGTGCCGGGGTGACGGGCTCGAGCCGCGCGCGGCGCACCGGGTTCAGGCGGGCTCGCCGCCCTGGCCTTCGTCGCTCGCCGGGGCCGGGGGCTCGGGCTCTGAGGGCGCGGGCTCGCCGCCGCCCAGCACGCGCGGCAGGTCGTCTTCGCCGATCAGCACCTTGCGCGCCTTGCTGCCGTCGAAGCCCGAGACGATACCGCGCTCCTCCATCATGTCGATCAGGCGGCCGGCCCGCGCGTAGCCCACGCGCAGGCGGCGCTGCAGCAGGGCGACCGACGCGGCGCCGGTGTGCACGACGGTGGTGATGGCGTCGGCCATGAGAGCATCGCCACCGTCGCCGACGGCGCCCTCGCCGGAGTCGCCGGTGGCGACCTCGAGCATGTCTTCGCGGTACTCGGGGGCGGCCTGGGCACGCCAGTGCCCGGTGATCAGGTTCATCTCCTCGGAGGAGATGAAGGCGCCCTGCACGCGCAGCATCTTGGAGCTCGAATAGGGGTGGAACAGCATGTCGCCATCGCCCAGCAGGCTCTCGGCGCCACCGGTGTCGAGGATCACCCGCGAGTCGGTCTGCGACGAGACCTTGAAGGCGATGCGCGACGGGATGTTCGTCTTGATGAGGCCGGTCACGACGTCGACCGAGGGCCGCTGCGTGGCGACCACCAGGTGCATGCCGACCGCGCGGGCGAGCTGTCCCAGGCGGATCACCGCGTGCTCGACCTCGGCCGGAGCCACCATCATGAGGTCGGCGAGCTCGTCCATGACGATCACGATGTAGGGCAGCGGCTTCTCGCCCCCCGCGATCAGCTGCTTGTTCAACTCGCGCAGATCGCGGGCGTTGCCCGTACGCATCATGAGGTCGTAGCGGCGCTCCATCTCGTGGATGATCGTGGCCAGCACGCCGCCGGCGTTGCGCACGTTGGTGACGACCGGCGCCAGCAGGTGCGGCACGCCGTCGAAGTGCGAGAGCTCGACCTTCTTGGGGTCGATCATGATGAAGCGCACCTGGTCGGGTGTGGCGCGCAACAGGATCGAGCTCACGATGCTGTTCAGGCAGGCGCTCTTGCCCGAGCCGGTGGTGCCGGCGATCAGCACGTGGATGAGACGCGTGAGGTCGGCCAGCACCGGCTTGCCGGTGATGTCCTTGCCGATCCACATGGCCAGCGGCGAGGCGTTGACCGGCAGGTCGCCGTGGATGTCGCCCAGGCTGACCCAGTTGGGCTCGCGGTTGGGTACCTCGACCCCGACGGCCGACTTGCCGGGGATGGGCGCCTGCACGCGGATCTCGGTGGCCGCCAGCGAGTAGGCGATGTCGTCGCGGAGCGCCGCCACCCGGCTGACCTTGGTGCCCGGGGCGAGCGCCAGCTCGTACTGGGTGACCCGCGGGCCCGAGATGGTGTTGATCACGCGCGCCTCGACTCCGAAGTGGCCGAGGGTCTCGGTGAGCTGCGCGGCGACCGACTCGATCACGGCGCGCGCCTCGCCCTCGCCGGCCTTGGTGCGCAGCAGGAGCGCGGGGTCGGGCAGTCTCCAGAGGCGCTCGCCGGGCAGGTCGAAGGCCACGGCGCCCGCGTCGTCGCCTGCATCGTCGGCCTCGCCGGCAAGCGAGAGCTGTTCGCCCGGCTGGTCGTCGAACATCTCGTCGGGGCGCAGGGGCGCCGGCGGGCGCTCGACCGGCGCCGCCGTTTGGGCGGCGACGGCCAGGGCGCCGCCGCCGAAGACGTCGGGCACGTCGCGCTCGCCGTCGATCAGCTCGACGGTGCGCGTGGCCTGCTGGGCCGCGCGCGCCGCCGCGGCCTGCTCGCGCGAGCTCTCGCGGAACTCGTGGGCGGCCGCTCGGCGTTCGCCCAGGGACTGGGCCGAACGCCGCGCCGCGCCGCCGGCGGCGGCCACGCCGCGCCGCGAGCGGCTGGCCCACAGACCCAGCGACGAGCCGCTGACCAGCAGCAGCCCGGCGACGACGGTCACGAAGACGAGCACCGTGACGCCGATGGCGCCGACGACGGGGTGCAGGCCGGCGTACAGGCTCTCCCCCACCACGCCGCCGTGGTCCTTCATGTAGGGAGCAACGAAGGTCTTGGAGACGCGCGTGCCGCCGAACAGGCCGAACGTGTCGGCCGCGCAGGCCAGCGCGAAGCTCAGGCAGAGGATGACGACGCCGGCGGTCACCTCGCCGGGTGGCCGGCGCTCACGCCGCACGACGAGCAGGACCGCGGCGTACAGCAGGATGGCCGGCGCGAGATAGGCGAGCAGGCCGCCCAGCAGGCGCAGGCCGTCGACCAGCCAGCGCCCCAGGATGCCGCCGTGCCAGCCCAGATAGAGGACGAAGACCGTGAAGACCGCCAGGGCGACACAGACGAGGGCGCCGATCTCGCGCCGGCGACCGCTGCCCTTGCCGCGCCGCTTGCGCGCCGCGGCGGGAGCCGATCGGGTGGTGCGACGCGACGGCGCGCTGCGCGCCTTCTTGGGTGCAGAAGAACCGCCCGCCCGACGTCGGCTGGCGGCGGAAGAGGTGCTGCGGGGTGTAGCCATGGTTCGCCTATTCGACGGGCGCGCCCGGAACCCTAGGCGCGCCCGCAGGATCAGGGGCGAGAGATCGTCAGAGCTCGACCACCACCGGCATGATGAGCGGCTCGCGCTTGGTGCGGCGGTAGATAAACTGCGCCAGGGTGTCGTGGATGTCCTCGCGCAGCAGTCGCCTGCCGGTGGCATGCTCGTTGGTGAGCTCGCGCAGGCGTACGACCAGGTCGTCGCGGGCCTCGGCCAGCAGGTCGCGCTCGTGTTCTTCGTCGTACAGGAAGCCACGCGCCACGAGCTCGGGGGGCGCCACGGTCTCGCCGGTCTGCACGCTCACGGTGACGACGGCGATGAGGATGCCATCGCCCGCGAGCTGCTGGCGTTCGCGCAGGACCACGTGCTCGGCGCCGCCGATCTGCAGCCCGTCGACGAACATCATGCCGGCCGGCACCTTGCCGGTGACTGCGGCCGTCGTGGCGGTGATCTCGAGCACGTCGCCGTTGTCGAGGATGAAGATGTTCTCGTCGGGAATGCCGACCTCGCGGGCCAGCTCGCGGTGCAGATACTGGTGGCGGTACTCGCCGTGGGCGGGCACGAAGAAGCGCGGATTCAACAGGTTGAGCAGCATGCGCTGGTCCTCGCGCGAGGCGTGCCCCGACACATGGACGCCGCTTGAGTTGCCGTAGATGACCTTGGCGCCCGACCGCATGAGGCGGTTGACCGTGTCCATCACGCTGATCTCGTTGCCCGGCACGGGCCGCGCCGAGAGGACGATGGTGTCGCCGGGGCGCAGCTCGACCTGAGGATGATCGTCCCAAGCCATGCGCGACAGCGCCGACAGCGGCTCGCCCTGGCTGCCGGTGGTGAGGATGAGCACCTGGTCGGCCGGGTAGTTGTCGATCTCGGTGAGCTTGATCTGGGCATCGTCGGGCACCTTGAGGTACCCCAGGTTGCGCGCGATGTTGACGTTCTTCACCATCGAGCGTCCCGACACGGCGAACTTGCGGCCGTGAAGGTAGCCGATCTGCACGGCCTGCTGGATACGGTGGATGTGCGACGAAAAACAGGCCACCAGCACACGCCCGTCGGAGTCGGCGA
>CAZFJE010000143.1:0-8699 GCA_964519555.1 uncultured Thermoleophilia bacterium
GCTATGCCCGAGGCCGTCGCGTTGTGCAGCCAGCCGCCGTCGGTCGCCATGTCGAGCAGCGTGACCTGCACGGGCGAGGCACAGACCTCGGCCTGCACGGGCCTGCCGACCGGTGCGAGCAGCCAGAACGCGTACCAGGTCGTCGAGAGGCCGCTCGTCGCCACCGACTCGTCGCCGAACTGCGCGAAGCGCCACAGGACGCCGTTGTTCGTGCCCACCTGAACGACGTCGTTGATCACGTCCACCTGGGGGAAGTCGGCCCAATCCTGCTGGGCCTGCACCCAGGTCGAGCTCGTCGGGTTCCACGTGTAGCCGCGCGCCGCGACCGGGTCGAAGGTGCTGGTGGGACAGAAGGCCAGTTTGAGGTAATAGAAGCCATCGGTGAAGTGGTAGGGCGTCGAGCCGTCCAGCTCGATCTGCATGGCGACGGTCGTGTGGTCGGTGGGCAGGTAGCGCGGGTACTTGTCGGCGCTGAAGGTGCCCGGGAACGTAGAGGTGTCGGCGAAGGCCGCCGGCACGCGCGCCGCCGCCAGTACGAGCACGACCACGAACAGCGCCGCGAGCGCGGCGACGCGGAGCCGCGACGAGCGCTGCGACGAGCGCTGCGACGAGCGCTGCGACGAGCGCGCACCCGGGTGGACCCCATCGCCAGGAATGGTCGGACAGCGCACGCCGTTTCTCCTTTCCGCACTGGGAGGCGCGGCGGTTTCCCGCCACACCCTGCCGGCGCCGGCTCCATGACCGTCACGGCCTTCAGGAATCCGGCGCTCGGAGAAGTCGGGGGCAGTATATACGGGGAGCGACGTTCGGAAAGCCGGCGCAGAAACGGCGGAGCGACCGCGCGCGGCGCGCCGCTGCTGCCAGCGGAAGCTGCGCGCCCCGTCTACACCCACTCCGCTTCGAGCTCGTTCGGGTGGTCGATCGCGCCCAGGCGCCGCATGCGGCGGCGCACCGCGAACCCGGGCGCGCCGAGCAGGCAGGCAAGCAGCACCGCGGCGCCGGCGATCTCGAGGTGAGCGGCGGCGCGCGAAGTGGGCGGGGGCGGACTTCCGCCCCCGCCCCCGCGCGCGCCGCCGCTCAGATCTCCGACGTTCACCGGAATGCCCGTGACCGCTGCGGCCGTCCCTGCCGCGCTGCCGGCCGTGACCTGCTGCGCCGCGGCCGGCACGGTCAGGTCGGCGCCGCTGGCCCGCGAGGTCGCGCCGGAGCTCCCCGCGGTGCCGCTGCCGCCCAGGTCGGTGCTCGTCCCCTGCCCGGCGCCGACCCCCGAGCCGCTGCCGCTGCCGCCCACGCCGCTCCCGGTCCCCGTGCCGGCACCCGACGCTGAGCCGCTGCCGCCCTACGCGCCGCCGCTGCCCGAGCTGCTCGATCTGGCCTGGCCGGTGGTGTAAGTGAGCACGACGTCGTCGAGGGTCGGCGTCAGCCAGAGGTCGCTGCTGGTCAGGACGAACGTGAACTTGATGGTGGAGCTCACCACGCCGCGCAGGCTGTGCGTGCCGGGGCTGCATTCATCGCTCGCGACATTACTGCTCGGCGTGTAGCGCACGAAGACCTGTGTCTTGCTCGTCGTCTTGGCGTCGACGCGCAACGAAACGACGTGCGCCTGTGTGCCGCTGCCCGTCAGGCGGGCCCATTTGGTGTCGACGTTACCGCCGCTTGTGTTGCCGACCAGTGCAAGGTTCTGGGCCGCCGTGTCGCACACGAGGAGGGCGCCGTCGATCTTGTCGGCCGAGACACCCGAGGGGGACAAGCCGCAGGCGCGCTCGGCCAGCCGGGGCTGGCCGAGCGCGCCGGCGGCCGCCGCGCCGCCGACTGACGATGAGCTCCAGACCTGGCTGCCGTTGGGCGCCACTTCGATCACCCGGCCGTTGCCGGTGTCGGCGATCATGGTGTCGCCGTTCGACTCGAGGCCCGCGCCCATCGGGTCGTTCAGGCCGCTGCCGTAGGCCCACAGCGGGGCGGCGCCGTCGCCGCTTGCTCCACCATCGCTGTCGCTTACCGTGATGACGCGGTCGGCCCGGGCGTCGGCGATCAAGGTCGTGCCGGACGGACCGTCGCCTTCACGCTCCACGTCGGTCGGGCCCATCAGTTGCCCGTCGCCGGTGCCTGGATGGCCACCGTAGTGCCACACCAGGTCGTTCGGGTCGGCCCAGGCGACCTCGAGCACGACGGGCGCTGTCGCGCTGTCGTCGGCGATGAGTACCGAGGGCTGACCTGCGGTGCCCTTGGCCACGAACTCGGCACACACCGGGTCGGACAGCGTGTACGCGCCGGCGCCGGTGCAGGTCCAGACCGGGGCGGCGCCGGGGCTTGCGGACCGGTCGACCGCAAAGACGCTCTTTGTCGCGAGGTCGGCGATCAGTACGTAGGTGTGGCCGCCGGTGGTGAACTCCCAGGCCCAGGACGCATCGAGACCGGGGTGGTCTGCGCTCGTGTACTGCCAGGCGGGGGTCGGGTCGGTGTTAGCGTCGGCGTTCAGCTCTTCGACCTCGCCGCCGGTGCAGACCAGCACGCCTCCGCCGGGGAGCCATTGCGCGGATCCCACGCCGGATCCCGACCCTCCCACGGTGTGCGACCAGAGCACGTGCCGGGCCAGTGTCAGCTGCTGGCCGGACTTGTTCTTCGTGAGGGCAAGGTCACTGCTTGTGGTGCTCTTGCCGAGATCGAACGGATGACCCGCCGTGCCCCAGCCGCGGGTCATGGTGTCCGTGGCGCCGGCGACGGCGCGCCCGACGCTCGCGCCCACCACAAAGACCACGAGCGCCGCGGCCAGCAGCACGACGACGACCTTCGCCATCGCGGGGCCGCCGCGGCTCGGTCGACCTTGCGGCCGCCCGCCACGCCGCGCGAAGCACTGTCTCGCCGTCAGTCTCACGACTGCCCGCCCGCGTTGTGATCGGAGATGACGTGGACCGCGGCCGACGGTATCACGAGCTCCACGGCAGCGCCCGGCGCCAGCGCGAGGTCCTCGCCGTAAGCGCGCGGCACGAGCGCGGTGAGGCCGCCGGCGTCGACCGTGACCAGGCAGCCCGTCGCCGTGGCGCGAACCTGCGCGACGCGGGCGGCGACGACGTTGTCGTCGCCGCCGGGGCGCGCGAGGCGGCCGGCCGGCTGCGCCGGCGGGCCGGCCGCCTCGCGGGCCGGCCGCACGACGATGCCGTCGGCGCGCACCACGACCGTCACCGCCCCCCGCGAGGCAACGCCCGCCGCGCGCAGCACGAGGCCGTCGGCGAGCGTCACCTCGCAGCCACCGTCGGCGGGCGTCGCCGGCCCGTCGGTGGGTGCGAGCGTCGCCGCCAGCGTGGCCCCGGCCGATGCGGCGGTCGCCGGCGCGGTCCGGGCCGGCCCGGCGATCGCCGCCAGTACGTTGCGCGCCCCGGTAAGCCGCGCCACGGCGGCGCTGGCAGGGCGCGCGACGACGTCGTCGATCGCGCCATCCTGCACGATGCGTCCCGCGATCATGACCACGCAGCGACCGGCCACCGCCAACGCCTCGTCGAGGCTGTGGGTGACGTGGACGATCGTCATCGCGAAGCGCTCGTGCACGTGGCGCAGCTCGGCCTGGAGCTCCTCGCGCGCCTCGGGGTCGAGGGCACTGAGCGGCTCGTCGAGCAGCAGCGCGCGGGGCCGGGTGGCCAGCGCGCGCGCTAGCGCCACGCGCTGACGCTCGCCGCCCGACAGCGAGCCGGGCCGCCGCGGCAACAGGGCGGCCACGCCGAGCGCCTCGGCCACCTCGCCGACCCCACCGTAGTGCCGCCGGCGTCCGCCGGTCCAGCGCGCCAGGCCGCCGCCGGTGACCTCGAGACCGAACGAGATGTTGCGCTCCACGGTCAGGTGCGGGAACAGTAACGCGCGCTGGCCGACCAGGCCGATGCCGCGGCGCTCGGGGGGCGCCGCGGTGACGTCGCGCCCGCCGGCCTCGACGCGACCCGACGCGATGGGCCGCAGCCCGGCGAGCGCCTCGAGCAGCAGGCTCTTGCCGGCGCCGCTCGGACCCACGACCGCCAGATACTCGCCGTCGGCGACCGCCAGGTCGATCGGCCCGACGGTGAACGAGCCGGCGCGCAGGCCGAGTCCGTCGGCGCGGATCACGGCTGCACCCCGCGCCGGCCGGCCGTGGCGCGCACGACGATGAAGACGGCGAGGGCGAGCAGCACGATCAGCAGGGCGGCCGGCTTGGCCGCGTCGAGGCCGAGGCCCTCGAAGCGCTCGTAGACCAGGACCGACATGGTCTTGGGGTTGTAGGCGAGAATGACGATGGCGCCGAACTCGCTCATGCCGCGCGCCCACATGAGCAGGGCGCCGGCGAGCACACCGCGCCGGGCGAGCGGCAACGCCACTCGCGCGAAGGCGCTGCCCGGCGTAGCGCCCAGCGTGCGGGCGACCTGCTCGTAGCCGGGGTCGATCAGTGCGAAGGCCTCGCGCGCGGTGTCGACCAGGAACGGCAGGCTCACGAACATCATGGCCACGACGATGCCGGCCAGGGTGTCGGTGAAGGCCACGCCGAGGTGGGCGAAGCCGCGCCCGAACACGCCGCTGCGGCCAAAGACCAGCAGCAGGGCGATACCGGCGGCCGTGTGCGGAAAGACGATGGGCAGGTCGATCAGTCCTTCGACCAGGCGCTTGCCCGGAAAGTCACGGCGCGCCAGCAGGTAGGCGAGCGGCACGCCGCCGATGCAGGCCAGCACGGTCGCCAGCACGGCGGCCTCGACCGAGGTGGCGAGCGCCTGGCGCACGTCGGCTTCGCCGATCGTGCTGAGGAACTCGTGCAGACTGGTGCCGGTGACCAGGGCCACCAGTGGCGCCGCGACGAACACCAGCAACACCAGGCCGAGAGCCCACGACACGACCGAAAATGCGGCAGGGCGGCGGCGGGGCCGTACGGCCCCGCCGCCGCCCGCGCGCTCGTCTCGCCGGTCCGCCGGCGCGGCCTGATCGTCGATCTCGCGGGTGTCGACGGCGCTCACGGCACCTCCCCCGGCTTCATCGCCACGCACAGCGGGCGCAGGGCGGCCGGCAGCTTGCCGTAGTGATCGACCAGGGCCGGCGTGACGGCCGGCTGGTCGTTGGCGGCCAGGATGGCGCGGCCCCGCGGCCCCAGCAAGAAGGCGACGAAGCGCGCCGCGCCCGCGGGGTCATGCGCAGTGAGCGGAATGGTCACGGCGTAGGCGATCGGCGCGCCCACGAAGAGCGGCTTGACCGTAGCGAAGCGTTGAAAGGCAATCGCCACGGCGACCTTGGCGTAGTCGGCCGCGTAGCGCTGGGAGCCCAGGTCGATCTGCGCCGGCAACGTGACGAAGGGGAGGTGATGCTGCCGCGCGACGCTCTCGTACTCGAAGGCGCAGTCGAGGTCGCCGGCTTCGAGCAAGGCAACGAGCTCGATGCTCGCGTCGCGCACCACGAGGCCGGTGCCCGAGACGGGGGCGAGCAGCTCGGGCACGTCGATCACGTCGCGGCCGCCGCTCCTCGCGACGGTGATGGGCGGCGAGAAGCGCCCGACCGTGAGATCGGCGAAGAGGTGGTCGTCGTGATAGGCGGCCTGGGCGAGCTGCAGCACCATGAGCGCGCGGTAGCCAGTGGCGTCGAAGCGCGGGTCGGCGAGGCCGAACTGCAGACCGGGAGTGGTAAGCGCGCGGATCCAGTCGCCCGACCGTAGCAGCGACGCGTAGCGACTGTGCGGCGAGTAGGCCAGCACCATGCGGTTGGTGGCAAAGACCGCGTACCAGTCGGCGGTCGGGACGCCCGTCGTGCCGGCCGCCACGCCCGCGTCGCCCTCCTTTTCCATCATCAGGGCGACCAGCGCGGCGTCGGCCGAGGTGAGCACGTCGAAGCTGCGGCCGAGGTCGGTCACCTGCCTGATGACCTGGATGCTGCCGTGGCTCTCGGTGGTGACGCGCACGCCGGGGTGAGCGGCCTGATAGGCCTGCGCGAGCTGGCCGAACGGAATGATCAGGCTGTCGGCGTCGACCAACGACACGCTCGACCCCGACGACGAGGACGAACAGGCGCCGATGGCGACCACGCCGAGCAGCAGCGCGGCGCCCAGCAGCGTCGCGGCAGCGGCGGCTGCGACCCGCGGCAGGCCGGCGCCGGTCGCGCGGCAGCTGTCGATCGCGCTGCAGACGTCGGTCGCACGGCGCACCGCCGCCACCACCGCTCCCGCTGCCCTGTGACCAGCCATCGTCACCCTCACTTGAAGCGCAGCAGCACCTTCGTGATGCGTCCGATCGATTCGTCGTCGGTCAGGCCGGGGCCGACGAGCCGTAGCGGGAACTCGTCCGGGCTGAGCTCGTCGCCGCCGACCTTGCCGGCCAGGATCCAGTCCTTGTGCTTGAGCAGGTCGCGCGAGCTCAGGAAGGTGGTGACGCCGTTCTGGGCGATGAGCTCGATGCGGTAGCCCTTGGCCGCCAGGGCGCGGTTGAAGGCGCCGGCGCCGTGGGTGTGGCCGTCGTCGACCGAGCCCACCACGAGCCAGAGCGGCACGCCTTCCCACATGACGCCGGACTTGTCAGTGTAGCTGCTGCCGTGGCAGCCCGGCGAGGCGCACGAGATGTACGAGGACTGGGTCAGCATCGAGCTCGTCGCCCCCTGTACGGAGACGCTCCACTGCCCGAGCGACTTCTTCACCACGACCTTGTCGACCCAGCGCACCGACCAGTGGCCGTCGACCACGACGTCGTCCTTGGGTTCGGCGAACACCAGCCGCAACGGACCGTCGATCGCGGGATCGAGCGGCTTGCCCTGGCTCTCGTAGGCGAGCAGCACGGTGAGTCTGAGCGCCGGCGGGCGCTCGGCGCCGGTGACCGGATCGTAGGTGGTGAAGCCGCCGCCGGCCGCCTGCGTGGCCGAGAAGGTCATGCCGTAGCCGTCTTTGGCGAGCACCGTGACGCCGTGCGCGAGGTCGACGCCGCCGACCAGCGAGGTGAGCGTGTCGAGCGCCACGCCGGTGTACTGCACCGGCGCGGTGACCACGCCCACGCTGTCTTTGATGCCGGCGTAGCCGGTGTAGGCCGGCATCGCCTTGAGCTCGGCCAGCGTGAACGACTTGGTGCCCTTGGCGCCCTCCACGGTGAGCACGACCGGTCCGCCGGGCCCCGCCGACGCGCCCGCCGCGCCCGAGCCGCTGCCGCCGCCCGAGCCGCAGCCGGCCAGCCCACCCACGGCCAGCGCCACCGCGAGCACCAGAGCGGGCACGACCAGCACGAGCGCCACCAGACCAGCAGGACGGACGCCCCGAGTGCGACGGCTGGGGATCGTCGCGCCGCCCCTGGCCGTCCGTGGGCCGATGCCGCGATGGCTCATGGCCGTCCTTTCGTCGTGCTCGCTCTAACGCGCTGTGGGCGGGCGCAGGCCGCAGGGCCCGCGCCCGCCCCGATGCGCTCGCCCGGACGGAGGGTGCACCCGGGCGCGCGCCGGAGTGGCGGGGGCGCCGCAGGCGCCCCCGCCACCGCCTTACTTCTTGGCCGGTGGCAGCAGCACGACCGACTTGATGCGACCGAGCTCCTGCGAGGCGCGCAGCTTGGCGCCGACCAGGCGCAGCGGGAACGCGCTGCTGCCGAGCAGTGCGCCGTCGCGTTGCCAGGCAAGCACGATGTTGCGCTTGTCGATGATGGTGCGCGAGCTCACGATCCGCGTCTTGCCGCTCGTGGAGACTATCTCGACGCGGTAGCCCTTTTTGGCGAGGGCCGCGTTGTAGTCCATGGTCGCGCCGCCGTCGACCTCGCCCACGAGCAGGTACAGCGGCGTGCCCGAGTACTTGTGGCCAGACAACGTGTACGACGAGCCGTGGCAGTTCACGCAGCTCTGGAAGTCGTTGCGCGTGAGGGTGCGCGCCTGGCGCTTGCCCTTGATCTTGAGCCCGGTCAGCTTGAGGCTCCAGTTCTTGGCGACAGAGTCGACAACGTTGATCTTGACGAGCCACTTGACGCTGTCGCTGCCGGTCATCACCACAGGTTCGTCGAGCGTGTCCCCGACCATGAGCCGCAGCGGCCCGTCACCGTTCGGCGCCGGATCAGGGTCAAACACATTGCCTGCGGGGTCGCTGTACACGAGGACTGGCACGAACGCCCCCGCGTAGCTTGTAGACGAGACCGCCTTGGGCGGCTTGTACGACGCGTCGTAGAGCTGCGTCATCTGGTCGATGTGGGTGAGCTGGGCATCGGAGTACGTCTGCGAGTAGCCGTCAGAGCCGATGAAGGCGACGGACTGGGCCGTGGTCAGCTGCGTCTGGAGCGCATCCTGCACGATGTCCGTCACCCTGATGCCGCTCACTGCCTCGGGACCGTACACGATGTTCCCGCTGTTCATGAAACCGGCGAAGCCGTTGAACGGACCCTGTCCCAGCGCCTGAAGGTCGGCCAGCGTGTACTGCTTCTTGAAGGTACCGTCATGCCCGACCTGCAACACGACGCCGGCCGACGGCGAGGGCCACGGCGACGGCGTCGTGCCCAGCGCGACCGCCCTGCCGGCCGCGCCCGGCACGACGGTGCCGGCCAGCACGACCGCGACCGCAAGGACCGCCGCCACGATCCCCACGACGATCCAGTCTCTGCGCTTCTTCATGACTCCCCGCTCCTTACCCGTTGACCTGGCGGTGAGGCGGAGGGGCGGCGGGCTGCCTGCGGCAGCCCGCCGCCCCTCCGCCTCCTAGCAGATGGGATGAGAAGGCCAGCCTCCCACGGGGTACCGTGAGGTCCCCA
>CAZFJE010000144.1:0-8654 GCA_964519555.1 uncultured Thermoleophilia bacterium
GCACTCGGCCTGCCGGTCGGTGAGTACTCCCTCAACGGCTGTGCCATCGGTGTGCCGGCACAGTCCCCCGAGACCCGGACGCCCCTCGACGCAGCCGGTGTCACGACCTGGCTCGACTAGGCCGTTGTCCGCCTGCGCACCCGTGAGTAGGGTCGTGGGCCAGAAGAGGAAGCCGAGAAAGGGAGCTGGCGTGAACAACCGGAGACTACTCATGGTCCTTCTCATCGTCTTGGGTGTCGCGCTCGTCGCGCTCGGCGTCTACTACTGGGTGACGCCTGCCGGCTCACTGCCCGGGTTCTTCCCCGGACATCTCGCCGGCTCCGCGCACAAGCACGTCAAGCACGGCCTGGCGGCACTGATCGTCGGGGTCGTCTGTTTCCTGGGGGCCTGGATGCTGTCCGGCAAAGAGTAGAAGCGCAAGTGGGCGGCCCCGCGTCGACAGTGGGGCAGGGAGGGCCCATCGACTGGGAGTCGTTCAGCCGAGAGCGGTTGCGTCTGCTCCATCGGGGGGTCGGACCCTGTGAAACGATCGTGTCGAGCGCCGAGGAGGCAGTGAGTGGGTGCCAGGTCAGAAGCGAGCCGTACGCCGGTAGTGGCGATGATCGGTATGGCGACGGTGGACTACCTCTACGTCCTCGACGACTATCCGAAGGCCGACTCAGTGACGCGCGCGCTCGAGCATCAGGTGGTCGTCGGCGGGACGGCCGGCCGGGGCGCGATCGCCGCGAAGAGGCTGGGGGGCACGGTCAAGCTTCTGGCGGCGTGCGGGACTGGCGAGTATGCCCACGCGCTCACCGCGGAGCTCGATGCCGAGGGCGTGGAGTGCACCTGGACTGTCTACGACCAGCCCTCGCAGCACTCGGCGGTCATCCTTGCGCGGGGAGACGGGACTCGCACGATCATCTGGCTGCCACAGCCGTTTGCCGATGCGCGCATGATCGAGCAGCTGCCGGAGTTCCTTGAGGGCGTCGACGTCGCCCTCCTGGACGTGACCGACGAGGCCCTGGCCACGGCGGCGCTCGACGAATGCGAGGCGCGAGGGGTGACCACCGTCGTCGACAGCGGGTCCGGGCGGCCATGGACGGGCAGATTGCTGGGCCGGGCCGACCACGTGATAGCGCCCGAGACGTATGCGCGCAACGTGACGCAGCACCCGGCAGAACAGGCGGCCGTCGAGCTCTGGAGCGGTTCCTGCCGCGTGCTGTTCGGGGTCACCCAGGGGCCGCGGGGCGGCGTGTTCACGACGGGAGAAGCCCCCGAGTCGCTGCAGCGTTGGGATGCCGCTCCGGTCACCGTTGTTGACTCCTGCGGAGCAGGCGACACCTTTCACGGCGCCTACGCCTGGGCGCTGGCGAAGGGCCTGCCGCCGGCCGAGTGCTGTGACACCGCCGCCTGGTCTGCCGGCCTGAAGGTCACGCAGCTCGGCAACAAGGGCATTCCCACGCTGGCTGAGCTGGAGAACGCCCGCCGGGCGAGTCGCGGCAGGCGCGCGTGAGCACCGACTGCCACACGGTTCGGGTATCGACGCCGGGCTGACGCGCCGGGCGGTGCTGATCGGCGGCGGCGGGCTGGTCGTGGCTGCCGCCGCCGCCGCGCTCATACGGTGCCGGCGACCGGGTCGCTGCGGGATTGTTCCCCCGTCGCGACCCGTTCGGTGCCGGCGCCGGGTTCCAGGGGCGACCCGGCGAGCAGGTCGTTCTCGCCCACGATCCCCATGGCGATGTTACGCCGGCCCCAGAGCCAGAACGCCACGGCCACGAGCACGAAGAATCCCACGATCGACAACGTCACGGTCTCGAAGTAGGCGCGCGACACGCCCCAGATCCCGGTGATGTCGTAGCTCTTGCCGAGCAGGTGGTCGATCAGCCCGGGCCAGAGCAGCGTGATCGTCGTAATGACGATGATGCTCTCGGCGCCGATCACGCTGAGCCACAGGCCGAGCGTGCCGCCGGGCACGCGGAACGGCCGCGGGCGGTCTGGGTACTTGCGCCGGAGGGCGATGACGGCCGGGAAGATGAGCAGGTACATCATCGCCGTCAACGAGATCACGACGGCGATGGTGATTGCGAAGAACGTCTCGAGGCTGCCGTTCGCCAGCAGGAAGACGACGGCGACGAACGCCCCGCCGATGATCGTCGAGACGATGTTCATGGCGACCGGCGTGCCAGATTTGGAGAACTTGCCCATCCACAGCGGCGCCGCGCCGTCGAGCGCAGCCACTGCCTGTACGCGGCACGTCCCCTGCTGCCACACGGCGCCCGTGCTGATGGCCGTGAGGATGACCAGCGCGGCGATCAGGTAGTTGAACACATGTGTGGCGCCGCCCAGCACGCCCGCGACAGACGCGTAGGCGTCGGTGAAGCCGGCGACCTTCGAGAGCCCGCTACCGGGCACGACGAGCAGCACACCAAGGATGATGGAGCCGGTTACCAGCGCGGCGATCAGTCCCGACCGCACAATCATCTTGGGGATGTCGCGCTGCGGATTGGTCATCTCCTCGGCGGCGCCGCTCGAGAGCTCGAAGCCGACGAAGAGGAACTGCAATAGGCCGATGACGCCGAGAAAGCCCACGACCGTCGGTCGCAGACTGCCAAAGGTCACGGTGCCGGCCGGCTTGCCGTGCTGCACGAGAAAGACTACGACCAGCGCCAGGAAGATGCCCAGGGTGAGCAGCCGCACGATGGTGCCGACGGCGCCCGCGAACTTGCCCCAGCGTAGCTCGACCCAGGAGAACAGGGTGCAGGCGCACACGACGCCGAGCCCCACGGCGATCGAGGCCCAGGTGCCGAGCGGGTGCTTCGGAACGACGAGGCTGTTGATCGCCGCCACGACGACCGCGGCCACGGTGCTGCCCACCCACACGGGGTTCGACATCCAGAAGAAGACGGCGGTGTAGGCGCCGGCCAGCCGCCCGAACGCCAGGCGCGGCCACACGTACGGTCCGCCTTCGTAGGGGAAGGCGGAGCCGAGCTCGGAGACGATCATGCCGTAGGGCACGAGGTAGACGCCGATCAGGACGAGGAGCCAGACGAGCGTCTGCCCGCCGCCGATACCGGCGGTGACCGCGATCGTGTCGATGGCCACGAGCGCGGCGACGGTGATGAACACGAGATCGATGCGACGCAGCGACTTGCGGAGCTTCTGGCGCTCCTGGCCGAAGGCGTGAGTCTGCCGTGCCGGACTTGCGGAGGTCATTGGAGACTCCACGGTCGCTCCCTTGTCGAGGATGATGAACGGCTCGCGCGTGCGGTCATGACAGAAGGGCTCGAGCGATCGGCTGCAGCTCGGGATCGGATGGCAACGTGTCGATTCCGATGAGCGCCAGCAGCAGGGCCTTCTCGAAGTGTTTGCGGTTCTCCGCCTCGTCGAGGACTATCGAGAAAGGAGCGTCGAGTATGCCACTCGTCATCTCTTCGCCGCGTATCGCCGGCAGGCAGTGCATGAACTTCGCCCCCGGCTTCGTGTGCGCCCACAGGGCTTCGTCGACCTGATAGGGGCGCAGGATGCGGCGCAGCTCGTTCTTCTCGTCCTCGGGCTGCATCCACCACCAGCCGACGGTGAAGACCACGTCGGCGTTTGCGACGGCCGCGACGGCGTCGTCTGTGAGCGTCAGCGAGGCGCCGCTCTGCTGGCAGTTGGCGCGCACCAGCGTCTCGATCTCGGGCGTCATCTGCTCCTGGGCGGGGGCCGCCATCACCACGCTGCTGCCGAGGCGCGTCAGGGTGAGGGCCATCGAGGTGCCCATCGCGTCGGTGCATTTGCCGACGAACGCACAGGTGAGTCCCTCGACCGTGCCGAGGTGCTCAAGGATGGTCAGCGCGTCGGTCATCGTCTGCACGGGGTGGTCGTAGTCGTCGGTGAGGCCGTTGATGACCGGGACCGTGGCGTGCTGCACGAGCTCGGCGAGGGTGGTGTGGAACGCGGTGCGCGCCATGATCGCGTCGACAAGGCGGCTGATCACGCGGGCCGTGTCGGCGATCGTCTCGTGGCCGCCCAGGTGGATCTCGCCGGGGCGCAGGTTCTGGGCGTGGCCGCCGAGCTCGGTCATGCCGGCCTCGAAGCTGATGCGCGTACGCGTCGACGGCTGCTCGAAGATCATGGCGAGCGTGCGGCCCTCGAGAAACGGCGTCAGCGGGCGGCGGCGGTAGAGGGCCTTCAGCTCGACCGCCAGGTCCAGCAGAGCGAGCAACTCCTGCCGCGTGAAGTCCTGGTCTGTGAAGAAGTGGCGGCCGCGCAGGCCGGCCACGCCGGTCAGCGCGCCCGCAGGCGTCAGAGTGGTCCCCATCGTCCATCCTCCTTGAAGCCGCCGCTCGAGGGCGGCGATTAAACGGTCGTGTAATAGTTATATGACCGTTTAACTGCGCGGTGTCAAGCCGCGGTCGCCGTTGCTCAAGGTGCGCTGGGCCGGGGGCCGGGGAGATATGCGAGGCGCGATGGTTCAGTCGGTCGGCAGGCCCAGGAAGCCGCCGATGAGCGAGCGCCAGAACCGCCAGGCGCGCTCGTGGTCGAAGCCCTCAGGGTCGAGCGCCCGTTGCATGGCGAGACCCTCAACGACGGCGATCGCCACGGCCGCCATCGCGTCGGCATCGCAGCTGTCGCGATCCGTCGCGGACGTGGTGAGACAGTCGGCGTCGACAGTGCGGTACGCGCGATACTCTTCGGCGAACCGAGCGCGCACCTCGGGGTCGTGCAGTGCGTGCGGGAGAAGCTCGTAGAGCATGCGGTTGGTGCGGTCGCTGGACGACACTCGCTGCTGCCACTCGAGGAATCGGGCGGTGCGCTCGGCGCCCGGTGGCTCGGCGCGGATCTCCTCGACCAGGCCGACCTGCGGGTTCACGAAGATGCCGTCGATCAAGGCCGTGACGAGGCCGGCCTTGCTGCCGAAGTAATAGGCCACGAGGGCGCGATTGGCGCCGGATTCGTGTTCCAGCGCCGACATCGTCAGCTCGGAGTAGCCGCGTTCGGCGAGGATCGTTTGGGCTGCGTCGAGGATCCGGCGCGCGGTCGGCGGCAACTCCCGGGGGTCCTGGGGGGCAGAGTGATCAGCGTTCATGCACTTCACCGTATCACCTGGCGCGCCTGCGCTCACGCCTTCGGAGATCGCTTGCGAGCGAACGTCGGCAGCGCCTCGTTCTTCTGCCGGCACTGGGTAAAGAAAGGGTGGTGCTTACCGGATCACAGAAGCGGACGAAAGGAAGCGCCATGTACGTTCTGAACTACTGGCACACCGTCTCGGACTACGGCGCGTGGAAGAAGCTCTTCGACAGCGATCCTCTCGCACGCGAAGCCTCGGGCGTGCGCCGACTCTCGATCGAGCGGCCCCTCGACGACGAACACATGGTGATAGGGGAGCTCGAGTTCGACAGCCTGGGCGAGGCCGAGACCTTCGCTGGTCGGCTGCAGGGGGTCTGGAAGGGCCCCGCCGGCGCCATGGTGGCGAATGCGGGATACCGCATCACCGAGGTTCTCGTGAACCAGGAGCTTCGCGGCGCGGCGGCTCGGAAGGTGGCCTAGCTGGAGGCACTGCAAGCCGCCGGGACCGGGCGCGGGCGCCGACGGTCGGCGCCTAAGCGCGGTCTGGCCGCAACGTTGCGACCAGCTTGGCGATCCTGCGTTGGCGGACCTCTGAGTCTTTGGCTTGTTCGATGGCGACGACGTGCTTGCGCTTGAGGCCGTAAGGTAGGCGGTCGAAAGCGGCTCTGGCTTGTGGGTCGTCGTTCAGCGCCGTGGCGAGGTCCGGCGGCTCAGGTACTACTCTCGGCTCGGTGTCGAGCTCGAGATCGACCTCGACGTCGTTGCCCTCGGCGATCCTGCTTGCGGCGCGGTTCGCGGCGCTGATCCCGACCAGGCACCGCCCGCGCATCAGTGCGACCCTGCTGCGCCACGTATGGCCGTTGATCGTGACGGCGATCAAGGGCCGAGCGCCGGGACCGAGGGCCTTCATGACGTGTGCCGGGACCTCGACGGCAGTCGCGTTGCCGGAAGGAATGACCTTGGCTCGGAACTTCATGGGTTTCGTCTCCATGGCGATCGATCATCTCCGCCACGTCAAGGACGGCGATCAACAGAAAGTCCACGACGGGAATGTCGAGCCCCGCCGTCAGCCTGAAGGCGGGGCACCGACAGCGGTCAGAGATCGTCGGGCTGTACGGGGGCCAGCAGGCGTGCCGCTCCTCGCGCCCGTGACGCTCAGGCGACCAGGAACGATGCGAGGTAGGCGCCGATCTCGCGGTCCTTGCCGATGTCCATGGTGGCGAACAATCGGCACACGATCTCATTGTCGCGAACGAGTAGCGCGCCGAGATGAGTGTAGCGAGCGAGTAGGCGCTCGGTGATCTCCGCCTTCTCTGTGTGTGTCATCACGGCCCTCTCGATGAGTCCTTGTGCAGCGACCTCTCTGGCTGCTCTCAAAGATGACATCGCCCTGAGTGCCGGGGGCTGAGATAGGACGTCTGCCTATGTTGGCCGTCTTGGCGACGCCACGGCGCCCGTGGGGCGCTTGCATTCGAGCCTGGAACTGGCCGGGGGCTGGTCTGGGGCGCGGGCGTGAAACCGTCGCCGTGGAAGGCGACACTCGCCGCCATCTTGGGGGTTGTCGCCTCGGCTTACGAGTCTCCGGCGCGCCGCCCGCTCTGTCTGGTGTCGCCATTCAGGTCCGACAGGACGTCAGCGAAGTTGCCCATCTGGAACGCGCGGCTACCCCGCTGGAAGAGGCGTGGGTCGAAGTCCTGAACGGCGCTCTCCCCCGGCCGATACGCCCTGCCGGTACGGGCGTTGTAGACGCCCGCGCCTAACAGCATGTCGTACCGCCGGCGCTTCTCGGGGTCGCAAAGCGTCGCATTGGCCTCGTTGATCTCGATGAACGCCGCCTCGGCGGCCTTGTCGCCCGGGTTGCGGTCCGGATGATACTGCCTCGCAAGTCGGCGATAGACCTTGCGGATCTCGTCCTGGGGTGCGTTCTGGGAGACGCCCAGCCTCTGATAGAAGTCGGCCATGGAGGGAGTATCGGCAATCGCGCAGACCGAGTTGAAGACCCCAGGTGAAAATTGGGCGAGGATACCTAGAGCCATGAGGAAGACTGCCCATCCAGTGCCGGTCGCGGCACGCCGAAAATCACAGCAGGCAGTCTTCCATGAGGAGCAAGGCGATGACGTTGATCGATGACCGCGGACCGTGCACAGTCGACGATGAGGCCGAGAGCATGTTTCGGAGTCTGCAGTCGCCCGGACGGCGGCGCTGGGTCGCTGCACTTCGCCTGCGATCTCGTGCGGGTAGAGGTGGAGCGGATGGGCCTCTCGAGGAGTTCGGCAGGCTTACGCCAGTCGTAACATCCGACCTCGCTCAGCGGAGGGAAGACCAGCGTCAGGCGGCCGCGGCCCGCGCGCAGGCGCAGCGCCTGTCGCGCCTTGGCCGCCACCAGGACGCGATCGCTTTCTACGACGAAGCGAAGACCATCTACGCACGCCTCGGTCAGGAGATCGAGGTAGCGCGCTGCACCGCAGGCCGCGCCAACACGTGGGTCAGGCGGGGCGACTTCGAGCGGGCCCTGGCCGGCTACAACGAGGCCCGGGCCGTCCTTGTGCGTCTGGGCCGGGATGCCGAGGCTGCCTGCTGCACCATGAACCGCGCGGTCGTGCTTGCCGACACCGGCCGCTACGAAGAAGCGTTGGCCGGTTACGACAAAGCGCGGACCGCGCTTGTCCGCGCCGGCCGGGAAAGCGAGGTGGCTCGCTGCACCGCCAACCGCGCCAACCTGCTTGCCGCAACGGGACGCTTCGAAGAGGCCCTGGCCGGCTACGACGAGGCACAGGCCGTCCTTGCCCGCTGTGGCGACGAGCTCGAGGTGGCCAGCTGTGTCATGAATCGCGCACTCGTGCTTGGCACGCTGGGGCGCTTTCAAGATGCCCTGACCGGCTTTGAGGACGCGCGAGCCGTCTATGCGCGCTGCGGCCAGGAGACCGAGGTGGCGCGCTGTAGTGCGAACCGTGCCAACGTCTTCGCCGGCTTGGGGCGCTTTCAAGAGGCCTTGGTCTGCTTTGATGAGGCCCGAGCGATCTATCAGCGCTTCGCTCAGGAGCTCGAGGTGGCCCGTTGCGCGATGGGCTGCGCCAACGCGTTGCGGAACCTGGGCCAACTGCAAGAGGCCCTGGTCGCCTACAAGGAGGCCCGAGCGATCTATCAGCGCTTCGCTCAGGAGCTCGAGGTGGCTCGCTGCACGATGGGTGGCGCCAAAGTGCTCTCCGCCATGGGCAACTTCGACGAGTCTCGGTCCGACTTCGAGAAGGCGCGCGCCGTCTTTGCGCGCTTCTCCCAGAAGTCCCGGGCGTCGTGAGAGGTCCAACGGCGGTCGCGCAGCGTTAGGGTGGCTCCCAGACTGTGAGCAATCGCACGACAGATCCACGAGAGCCTTGGGTCGCGAGAGGCAAACTGCGCGACGCTTGGCAGAGGCAGTCGCGGCCTACGCCTCGACAGAAACGGCGGCGAACGGTGCGGCGCGGGCCGCGATGGCCGGGGATCCGTCGGCGAGCGCCGTCGATGCCGCGACCGGCGCTGGTACTGGGCAGCCTGCGGGGTCCGCTGCGGACTGTGATCGCCAGTGCGACCATCTGCAGCGCCTCAAGGCCGAGTTCGAGAACTACCGCAAGCGCGTGCAG
>CAZFJE010000145.1:0-8637 GCA_964519555.1 uncultured Thermoleophilia bacterium
GCTTTCGGGCGTGCTGGTGGCGCCGATCGACCGCGAGGACCTCTTTCGCCTTTCGCGCTCGATCGACGACGTGCTCGACAACCTGCGCGACTTCATCCGCGAGTGGGACCTCTACGAGATCAAGGCCGCCACCTCGTACCTGGGCCTGCTCGACGCGACCGCGGCCGGCATCGCCGACCTGCAGCTCGCGGTGCAGGCCATCGCCAACGACCCCAAAGACGTGAAGACCGCCCTGGCTTCGAAGGAGTCGGCCGGCGAGATCCGCCGCCTCTACGACATCGAGCTCGGTCGCCTGTTCCGCGGCAAGCTCACCATGGAGGTCGTGAAGTGCCGCGAGCTGCTGCGCCGCCTCGACGTGGTCGGCCTGCGCTTAAACGAAGCCGCCGACCGCCTCTCCGACGCCGCCATCAAGCGCTGGGCCTGAGCGCGGGCAGGGCCGGGACGTCCGCGGCCGGGAACGGCAAAAGGGGCGGGCGGCCGAATGGCCGCCCGCCCCTTTTGCCGTTGTCCCGGCCTCAGCCGCCGCCTGAGCGCCGCCGCCGTCCTTAGTTGTTCGAGAGCTGCTGCCACGAGCCGGGGACGGCGGTCACCGTGGTGGTGCGCAGCGAGTCGCTCGTGCAGTTGTTGATGGCGGTCTGGTTGTAGCAGATGCTCGAGCTGCCCGACATGGTGATGTCGTTGGTGACCGGCGTACCCTCGAGGACCGCGCCGACGACCGTTCCGGATGTCTGGTTGTACGGGGCCTCGAAGAGGACCATGAGGCCGGTGAACGTGCCGGTGTCGGCGTTCTGGAACGTGTTGTTGTACAGGCCGTCGTTGTCGCACTGCATGAAGTAGACCATCGGGCTGGTCAGCGTGCCGAGGTTGACAAGGCCGTTGATGTGCATCTGCTCGGTGGTGGCCAGCAGGGGGCACATGACAGTCGAGGCCGTGTTCGACGGTCCCGCGAAGTCGACGGCCACGTCGCCGGTGCCGGCGTCGCCGTCGATCCAGGTCGGCCCGAGGGTGACGCTGGTCGGACCGCTCACGCCGTCGTAGCTGCCGTTCGTGCTGCTGTCGGCGTCGACGCCGAAGATCTTGGCAAAGAGCGGGCCGGTCGTGATCGAGAGCAGGGGCTTGGTGCCGCTGGTGCTGCCGTTCCAGTCGACCGTGCCGGCGCAGTAGGTGGGCCCGAAGCTGTCGCTGATGGCCGCCGTGGTGCCGCTGATGGTGAACGTCTTGCCCACGTACAGGGCGGTGGTGGTGACCGCGACGTTGCCCGTGAGCGTGAGGTTGCCGGTCACGTAGAGCGAGCCGAAGCTGAAGGTGCTCGAGGCGCCGCTCTTGGCGCTGAGCGTGAGGTTGCCGTTGTAGTAGAGCGGCGTGGTGGTGCTGTAGGTCTGGCCGCTCGTGCCTTGCAGGGTCGACAGCAGCGAACCGGAGATCGTGGTCGCCGTGGGCGTGTTGGTCGCCTGGGTCGGCATGCCCGACTGGGCTTCAGCCGTCAGCGCGGCCTGGTGGGCCTGGTCGAAGTAGTCGCTGAGCAGACCGACCCCGCCGATCGCGGGCGAGAAGTTGTGGCCGGGGGTGGTGACGGTGCCGTTGACCTGCAGGCCGAGCGACTGGGTCTGGGTGCCGTCGGCCGGCGAGGCGAGCGTCGTGCTGCTGGTGCCGGTGAAGTTGCCGCCGGCCATGATGGTGGTCACGTACGGCGCACCCGACGTGTCGGGAGTGCCATCGGTGTTGACGCCGTAGATGTTGCTTGAGCCGCTCAGGACGATGCTCGTGTCGGCGTAGGCGGCGGCCTTGGGCAGGATCGACGAGTTGGTCGACGAGCTCACGAGCTCACGCACGCGGGAGGTGCGGCCCAGATATGTCGTGTCGGTCTCGACCCAGACCTCGTGGTCGCCGTTGGAGTCGTAGGTCATGCTGTAGTTGATCGGGTTGAGGTTGTCGTAGATGCGATAGGTCACCACGGGGCCGCCGCTGGGGTAGTTGGCGCCCAGGTTGGCGGCGGTCAGTGTGGTAGACCCCGCGCCAAGCCAGCTCGTGTCGTTCTTGCACGTGTTGACCGCACTGTTCAAAGCCGCTTCGGCCCAATCGAGCGAGGTCTTGGTCTTGCGCTCCGCGGCGGTGGCGTGCTGCTGGTTGTCGAGCAGCATGACCAGCGTGGCCGCCAGGATCGCCAGGGCGGCCGTGATCACGATGAGCAGGATCAGTGCGAAGCCATTCTCCTTGCCATGTGCCTTCATCACCGCTCCTTCTCGTCAGTTCGTGTTGCCCACGTTGCGCGGACGCACCGTGGAGAGGATGTCGACGTAGCTCGGCTTGTACGACAGGTTGGAGTCGATGACGAGCTCGATCTGTACCGCGACGAGGTTGGCCACGGTGGTGGTGGTGAGGGTGGTCGACTGCGTCCAGGCGCCGGTCTTGTCGCAGAAGAAGTAGGTGAAGATCGGCTTGTTGACGCTGGCCGAGGTGTTCACGACGTTGCTGGCGAGCAGCATGATCTTGTCGCCTGAGTCGAACACGCCGTCCTTGTTGGTGTCGCGCTCCCAGTAGAGCTTCTTCTGCGGTGTGGTGCCCGAGGTGTCGAGCCAGATGGCGGTCGGCAGGAGCTGGGCCTTGCCGTCGGTGCCGCTCTGCGATGCCGTGAGGGCGTTGTTGTAGGCGGAGTAGAAGACGCAGTCGTTGGCGTCGTTCACGAACGGTGCGCTCATGGTGAAGATGAAGGGGTTCGTGCTGGCCGTCGTGAGCGGCTGGGCGGCGCGGATCTCGGCCGAGATGCGGTCGAGCGCGTCGCGCCCAGTGGCGCCCGCCGTGTTGTCGGCGCGGGCGAACTCGGCGGAGCGGTTGAGCTGCAGCCAGGTGCCCACCAGCATGCTGGTCACGACGCCCATGATGATCATTGCCACGAGCAGCTCGACGAGCGACACGCCGGCTTGCGCCTTGCGCCTGCCTTGGACTGCGAGCAGGCGGCGCATCACGAACCGCCCGGGTTGGTGTCGAACTTCACGAAGCCGTCGCTGATCAGGTGGAAGGATTCGCTCACGAGCGGAGATCCCCAGGAGCTCGGCGATTGCGGCGTGCAGGTCACCGTGTACAGGTAGCCCAGACCGCCTGGCAGGTTCGTCCACACGCAGGTCGTGGCTCCCGAGCTGGGCTGCTGGGTGAGCGGCGTCGCCGTGGTGGTCACGTTGGGCGTAGGGCTGGTGTTGACGTAGACGACCTTGACGTTCTTGACCTCTTGCCAGTTCTTGAACGAGACGGTGAGTTGGTGCGGGCTGTTCGGGTCGGTCGGGCCCGAGGTCGACGTCGCGACGACGGCGGTCGGGTTCTTGATGGTGGTCGTGAGAGTCGTGTTGAAGCTGTCGATGCCCGGCCGCGAGACGGTCACGGTGACGACCTTCGAGGCCGCGGTGGCGCTGGCGTCGGGGGTGACGGTGTACGTGACCTTGTACGGTGGGCCGCCGTGGGCCGCCGGGAACGAGGTGGCGAACAGACCCGAGGCAAAGCCGGGCGTGTTCAGGTTGGCGGTGGTGATGGCGGCGTAGCCGACGGGCTCGGTGATCGACGTCGGCGTGGGGCCGAGCGTCGAGGCCAGCAGGCGGATCGCTTCGACGCGTGCCTGGGCGACGTTGGTGGCCACCACGCGGCGCGTGTCGGTCGAGGTGCGCTTGAGCACACCGACGAACAGCGGCACCATGGCCAGGAAGATGATGCCCGCGAGCAGCACGGTCACCAGCAACTCAACCATGCTGAAGCCGCGCGCGCCGTGGCGCGCCGTCGCTGCGCCTCTCTTGCCCCAGACGTGTCTCATGATCTCCAAGCCCCCTCGTCGGGTGCGGCAGCCGACGAGGTCAGGTCGCTTCCGCCGTCGGTTACGAGTCTCGCTGTCGGTAAAGCGTCGTGCCACGCAAAGCGCGCGGGCGCGATTGTCCACTCTTCTCTCTTCGGTCGCAGGCCCGTGCGATTGAGAGCCCGGGCGCAAGACTCGTTGCCTGTTCAGGCAACGGCCGCAGTGTCTGCCGCGTCGTGGCGCCGGTGCGTGGCGCGGCGGTCGCGGTCTCGGCATGGTCCGTCAGGCTCATGTCCAGTGAATGCGCGGGCCCAAGGATCTGTGACAGCCTCGGGCCTGCCGGGGCTCAGGACGCGCCGCGATCGGCGTAGCCACGGCGGGCGACGCGGAGCGGCGACGCGGGGAGCGGCGTTGCCGCTTTGCGTAGCGGCGCGATGCTCTGGGCGGGGCGGAAGAGGCTGCCCGCGACGGGGCCGTCGGCGTGACGGCGACCACTGACGGCGGCTATGCTTGTCACTCATGGTCCTTCCGCCCGACATCGGCCTGTCCAGTCAGATCTGCCCCGAGCTGCCGCTCGTCGAGCTGTTCGAGCGCGTCGCGCCGCTCACCAGCCTGGTCGAGATCGACTCGTTCGGCATGCACACCGTGCTCTCGCCGCGCAATCGCCGCGACGCCATCGCAAGCGGACTGCGCCTGACCGTGCACGGCCCCTACGGCTTCGACATCCAGCCCGGCAGCCGCGACGAAGCGGTGCGCCGGCAAGCGATGGCCATGCACCGCCGCCACCTCGAGGCCGCCGCCGAGATCGGCGCGCTGCTCTACGTCGCTCATCCCGACTACATCGAACCGCCGGGCCCCCGCGACCAGGCGGCCGTCGACGCGCTGCAACGCACCATCGCCGATCTCGCCGACCTGCAGGACGAGCTCGGCGTGCCCATCGCCATGGAGAACATGCCGCGCGCGGGCTCCTCGCACTTCACGGCGCCGGGCGATCTCGAGCTCGGCGAGCTCGGCTTTGTGCTCGACTGCGGCCACGCGGCCATCAGCGGTACGCTCGAGGCCTTTCTCGCCGACCCGCGGGCGCGCCTCGTCCACTTGCACCTGCACAGCAACTTCGGGCCCACCGAGCCGGGCGACCCGCACCGGCCCCTCGGTGAGGGCGTGGTCGAGGCGGCTCCCGTACTGGCCGTGGCTCGCGCCGCCGGCGCCACGGTGATCCTCGAGCACTTGGACGAGCCGCCCGCGCTCGCCAGCATCGCCTGGCTCGAAGCTCAGGGTCTGGTCTAGGGGCTGCCCGGACTTCTCGGGCCGTGGCGTTCTCGCGCCGCACGATGTGTCGGGGTTACTGAAAACGGTTATCATTTCGTCATGCGCGTACTGCATCGTTCACACAGGGGACTGCCGCGGGTCGGCGGTGGGGCCGTCGTCCCGGCCGGCGCGCGGGCAGGCGGCGCCCCGGCCGGCGCCCGAGCCGTCGTTGCGGTGCTCGCCGCGGTTGCCGTCATTGTCGCGGCGGCGGGGCTGGCGGCCTGCGGGTCGGGCGCGCCGACCGCCAACGGGCGCCTCGACGTGGTGGCCGGCGAGAACGTGTGGGGCGACATCGCGGCGCAGATCGGTGGCGCTCGCGTGCAGGTGACGTCGCTGATCAGCGACCCCAACGCCGATCCCCACCTCTATCAGTCGAGCGCTTCCGGCGCCCTCGCCATGGCGCGTGCGCGGGTGGCCATCGAAAATGGCGCCGGCTACGACGACTTCATGGGCGACCTGCTGTCGGCGTCGGGCGGACACCCCAGGGTGGTCGACGTGCAGCAGGTGCTGGGTGCACAGGGCGGCGACGTGAACCCCCATTTCTGGTACGACCTGCCGCGGGTGCCGCTGGTCGCGCGGGCCATCGCCCAGGCACTCACGGCCGCCGATCCGGCCGGCGCGGCCGCCTATCGGGCCGGCCTCGCGCGCTTCGACGCCGGTCTGCACCCGGTCCTGGCGGTCGTCGCCGCGATCAGGGCGGCCGACGCCGGACAGCCCGTCGGCTACACCGAGCGCGTGCCCGGCTACCTGCTCGCCGAAGCCGGCCTTGTGGTGGTCAGCCCGCCCGGCTTCGCGGCCGCGATCGAGAACGGCAACGAACCGAGCGCGGGCGATACGCAGGCCATGCAGACGCTGATCGCCGCCCACAAGCTGCGCCTGCTGCTCTACAACACCCAGGTGACGAGCGCCGTGACGCAGCGCATGCGCACGCTCGCCACGCAGGCGGGCATCCCCGTCGTGGGTGTGAGCGAGATGCTGCCTGCGGCCGACCGCTCGTTCCAGGCCTGGCAGCTGCGCCAGGCGACCGCCATCCTACGAGCCCTCGGTGGCTGAGCCACGGCCGGCCATCCGCCTCGACCACGTCGCGGTCGCCTACGGCGAACGGCGCATCTGGGAGAGCCTCGATCTGAGCGTGGCGGCGGGCGAGTTCGTGGCGGTCCTGGGGCCCAACGGCGCGGGCAAGACGACGCTGCTCAAGGTCGTGCTCGGGCTCGAGCGACCGGCGAGCGGCACGGTCGAGGTCGAGGGCCGCGCGCCGCGGCGCGGCAGCAAGCGCATCGGCTACATCCCGCAGCAACGCGCCTTCGACCCCGACCTGCCCATGCGGGGCCGCGACCTCGTGCGCTTCGGCCTCGACGGGCACCGCCCCGGCATGCTGCTCACCGGACGCCGCGAGGTGCGGCGCCGGGTCGACGGGGTGATCGCCGCCGTGGGTGCAAGCGCCTTTGCCGGCGCGCCGGTCGGGCGGCTGTCGGGCGGCGAGCAGCAGCGGCTGCGCATCGCCCAGGCGCTGCTCGGCGACCCCTCGATCCTGCTCTGCGACGAGCCCCTGCTGTCGCTCGACGTCGCCCACCAGCGCATCATCACCGCTCTGATCGACCAGCGCCGCCGGCAGGCCGGCACGACGGTCGTCTTCGTGACCCACGACATCAACCCGGTGCTGCCCTACGTCGATCGCGTCCTGTACCTGGTGGGCGGCCGCTTCGCGGTCGGCACGCCTGCCGAGATCCTCACGGGCGAGCGCCTGAGCGCGTTGTACGGCACCGAGGTCGACGTGGTGCGGGCCGGCGGCCGCCTCGTCGTGGTCAGTCCCGACGAGCACGAGCTGGGCGGGGCCGACGACGGCCATCACCCGCCGGCCTGCGGGTCGCCGGACTGGGAGGGCGGATGAGCATCACGCAGTACCTGGGGCTGCCCTTCGCCCAGCATGCTCTGGCCGCCGCGGCGCTCGTGGCGCTGGCCTGCGGCCTGATCGGGCCCTTCGTCATCACGCGCGGCATGGCGTTTGCCGTGCACGGCACGAGCGAGCTCGCCTTCACCGGCGCCGCCGCCGGTCTGCTGGTGGCCGACAACGCCATCGCCGGGGCCCTGGTGGGAGCGGTGGTCGTGGGCGGCCTGATCGGCGCGCTCGGCGTGCGCGAGCGCGAGCGAGATTCGTCGATCGGCGTCATCCTGGCGGCCGGCATGGGCCTGGGCGTGCTGCTGCTCGGCTTCTATCACGGCTTCGCCACCGAGGCGACGAACATCCTGTTCGGCGACATCTTCGGCGTGAGCAGCGGGCAGCTCCTGCTGCTCGGCGTGATCGCCCTGGCGGTCACCGTGACCATGGCCGTGATCTACCGGCCCCTGCTGTTCGCGTCGGTCGACCCCGAGGTGGCCGTGGCGCGCGGTGTGCCGGTGCGCCTGCTGGGCATCGTCTTTCTGTTCATCCTGGCCTTCACCGTCACCGAGGCCGCTCAAGTGGTCGGCACGCTGCTCGTGCTCTCCCTGGCGATCACCCCGGCGGCAGCCGCCCATCGCCTGGCCAACAGCCCGCTCGTGGTGGCCATCCTGTCGGTCGTCTTTGCCCTGGTCGCCGCCGACGGCGGCCTTCTCGCGAGCTTCGAGAGCACATCGGTCAAGCCCAGCGTGTTCGTGGTCGCCATCAGCTTCGGCATCTACGTCGTGGCGCGCCTCGCGGGGCCGTGGTGCAAGAACGCGCGCCGCGGCGCAGGAGCGCCGGGCGGCGGGGCGGCGGGTGGCGTCGGCGCGACGGGCGGCGGCGAGCCGCCGGGCGGCGGCTCGGCTCCAACGGGAGCGGCGGCGTGAGCGCGCCCACGGGCGGCGCGGCCCACCGTGCCACGCGCCAGGGAGCGGCCATCGTCGCCGCGCTGCGCGCCTCGCCGTCGTTTCGCAGCGCGCAGGAGATCCACGGCGAGCTGCGCGCCGGCGGGCAGCAGATCGGGCTGACGACCGTCTACCGTCACCTGCAGCGTCTCGCCGACGACGGCGCGGTCGACGTGCTGCGCCAGGCCGAAGGCGACGTGCGCTACCGCTACTGCGCGAGCGATGCCCACCACCACCACATCGTCTGTCGTGTCTGCGGACGCAGCGCCGAGACCGAGTGCCCCGAGCTCTCGGAGTGGGCCGACCACGTAGCGGCTTCGCTGGGCTACAGCGACGTGAGTCACGCGGTCGAGGTGTTCGGCGTGTGCGCCACCTGCCGGGCGCAGCGCGCCTGAGTCCAAACAGGGCGGCGAGCCGGTGCCCCGCGGCCGAGGGTCGAGCGCAGCGGCCTGCGGTGAACGCTCAGGCGATCTGCACGGAGCGCTTCGAGAGTCCCAGGTAGTAGCCCTCGATCGTCGGTGCCGGCGGCGAGTCGGTGCCGCCGGCGCCGAGGGTGACGAACAGCGGCACGAAATGTTCGGTGCTGGGGTGGGCGTAGCGCCCGCCCGGGGCGTCGCGAAAACCGGCCAGCGCGTCGAGGTCGCCGGCCGCCAGGGCGGCGGCCGCCCAAGCGTCGAACTCGCTCGACCAGGCCGGCGGCGGCGCGTCGGTGCGAAAGTCGCGCA
>CAZFJE010000146.1:0-8521 GCA_964519555.1 uncultured Thermoleophilia bacterium
TCGTCGGGAAAGCCGTACTTGAGCTGGTCGAAGTAGTGGTCGAGGTAGGCGGCGCTGAAGTCGCAGAGCTGCGCAGCGGCCGCGGCGGTCTCGAGGTGGTGGGCGGCGCAGCGGTCGCGCGAGGCGACCAGCGCCGCTTCGATGGCGCGGGTCTCGTCGCCGCGCTCGTCGAGAAAGTCGCGGCGCACCGCGCAGACTGCGTAGACCATCGGCAGGCCGGTGACCAGACGCCACTCCTCGCCCAGGTCGTAGCTGTACGGGTAGACGCCGGCGCGCAGAATGTGGAGCGCCTCGTCGCCGATCAGCAGGAGGCCGCCGAAGTTGGCGAGCGCCTGGGCGAGCGGGCCCTGGCGGGCGCCGTACGAGGGCGCCATGCCCCACTCGTCGCAGAGCACCTTGAGCAGGCACACCGAGGTGGCGCTCTTCTCGGTCAGGGCGATGCTTGCGACCTGCGTGCGCGGCAGCTGGGTGAAGAGCTGGATCGAGTCGACGGCGCCGAACGAGCTGATCGAGATCCCGGGCAGCAGGGCCAGCTTGTCGGCGTGCCGGGCGAACTCGATCGACGAGGGCAGGGCGACGTCGATCTCGCCGGCGACGAGCAGCCGGTTGAGCTCGGACGGCGGACCTTCGACGATCTCGGCCTGGTAGCCCAGCCGGGAGAGCTCCTCGACGAAGTGGTAGTAGAGCGGAAAGCAGTTGACGAACTCGATGCGCCCGACCCGTGCGACTCTCACTCGGGCGCCCCGTCGTCGTAGCGGCGTACCACGTTGTACAGCGTGTCGCGCTCGACAGGCACGCGCCCGGCGCCGCGGATCACGCGCACGAGCTCGTCGCGGGTGAGCTCCTGACCGGTCTCGACGCCGGCGGCGTGGCTGATCTTCTCTTCGACCACGGTGCCGTCCAGGTCGTTGACGCCGAACGACAGCGAGACCTGGGCGAGCTTCAGGCCGACGTTGATCCAGAAGGCCTTCACGTGGCGGAAGTTGTCGAGCACGAGGCGCCCGGCGGCGAGCACTCTGAGGTCGTCGAAGCCGGTCGGCCCGGGCAGCTCGGAGAGGCCCGTGTTGGCCGGCTGGAACGAGAGCGGGATGAAGGCGTTGAAGCCGCCCGACTCGTCTTGCAGCTCGCGCAGGCGCAGCAGATGGTCGGCGAGCTCGTCGGGCGTCTCGACGTGGCCGTAGAGCATGGTGGCGTTGGAGCGCAGGCCCACGCCGTGCGCGGTGCGCATGACGTCGAGCCACTCCTCGCCCGAGATCTTGCGCTCGCAGATCAGGTCGCGCACGCGGCCGCTGAAGACCTCGGCGCCGCCGCCGGGCAGCGAGCCCAGGCCGGCGTCTTTGAGGCGGCGCAGCGTCTCGTGCACGCCGAGGCCGCTGACGCGCGCCAGGTGGGCGATCTCGCTGGCCGTGAAGGCCTGGATGTGTACGTCGGGCGCGAGCTCCTTGAGGCCGCGCATCATCTCGAGGTAGTAGTCGAAGGGCAGGTCGGGGTGCTCGCCGCCCACGATGTGGATCTCGGTGATGCCGCCGGTCAGGGTCTCGCGCGCCTTGTCGAGCACTTGGTCGACCGACAGCGTGAAGGCGTCGGCGTCGCCGTCGTCGTGGCTGAAGGCGCAGAACAGGCAGCGGTTGCGGCAGACGTTGGTGTGGTTGATGTGGCGGTTGGCGATGAAGTAGACGTCGTCGCCGACCGCGCGGCGGCGCACATAGTCGGCCAGCGCGCCGATGGCGATCAGGTCGGAGCTCACCAGCACGTCGCGGGCGTCGGCGCCCGACAGCCGCCGGCCGTCGAACACCTTGTCCCACACGTGCGACAGGCCGGCGCGCCGGCTCAGAAGGTCGATCTGTTGTTCGTCTAAGCTCATATCGGCTCGTTTGCGCTCGTGTTCACAGGCACTCCCAGCGTACCGGCCGCCGGCGTGGCGGTCGACAGGTCGCGATCGGTCATATGGTAGCGGCGTTCACGTGGTAGAGGCAGTTCAACTGTAGCGGTCGACCATCGAGCCGGCGAGCTCGTCGAGCAGCTCGCGCTCGAAGCCGCTCGGACAGGCTGCCAGCCGCCGCCGAGCCTCGTTCATGAAGTCGAGGGCCATGGCGCGGGCACGCTCTATGGAGCCGCTCTCGCGCACGTCGTCGACCACCCCTTCGAGGCAGGTCTCGTTGTCGCGGCAGGTCAGCAGGCGAGGGCCTATGTCGGGCCGCGTGGCGATGGCCAGGACGATCGGCAGGGTGACGGTGCCGTCGCGCAGGTCGGCCCCGCGGCGCTTGCCGGTGACGGCCTCGTCGCCGGTGAGGTCGAGGATGTCGTCGAGCATCTGGAACGACAGGCCGAGCGAGTCGCCGAAGGCGCCCAGCGCCTCGACGGTCTCGTCGCCAAGGCCGCTCATGCGGGCGCCCAGCCGACAGGCCGCCGAGAACAGGTCGGCGGTCTTCAGACGGCAGCGATGCAGGTAGTCGTCGACGGAGACGGTGGTGCGAAAGGCGTCGTCGGCCTGCAGTCGCTCGCCCTCGGACAGCCCCCAAGCGACCTCGGAGAGCTCGGCCACGGCAGCGGCGTCGCCGCTGCCGGCGAGCTCGGCAAACGCCTGCGCCAGCAGGTAGTTGCCGGTCGAGATCGCCATCTGGTCGCCGTAGGTGCGGGCCACGGTCGGCAGGCCGCGGCGCAGCTCGGCGCCGTCGAGCACGTCGTCGTGCACGAGGGTCGCCATATGGAGCAGCTCGACGGCGGCGGCGGCGCGCGTCACCGCGCCGTCGAGCGGGCCGGTGTTGCGCGCCGCCAGCAGCACGAGCAGCGGGCGCAGCCGCTTGCCGCCGGCGGCGAGCGTGGAGCTGCCCGCCTCGCCGAGGCGGCCGGGGATCGACGAGACGACCCTCGAGAGGCGCTCCTCGACGGCGGCCAGGCCGGTGGCCACACGATGGCGCTGGGCGGCGGAGCGCCACGACAGTACGTCGGCGGGCTTCACGCCGGCACCTCGCCGACGTGCAGCGCCATGGCACCGAAGCCGAACAGGCGGTAGCGCACGTGCGCGAGGCCGGCCGCACCCATGACCGCCGCCAGGCCGTCGGCGTCGGGAAACGAACGCACCGAGGCGGGCAGGTACGCGTACGCCTCGGCGTCGCCGGTGACCAGGGCGCCCATGGCCGGCACGACGCGCTCGAACCATACAGCGTGAAAGCGCCGCCCGACCACGCCGGCCGGCGTGGTCGCTTCGAGGCACACAACGCGCGCTCCCGGCGCGGCCACGCGCACCATCTCGGCGAACGCCCTTGCGAGGTCGGCGACGTTGCGCACGCCCCAGCCTACGGTGATCGCGCCAAAGCTTGCGTCGGCGAAGGGCAGCGCCAGCAGATCGCCGTGCACGAACTCGACGGCGGCCGCCGCGTGGGCCGCCTTGGGGCGGGCGCGGTCGAGCATGGCCTGCGAGAAGTCGAGACCGGTGACCGGCGAGGTCGGGTAGCGCCGCGCCAGGGCGAGCGCAAGGTCGCCGGTGCCGCAGCAGGCGTCGAGGATGGGCTTGCCGGGCAGCGGCGTGGCGGCATCGGCGGCGGCGGCGCGCCAGCGGCGGTCGAACCCGACGGTCATCAGCCGGTTCATGAGGTCGTAGTGCGGCACGATGCGGTCGAACATCGCCTCGATGCGCGCCGGGTCGCGAGCGGGCCGGGGGTCGGTCATCTGCGCGGGCCCTCCCAGGGCCGCGACAGGCGCTGCGCGAAGCCCAGCGCCTGCAGCACCCTGTCGGTGACGAAGTCGACCAGGTCGTCGAGAGTGCGCGGCAGCGAGTAGAACCCCGGCATGGGCGCCACGATGACGGCGCCCGCGCGCCGCGCTTCGAGCAGGCGCGTGAGGTGGATCTCGGACAGGGGCGTCTCGCGCGGCACGAGCACGAGCGGCCGGCCCTCTTTGAGGGCGACGTCGCCGACGCGGTGGATGAGGTTGTCGGTGGTGCCGAGCGCGATGTGGGCGACCGTCGCCATGGAGCATGGGCAGATGACCGCCGCGTCGGGGAAGTTGCTGCCGCTGGCCACCGGCGCTTCGAGATCGTCGGGCACGAACACGCGGGCCTCGGCATGCGCCGCGGCCAGGAAGGCGGCCGTGACCCCGGCGCGGTCGCTCACATCGAGCTCGAGCTCGTGGGCGACCACGGCCACGCCGACCTCGGAGAGGCACAGTGTGAGCTCGCAACCGGCGTCGGCCAGCACCTGCACCAGCCGCACGGCGTAGGGCGCGCCGCTGGCGCCGGTGACGCCGACGAACAGACTGGCGGGCGGCTGTGTCATGGGAGCTCCTTGGTGGCCGATGACAGTCCCGCGCCCAGGGGCGTCGGGGAAGCGCTGGCAATGCCAGTCCCTATCCTATCTTGCGTGCGACGGCCCCGTCCCTGTCCGCGTGTCGAGGCACTGGAGCCGCCCGTCGAGGCCGCGGGCCCGTCGGCTGCGGCGGGGCCGGGGGCTCGGGCTCTCGCTTCGCGAATCAGAGTACGGCATCTGCGGCTGCGCCGCAGATCGCACACACGCTCAGAGTTCGCCCTCAACCCCCGACCTCGTCTCCGCCGACTCCCTCGTCCGTCGCGCCGCACACTCCCTAGACCCTCTCTGCACAAGGGCGTAGGGTCCGGAGGCATTACGCAGACTGCATAATCACTGTTGGGCAGACGAAAGTCAGCGTTCCGGCGACCGAGTTGGTGAACGATGAGCGACTCCAGGCGCCGCCCCAAGGGCGGCGAACTCGTGGCTGTCTGGATTCTGCTCGCCCTCTGGCTCGTCGCCTTCGCGGGGCGGGCCACCACCTTCGTGCGCCAGTGGCGCGCCATCGGCACCAGCGACCTCTCCGCCTTCTACTCGAACTGGCTCACGGTGGCGACCGTTCTGGCGCTGCTCTGCGCGTGGGTTATGGCGGTCGTCCTCGCCGCGCGCCTGCGCCGCTGGGGCTGGCTGGTCGCCTGTGCGCTGCTCTTCGTCGCCGCACCGGTGTTCGCCGTCCTCATGCTCGTCGAGGGACGCACCGGCGCGGCGGACCGCAGGCGGCAGGCCTCCTTCGAGTCCGCCATGGCGCAGGCGCTCCTCGAACAGGAGGCCGAGCGCTCGCGGGGAAACGCGGAGCCTTGATGGGCCGGCCCCTTCCGTGGGCGTCGCTGCCCAACAAGCGCGTCAACCTGGCAAACCGAGGCCCCCATCGTGGTGCAGAGTTCAGCCTACGCGAGGCCTCGCTTTGCAGGTCACGCGCACCACGTTGGGCAGACACTGAGGTCCTCCGATGACGGACGAAGCCTTCCACATATTTCAAATACGTACCCCGGAGGGGATGCATCACTTCGTTTCGCCGCTCCCGCCAACAACAGCCTTCTCGGCCGGCATGGCACGTGAGGCGATTGCGGGTCAGTTGCTGCCACCGTGGGAACCTGGCAGAGCATTGACTCCGGACGTCTTCGCACCGAACCCCGCCTTTGTGCAGGTCATGCATGAGATGATCGCTCGGGAAAGTCCCAGGCTTCCCCATTGCAAAACTGAGGCGGGTCGAATCGGCAACGGGTTTGTCTACGTCATCGATCAGCGCACACCGACGCCCGGCGATGCCGTTCCCCCAGAAGACATCATCGGCGCGTTCGAGGCAGAACGAGGCGTGATCACAAAGGAGTCATACAGGCCGAATCCAAAGCATCAGATCCTGTCGGCCCGTGGATTCTTTTGTCTCGAACCGAAACTATTTGAATGCCTACGGGAAGATCTGATTTCACGCAATCGCGGGCCATCGTAAGGTGCTGCCCAACAAGCCGTTGCAGCGGACGGTCGCCTGCGGCGCCCGCCGCTGAACGGCACAGCGTTAGAAGCATTGCAGGTCCGGGAGCGAGAATGGTGACCGAGTCTGAGCCGGAGTTCATCGTGGTTGTCGATACCGCTCCACACGCCGAAGCTGATGAGGCATTCGAGCGTTGGCTGGAATCGGAAGGACGGGCACGCTCCGACTTGCTGCCGGAGGATATCCGGATTGACATTGTCTGCTTTCGAGACGGCGTCTCGCGCAGTCGCTACTGGGTCCGCCGCGGGGCGATCGGAAGGTAGCTGTGTATCCGCCAGACGAGGTGTCACTGCGGCAAGCCTCTAACAGGCGCGTCAACCTTATGCGCCCAAGCGCCGAGAGAGGCTCTAGGCGCAGCCCGCACAGGTCACGCGCCCAGCGTTAGCGGTACTGCGCGAGCCGCAATTGTCCACCACCCGCAGTGTTGCCAACCGCGGCGCCTGCGGGCAGACTGACCATATGCAGCCTATCGACCTCAAGTTCAACGAACTGACCGTGGCCGAGCGCATCCAGCTGGCCGAGGATCTCTGGGACAGCGTCGCCGCCGACACCGGCGACCTGCCGCTGACCGACGCCCAGAAGGCCGAGCTCGAGCTGCGGCTTGCCGACTTCGAGCGCGACCCCGGCGCGGGCGAGGCATGGGAAGTCGTGCGCGAGCGCATCCAGCGGGGGCTTGCCCAGGCCGGATGATCCAACGCCTCGTCGTCCACTCGACCGCCGAGGCAGACATCGTTCAAGCCGCACTCTGGTACGAGCGGCGCGCGTCCGGCCTTGGCTCCGAGTTCCTGCGCGCCGTAGATGTTGTTTTGGCCGAGATCGCACGCACGCCCGAGCGCTTTCCCGTCGTCCACCACACCTGCCGCCGCGCCCTGCTGCGCCGGTTCCCCTACGGCATCTACTTCGTTCCGACGGCCGAGCTGATCGGCGTCGTAGCCTGTATGCACGCGCGTCGCAATCCGCGCCGCTGGCAGGAGCGAGCCGAGTGACCGCTAACCAGCGGGCGCAAGACGCCTGGCGGAGCTTGGCGAGTGCTCTACATCCCTTCCATGTGCGTCGGTGACGGTGACCATCTGGAAGTCGCCACCCGCCGAGACCGGTGATGAGGGCCATCGAACCGCGTCGCTCGCGCAGCGGCTGGCAGGAGTCGGCGGAGGCGGGGTCGGGGGTTGAGGGCGAACTCTGAGCGTGAGTGCGATCTGCGGCGCAGCCGCAGATGCTTACTCTGATTCGCGAAGCGAGAGCCCGAGCCGCCGGCCCCGCCGCAGCCGACGACCGCCCACAGCCGACGGGTGGTCCGGCCGCCGCGCTAGTGCCGCCGATCGACTTCGTCGTCGTCGCTCAGGCATGCGTGACTTCGTCGCGCGCCTAGTGGCTGATGAGGACAGCCACGATCGCGACCACGCCGTAGACCAACCCGACCACGCCATTGGCGGTCATGAATCCCATGCCCACGCGCGCCAGGCCGCGCCGTGCGATGTCGACGTGCGGCCAGGCGAGCAGCACGGCCACCACGAGGCAGCCGACGAGGTAGACCCAGCCCAGGCCGAGCAGGGGTCCGACCGCGACCAGCAGCGCCATCGCGGCCACGTGCGAAAGCGCGGCGACCCCCAGCGCGCGGCGCTTGCCGAGCGTCACGGGGATCGAGTGGATGCCCTCGGCACGGTCGAAGTCGAGGTCGAAGATGGCGTAGATCACGTCGAAGCCGCCGACCCACAGGCCCACCGCCAGGAACAGCAGCACTGGAGAGAGCGCGATGCGGCCGGACACCGCGACCCAGGCGGCCGCCGGCGCCAGGCCGTCGGTCAGTCCCAGGGCCCAGTGGCAGAACCAGGTGAAGCGCTTGGTGTAGGGGTAGACGATAAAGGCCGCGACGACGATCGGCCACAGGTAGCGGCAGGGCGGCGACAGAAAGAAGGTGGCCAGCACGAGCACGCCGAGCGAGGCCACCGTGAAGGCTACGACCTCGATGCGCGAGAGGCTGCCGGCAGGCAGCTCGCGCTGGGCGGTGCGCGGGTTGCGGGCGTCGATGCCGGCGTCGATCAGGCGGTTCAGGGCCATGGCCGCGCTGCGCGCCGCCACCATGGCGATGGTGATCCATACCAGGGTCTGCCACGAGGGTATGCGCTGCTCGGCGAGCACCGCTCCGGCGTAGGCGAAGGGCAGGGCGAAGACGCTGTGCTCGACTTTGATGAGCCGCGCGAACAGGGCCGGGCGCACGGCGGCGCCCACAGGGTGCGATGCAGACGCCATGCGCGTTATCTCACCCTCTACCTGAAGCTCAGACCGAGCTCGGACCAGCGCTCATCGACCCGCGCCTTGACGGCCGGGTCCATGGCGAGCTCTTCGGGCCACGGGCGCGGGTGGCCTTCGTCGGGCCAAGCCTTTGTGGCGTCGATGCCCATCTTGGCGCCGTAGCCGGCCGTGGGGCTCGAGTGGTCGAGCGCGTCGAGCGGGCCGTCGACGATCATCGTGTCGCGGCGCGGGTCGACGTTGTTGAACACGCGCCAGGCGACCTCGCGGGGGTCGTGCACGTCGACGTGCTCGTCGACGACCACGACGAACTTGGTGAACATCATCTGCCCCATGCCCCACACCGCGCTCATCACCTTGCGGGCATGGCCGGCATAGGCCTTGCGGATCGAGACGACGGCGCAGTCGTGAAAGACGCCCTCGATGGGCAGCTCGAGATCGACGATCTCGGGTAGCGTGAGGCGCAGCAGCGGCA
>CAZFJE010000147.1:0-8501 GCA_964519555.1 uncultured Thermoleophilia bacterium
GGGCGCGGATCATACCTCTCCATCCTGCCCCGCACCGGCGGCGCTGTCGAGCGCCGGCCGGCCGAGCTTTGATGTCAGCATGGGTTCGGCAGCTCGAGGGTGCCCGAACGGTAATGGTGTACAGTGACACGAACACTTGTTCGTCTCCCGCCAGAAACGCTCGCCACCTGCTCGAAAGAAGACTGTGGCTCAAGGTCTGCCTGCCCCCATCACGGTCACCTGGCGCCCGGTCGCCCACGCTCCCGCGGCCTTCCTCTGGAACAAACGGCGCTGGCGGGTCGATCGCGTCCTGCAGCGCTGGGCGATCGATACCGGCTGGTGGAGCGACGAGCTGCACATCGACCGCCGCTACCTGCGCGTGGTCGCCGAGGGCCGTGTCTTCGATCTGTTCTACGATCGCCGGCAGCATCGCTGGTTTCTGGAACGGGCACTGTAGGCGTCGAAAGGCGCACGTCCCTGCGTCTCGATCGCTACAAACGGTCCCGCACGGCGGTGGTAGGCTGCAGCTCCCCGCAAATCTCGTAAGTGAGGAACGATGGAACCACTCTCAGCGACCCTAAAAAGAGCCAAAGAGACCAAGAACACGGTGCGCTACGAAGAGCCCGAGACAGATCAGCCGCTTGTCATCGGCACGCTCTACATCCACAAGTGGGCGGTCAAGCGCATGGAGGACCCGGAGACGATCACGGTCACCATCACACCGGCCTCACCCGCGGAATGAGCATCGTTGACTGAGTTCGACACCGTCATCTGGGAGGGCGCAGAGGAAGACGAGGGCGATGAGTTGCGCCTGCTCTACAGCGGCGAGCTCGACATCGTCGCCCTGCCGGACGTGACGCACGATGTCACGGTTCTCCTTGAGCCCCAGACCATGGCCAGCCTCAGCGGTGCCTTCCTCGCCTGGGCTCAGGACGTGAGTCTGAACTAAGCAGCGCGACCGACGCAAACCGAGGCGTCGTTGCCCGGCGATGCCGAGCATGGCCGCGACAGGTGCAGGCCAGGCTGTGGCCTTCTGACTTTGATCTAGAATCAGGCCATCTACCTGAGAACGTTCCGTGACGGAGCCCTTCGTGATCATCGACTTCCACACCCACGTCTTCCCCGACACGCTGGCGCCAGCGGCGCTTGCGATTCTGCAGCAGCGCGCCGACCTTACGCCCGCCTACGACGGCACTGTCTCGGGTCTGCACGCGGCCATGGCGCGAGGCGGCGTTGCGAAGAGCGTGATTCAGCCAGTAGCTAGCAAGGCAAGCCAGGTGCGCTCAATCAACGACTGGCTGGCTCCGCTTGGCGACGGACAGCTTGTGCCCTTCGGCGCCATGCACCCCGACCTGGCCGACCCCGACGCCGAGCTCGAGCGCCTGGCGAGCGCCGGCTTTGCTGGCTTCAAGCTGCATCCCGAGTATCAGAGCTTCTGCCCCGACGAGACGCGCCTCGAGCCGCTCTACGCCGCGGCAGCCAAGCGGCGCCTGGTCGTCTTCTTCCACGCTGGCAAGGACGTCGGGTTGCCCAGTGTGCAGTCTGACCCCTAGACCTTCGCCCGCATCCTCGACCGGTTCCCCGAGCTCACCGTGGTCCTCGCTCACATGGGCGGCTGGCAGCAGTGGCAGGAGGTGACCCGCCATCTGGTGGGCCGCCCGGTCTACCTGGAGACCTCCTTCACCATGTCCTACCTGGGCGAGCGGCGCTTCTGCGAGCTCATCGAGTCACACGGCGCCCAGAAGGTCCTGTTTGGCAGCGATGGGCCCTGGGCTGACGTTGCCTCGGAGGTCGAGCGACTGAGCAGCCTGCCCCTGCCTGAGGAAGCCCGCGAGGACATCCTTTGGCGCAACGCGGCCCGCCTGCTCGATGGTTCTCGACAGTGGGAAGACGGGTCAAGCCCAAGCCGCGGCACCTCGCAGACGACGCCTCGCTAAGACCAGCCTCGCGCGGCATCGCGGCGCTTGAGTTTGCCGACACGAGGGGCGCACATCACACACGAACCTGTCGTCACGGCATTTCGGCTGCACAAGGGCCCGCTGCCGACGGGTGGCCGACCACTGACCACACCTGAGGGCCTCCGACGGTCACCGCTTCCCAAGACCCTCAATGAACACCAGCTCTAGTTCAAGGTCGCGGAAAGCCGTCGTTGCGGCCTTCCGCGTTTCCCCGTTCCACCGGCTGGCGGTCGAGGCGAGAACGAATCGGTCGACCTTCATCGCAGTGGCAATGGTCGCGAGCTTCTCAAGCCTCAAGACCTGGTCGTCGCGGCGAGGCGAGAGCACGCCGGTGCTGCTGGCCTCACCAATGACCAGGGCGCCGTCAGCAACACACCACAAATCGACCTCAGCGAAGGTCTCTTCCTCTCTGCGTACCTCCATCTCGGTCAGAAAGTCGAACGCGATTGCCTCCTCGGCAAGTCGCGTGAGTGCGAGTACAGGCGCCTGCACGTTGTGCATTAGCGCCTGCCGCACAACCTCGTTCAGTCTGTAGTAGCAGCGAGGTTCCGAATCGGTTTCCGCGCGCCAATCCATGCGTCGAGCCCAGGCCGGCTTGGTTATGGTGGCCACCGCCCGACACCGGACACAGGTGAAAGTGTGGCCAATGTCCTCCAGATCGTACCAATCCTCACTTCTGCAGCGAGAGCATCGCAGGACGAACCCGCGGCGCAGGATAGACGACTCGAGGTAGCGATCGACCAAGGCACTGATCCTCTCGTCGTCGACCGAGAACCCGCTGCCGGCCGCTTTCACCACACCAAGGCAGTCCTCAATCGAGAGATAGATCATTCCGGACGTCCGTGACGCTCTCCCGACCTGGGGTGAGGCCGCGCCCCTCCCTTTGGCTGGTTTCCGGCAGAAGGCTTTCAGAATGGCCCACGAATCACCATCGACGAGGTCAGCGGCGAGGTTTTCGAGGCCGCCCCAGAGCGCGATCGACTCTCTCGTGTAGTTGCCGGTCGAAGAATCGAACAAGCTGAGCCCGGAGTCCGCGAGCAATGCTCCGAACACCTCGGCGACGGGCGGCACACGCAGGCTGGGACGTGCGAACTGTCTCTCGGGCGCCACGCCGTCCAGCTGGAGTATCGGAACCGGGGAGTAGCTTGTCCCGTCGCTGCTGCTTCGCACTGCGGCTGGCTGGAAGCTGGCCGGCGCCAGCAGCAGCTCATTGAGACAAGAGCGCGTGGGAAGCCGCCTGTTGTCGACGAGAACATCAACTTCCCACGAGCGATCAAACGGATTGTCGGGCAGCCACGACGGGAGTGGCGTGTCAAAGGTGGTGGCCTGGCAGTCACCGACAAACGGCTCAAAGCGGACATGATCGACGATTTCCGGGTCCAGGAGACGGCAAGGCGTCCAGCCGGCGACGGGCAGCTTGTCCGGCGCTAGCTGAATCACCTTCCGCTCATGCCCCAACCGGTGTCTGATGCTCTCGGCGCAGCGTAGAACGGCGTCCATGCCAAGCGACACGGATGTCAGATAGGGCGCGGGCTCCAAACCCAGCATCGTCGAACTGACTTTCTTGCTGAGGCCCGATTTCACCTGGTCGAGCTCCTCGAGGTCCGCGCCACAAGGCAGCCATGCCCCGTTTCGAAAGAGCCGGTCAAGAGTGAAAGCCAGGCAGTAGTCTTCTGGCGAGTCACCGAGGACAAAGACCGGAGCTGGCCGGAAGATGCGAGCAGATAGAGCGAAGTTCCAGGCCCAGCCCGCAGCCGAAGCGGCGAAGGGCGTATCCGGCACTTCAGACAGCGACGCCACAGTGTCACGGTTCACGAGGCGATCGAGAGAGTAGGCGGGGCCGAACCCACCGACGATTGGAACTGGAGCGCCCTCCAGCTGCCGTCGCCAGGCGAGTGCCAGCCACTCCTCGGTGTTCTCACTGCTGGCCGGAACCCGGATCACCAACGATCGCGGCTTGCTCAGCGCCTCCTCGTAAGATGGCGAAAGCAGGCCCACCCGTCCGGCTGCCGCGAGCCGAATCCGTGGATCAAGGTCGCCGTCGCCGACGACGAACAACGGAGCCTGCCCCTTCCAAACCCCCCGCATTGGGAAGGGCGGCACCATGTCGGCCTCGACTGTTGGCAAGACACCGTCGAACACAAACGCCGAGCACGCTTGGGACAGCCGAAGGGCCACGTCCCGAAGAACATCGGATGACGTCGAAAGCCTCTCCGCCCTTGCTGCCCGCGAGGGCGCCCCTTCGGCAGGCGACCGGGTCTGCATCGCTGGTTGCTCGCCCGTGCTCCGCTCGCGAACGGACGGCACATAGCTGACGATGCTGTCGGGGTCGAAGACGCGGAGCAGGCTCACAAATACGCTGGAGAGCCCCTGCTCTCCTACTGGGAGAATGATGGCCCCCGAGCCAGCCTCCGTGTGGCTCAACACCTCAAGAACTCCCTGCATTCTGAGCTGCCATGTGCCACATGTCCGCAGGCTTGATGCGTAGAACGGGACGAGGACCGCCAGCCGGGGTGGCCTGACCCTATACGTGAGTCTTCTGAACCTCATGTCAGTCAGCGCCGGTGTCATGACGGCCATCCTACTCTTCACGCGCGCTGGCCATGGGTGACGCGGCGCCCCAGCTCTCGACCTGCATCACTGCCGGACCCGTGCGGCCTCCGATTCTGCCGCACACGACGCTGCCGAGTGGGTGTCGGCAGCAGTCGCGGAGGCCAAGGTGCCGCGCTACTCGACGGTCGCCTCACAGGAGGCGCTGCTGCGGTCATCTGTCGGTCGCCGCGTGGACTCCCTTTGCCTTCCGCTTCCCGGAATCCTATCGTCGGTCGCTGTACGACAGGAGGGTCGCGATCTTGCGCTCTGCCGCGGCCGGATCCGCGTGTATCCACTCACCGAAGGCGGTCGAACCGCCACCGATTGCGTGGTACTCACGGAGATCCGCCACGAACAGCTCTCGCTGCTGACTTGAAAGGCAGCTGGTAAAAAAGTCCATCTCGATGAGACTCGGCTCGTCGACGTACCAGCGAAGGTGGTTTGCCTGCTTCAACAGCCACTGTCGCACAGGTCGCGCTGCCTCATTGAATTCCCTGCGCCTATCGCGACCAAGGGCCAGGCGATGGCCGAGCAGAAGTCCAAGGGCAAAGGTGACGATGCTGACGACAGCCGTAATCACCGCGCCAGCATAGAGCATAGTGATCGCCGACTCAGATGACCGCCTATGGTTGGCTAGGCTGGCCGCGAGCGGCGGCGAGGGGAAAGAGCGGTCGACTTCGCCGTTGGCGATCACCGCTCCCCCCGAGGACTCCCGCACCTGACACGCTGACATGTGCGGCTTCAGAATCGGCTGCACACAGCGACTTGCGCCGACACCGAGCCGACGGGAAGCGAAGCCGCTACAACGCGCTTACCCCTGAGACAGGCACGCTCGTTCGGACAGCCATCGCGGCGGGGAATCAATCCCGCGAACGTAGTCTTCGCTGCCAAGGAGGCAGAGCGATGGTCGACAAGAGCACTGTGGATGGTTGCCTGAAGGGCGTCAGTTTCCCGGCGAGCAAGGACGAAGTCGGCGAGTGCGCAAGCGGCAACAGTTGCCCCCAGGAAGTGTTCAGCCAACTGCAGGACATGCACGTAACGAGCTACCACTCCGAGGACGACGTGCTTTGTAACCTCGGGAACCTTACCTACTGCTGAAGACTTGAACGCCTGAAACCACGGGCCGCTCTTGGGCGGTCCGTGGTTTCGCTGTGAGCAGCGCGCAAGCCACCCCCAGCCACCGGCACCTTCAGAGCGCAGACCGCCGAGGCGATCAGCTACGACCGCGGAGCCGGGTGCCCACGACTGTACGACCAAGGGCGGCGTGGTCGGAAGGAGCTGGCGACTCCGGCCGGCCTTCGGCAACGGGCTGGAGATCAATGACCCGACCCGCTGCTCGGCGGAAGACACAACCATCTTCGCCTGTCGCGACGCCGGCCTCGATCTCAACTGCGACGTCGCCGACGCACGCCGCGCTCGCATCTGCCATACTGGCGCCATGGCCAAGGTCTACCAGATGCCGGCGAAGCAGCCGCGCTCGCCGCTATCGGGAAGCCGTGGTCGGCTCCTTGGCGTCATCATCGTGGCCGCCCTCGTGCTCGCGGTGGTGCTGTTTGTCGTCTACCTCGAGGCCTACACCAACTGGCTGTGGTTCGGCGAGGTGGGCCTGCGCGTCGTCTACTGGCGTCAGATCTGGTCGCGCCTGATCGTCGGGGTAGCGGCCGGCATCGTCTTTTTTGCCATCTTCTTCGCCAACGTCGAGATTGCGCGGCGCCTGTCGCCCCGTCATCGCGCCTTCGAGGGCATAGACGTCGTCGAGTACGTCAACGAGCACGCGGTCCAAGCCCTGCGCCGCGGGGGCCTCATCGTCTCGGCGCTGATCGCTGTCGTTGTCGGCGTAGGCATGTCCGGCAACTGGCTGCTGTTCCAGAGTGCCCTGAACGGCGTGCGCTTCGGCACCAGCGATCCGATCTTCCACCACGACATCGGCTTCTACGTCTTCACGCTGCCGGCCTGGCAGGCCGTCTACGGCCTGATCATGGGTGCGCTCATCGCAAGCCTGATCGTGTCGATCATCATCCACGGCGCCATGGGCGGGCTCATCCAGCCCCAGCAGCGCCCGGCCCAAACCACCGAGCAGCCCGCAGCTGCGCCACGCGGTCCCTTTGGACCCGGCGGGCCTTTCGGTCCCGGCGGCCCCTTCGCGCGCCCCGCGGGTCAGCCCGCGATCGGCTTCGTGGTCAGGCCACGTCGCCAGTCCGTCGCTCACCTTTCCGTTTTGCTCGGCATCATCTTCGCGCTGGCCGGGGTGGGCTACCTCTTCAAGGCCTGGGACCTGCTGTTTGCCAGCGACGGTGTAGTGGCCGGGGCCGGCTACACCGACATCCACGCCAACCTGCCCGGCATGCGGTTCATGCTGATCTTCGGTCTGCTGCTGGGCGCGCTGCTCATCGCCAACGGCTTCTGGCGGCGGCGCTGGCGCTGGCCGTTGTATGGCATCGGCGGCTGGGTAGTCGCAGCGATCGTCATTAGGGTCATCTTCCCAGCCGTCATGCAGTCGCTCATCGTGAGCCCCAACCAGCAGGCCAAAGAAGGCCCCTACATCGCCCGTAACATCGCGGCGACGCGCGCCGCCTACAACCTCGACAAGATCACCCAGACCATGTATCCGCTGACCGGCGACCTGAGCACCGCCAAACTCGCCGCCGATCCCGGTACCGTCGGCAACATCCGGCTATGGGACCAGAACACCCTGCTCACAAGCTACGCCCAGCTGCAGCAGCTGCGTCCTTACTACCAGTTCACCACGGTGAGCATCGACCGCTACGACGTCAACGGCGTCTATCGCGAGACCATGCTGGCGCCGCGCGAGCTGAACATCGCCGGCCTACCCTCGCAGAGCTGGGTGAACCAGCACGTGATCTACACGCACGGCTTCGGGGCGGTGGTCTCGGCAGTCAACCAGGTCGCCTCGGACGGTTCGCCCGACTTCCTCGTACAGAACCTGCCGCCGGTCTCGTCCGCCCCCGACCTTGCCATCACCCAGCCGCGCATCTACTACGGTCTTCTGGGCACGAGCTACACCTTGGTCGACACCAAGACCCCCGAGTTCGACTATCCGGGCGTCCCTGCCGACTACCACTACTCGGGCAGCGGCGGCATTCCCATCAGCTCGTTCCTCAACAAGCTCGCCTTCTCGGTGCGCTTCGGCTCGATCCGGTTCTTCACGAACACGGCCATCGAGAGCCAGAGCCGCATCATCATCCGCAACAACATCGTGACGCGCCTGCACGCCGCGGCGCCGTTCCTGACGCTCGACAGCGACCCCTACATGGTCGTTGCGAACGGCAAGCTCTACTGGATCGCCGACGCCTACACCACGACCGACCGCTACCCCTACTCGCAGCCTAACGGCTCGATCAACTACATCCGCAACTCCGTGAAGGTCGTGGTCGACGCGTACAACGGCTCGATGAAGTTCTACGTATCCGACCCGACCGATCCCATCATCCGCACCTACGAGAAGATCTTCCCCGGCATGTTCAGGCCTCTCGCCAGCATGCCTCAGGTGCTGCTCGCGCATATCCGCTACCCTCAGGATCTCTTCAGCGTGCAGTCCCAGATGTTCACGACCTACCACGTGACGCAGCCCGACGTGCTGTATAGCAAGAACAACCAGTGGGCCATTCCGACCGGCACCTCGCTGAGCGCCGCCAGCGGGGAGATGCAGCCCTACTACGTGATCATGCGTCTGCCCGGGCAGGTCCGCGACGAGTTCGTGCAGATCCTGCCGTTCGTGCCCAATGGGCGACCGAACATGATCGGCTGGCTCGCGGCGCAGTCCGATGCGCCCAATTACGGCCGGGCGGTGAGCTTTGCCTTCCCCAGCAACGCCACGGTCTACGGACCTACGCAGGTCGAGGCCGCCATGAACCAGGACCCGACCGTCTCGCAGCAGCTCACTCTGTGGAACCAGCAGGGCTCGCACGTGATCTTCGGCAACCTGCTCGTGATGCCGATCGCCGACTCGCT
>CAZFJE010000148.1:0-8484 GCA_964519555.1 uncultured Thermoleophilia bacterium
CCAGCACGCCGATCTTGCCGCCGGCGTGCACGTAGGAGTCGATCGAGCCCTCGCGGGCCGCGCGTCCGGACTTCTTCTGGGCAGCGGCGAGGCCCTTCTTGCGCAGCTCGTCGACGGCCTTCTCGATGTCGCCGCCGGTGGCCGCGAGGGCCTTCTTGCAGTCCATCATGCCCGCGCCACTCTTGTCGCGGAGCGCTTTGACCATGGTCGCGGTGATTTCAGCCACTACGCCTCACTCTCGTCTTTCTTGTCGCTCGCGCCGGCGTCGTGCGCGGGCGCGTCCGGCGCGTCGCCGTCGGCCTTCCTCGGCTTGCGGGCGGCGGGCTTGCGTGTCTTTTTGACCTCGTCGTCGGCAGTCACGGCGGCGGCGATGGCATCGACGGCCGCGGCTTCGGCGGGCGCCTCGATGTCGGCGGCCTTGTCGGCGGCGGCGACGACGGCCTTGTCGGCGGCAGCTTCGGCGGCGATGGCGTTCTCGACGGCTTCGGCGGCCCGCTTCTGGGCGGCGAGGGCCTCGGCCACGGCCGCCTTGGCGGCAGCCTTGGACCTGGCGGCTTCGGCCGCCACGTCGGTCTCGGCCTTGGAGGGCGCCGGCTTGGCCGGAGCTGCGGCTGCCTTGGCCGGAGCGGCTTCTTCCTTGGACGGCGCTGCTTCGGCCTTGACCGGAGCGGCTGCCGGCTTGACGGGCTCGGCTTCGGTCTTGACCGGAGCGGCCTTGACCGGGGCCGGCTCAGGCTTCACCGGGTTGAGCTTGGCGGCTGCCCGCTCGAGCGCGGCCGCGTCGCTCGCGGCCCTGCTGGCGGCAGCGTCGGCCTTTGCCTTGGCGGCGTCGGCGTCGGCCACGGCGGCTTCGGTGCCGGTCTCTGCGGCCACGGCGGCGGCGGCCTTTGCCAGGGCAGCTTCGGCTTGTGCGGTCACCTTGGCGGCGGCAGCGCGCTCTTCGGCGGCCTTGAACTCGGCGGCGGTGACCTGCGCGCGGCCGTCGGCGACGGCGCGGGCCATGGCCTTGATGATCACGGAGCAGGAGCGGATGGCGTCGTCGTTGCCCGGGATGACGTAGTCGACCTCGTCGGGGTCGCAGTTGGTGTCGACGAGCGCGACCAGCGGGATGCCCAGCTTGCGCGCTTCTTTGACGACGATGGCTTCTTTGCGGGGGTCGACGACGAAGACGGCGCTCGGCAGGGTCTCCATGCCGGCGACGCCGCCGAGGTTGGTCTCGAGCTTGGCGAGCTCGCCGCGCAGCTTCATCTGGTCGCGCGTGGGCAGCACGTCGATAGAGCCCTCGGCGACGAGCTGACGGAGCTCGTGCAGGCGCTTGATGCGCTTGGACAGAGTCACGTAGTTGGTCAGCAGACCACCGAGCCAGCGACTGGCGACGTAGGGCTGCCCGGCCGCTTCGGCCTCTTCTTTGATGGAGTCCTGGCACTGCTTCTTGGTGCCCACGAAGAGCACGCTGCCGCCGCGGGCGGCGACGTTGCGCAAGAAGTTGTAGGCCTCGTCGATCAGGACCGTGGTCTTCTGGAGGTCGATGATGTAGATGCCGCCACGCTCGCTGAAGATGTAGCTGCGCATCTTCGGGTTCCAGCGGCGGGTCTGATGGCCGAAGTGGACGCCGCTTTGCAGCAGGTCCTTCATGCTGACCGTAGGCACGGGTGCCTCCTTGGAGGGGTCGGTTTTCTGTAAAGCTGTCTGCCGACGGAAAGAGCGAGTGGAACCTCGCGTGAGCTGAGGCACCGCCACTCGCCCGGGACCCGTCGGGTCGGGGTTGGCAGGATACAAACTAGCGGCCCATGGTACCACAAAGGAGCCTATGGCATGCGTGGCGTCGACGTGAGGCGCGGGCCGTGCGGCCCCGGCGCCGCCGCTACCCTACGGCGGCGGGCTCGATCTCGTCGCGCAACCTGCCCTTGAGGCGCAGGATCGCCTTGGTGTGGAGCTGCGAGACGCGCGATTCGGTGACGCCCAGCACCTCGCCGATCTCGCGCAGGGTGAGGTTCTCGTAGTAGTAGAGCGCGATCACGATCTTCTCGCGCGGCGGCAGGGCGTCGATCGCCGCCGCGAGGCGACTCTTCATCTCGGAGAGGTCGAGCATGCGCGAGGGATCGTGGCTCTTGGGGTCTTCGATCGTGTCGATCAGCGAGGCGGTGTCGCCGTCGGAGCCCGAGATCGCCCAGAGCTCGTCTAAGGCGACGAGCGACGTGTTGGCGATCTGTGAGAGTGAGTGGTGGAACTCGGGCAGCGTGACGCCGAGCTCGCCGGCGATCTCGTCGTCGGAGGGCGCGCGCTGCAGGCGGTTCTCGAGACGGGCGCAGACGCGCTCGATCTCGCGCGCCTTGCTGCGCACCGAGCGCGGCACCCAGTCGAGGGAGCGCAGCTCGTCGATGATCGACCCCTTGATGCGCGAGATGGCGTAGGTCTCGAACTTGATCTCGCGGCCCAGGTCGAAGCGCTCGAGCGCGCCGATCAGGCCGAGCAGGCCGTAGCTGATGAGGTCGGACTCTTCGATGTGGGCGGGCAGCCCGCTGCCCATGCGACCGGCGACATACTTGACGAGCGGCGCGTAGGCCAGGATCAGGCGGTCGCGTGCTTGCTGGTCGCCGTCATTCTTGAACCGGCGCCAGAGATCGTTGATCCTGCTCTCGTCGAGACGACCCATTGACGCGACCTTACTCACCGACGCCACCACGTCACAAGTGCCCGCGCCGCCGGCGGCGGCGCCATGACCATGCTACCACCACTACGCTTCCGGCCATATGCCTGAGTCGCGGGCGCGGTCGTGTCGTGCCCACCGTTGCCGCCCGCGCCGCTCACGCGCGGGGGTGATGTCGGAGGTGGACGGCCTTCAGGTGGGCGCCGCTCACATGCGTGTAGATCTGTGTGGTGGAGACGGAGCTGTGTCCGAGGAGTTCCTGGATGGCGCGCAGGTCGGCGCCGTGCTCGAGCATGTGTGTGGCATAGGCGTGACGGAACATGTGCGGCGAAGCGCTGACCCCGGCGGCGGCGGCGTATTTGGCGACGACGCGCCGCACGTCGGAGGTCTGCAGGGCGCGCCCGCCGCGGGTGAGCAAGAGGGCGTCGCGCGGCGCGGCGGCGCCGCCGCCGCGCCGCGCGAGCACGCCGCGTCCGGCCGTGAGGTAGCGTTCGAGGGCCGCTGCGGCTTCGTCGCCCAGCGGCACCATGCGCATCTTGCCGCCCTTGCCGCGCACCAGCAGTTCGCCGTAGCGCGGGTGGATGTCGGCGCAGGCCAAGTCGACCAACTCCTGGCTGCGCAGCCCGCAGCCGTACAGCAGTTCGAACATGAGCCGGTCGCGCAAGGCGAAGGCGTCGGCGCCAGCGACCGCGTCGCAGATCGCGTCGACTTCGGCGGGCCGCAGGGCGTGCGGCAACCGCCGCCGCCGGCGCGGGCCGGGAAGGTACTGCGCGGGGTCGACGGCCAGCACGGCGCGCGCGGTGAGAAAGCGGCAGAACGAACGAATGGTCGACAGCTTGCGGGCCAGGGTCGCGGGGGCGTAGCCGCGGCGGCCGAGGTCGGCGGCGTAGGCTCGTACCGCGCCGCGGTCGAGCGCGTCGAGCGATACCCCGTTTGCGTCCAGCCATGCGCCGAGCTGTGCGAGGTCGGAGCCGTAGGAGCGGCGGGTCGCCGGCGAGGCACCGCGCACCTCGAGGCTGCGCAGGAACTGTGCGACCAGGTCGGCGGGGTCTGCTGTGGGCTGTCGGTGCGTGGCCATCGCGAGTGTCGTCAGTCCTTCTTTCGGAGGGCGCTGCGACGCTGCCGCGCGCTCGCGACGTCGTCGTTCCATCTGGTTGGCAAGTTCGCCGCCGCGGTGCGCGCCTCCTGCGCCGCATGTCATGAGCCGGCCGCCGGGCGTGGCCTGCGGCGCAGCCGATAGCGTCCGCCAGGTAGCACGTCGAGCAGACCGTCGATCTCGATCATGGCCAGCGCAGCGGCTACGTGCTGAGGAGCCAGCCCCAAGCTGCGCTCGAGCTGGTCGGCCGTGTGCTGGCCGCGCCGCAGCGCGGCCAGCACACGGCCCTCGGGACCGGTGAGCGAGGCGCCGCCAGGGCCCGGCTCGGAGTCGCCGGGGTGGTCGGCGCCTGGGGCGCAGCCGGATCCGGCCGTCGCGTCGCCGCCGACCCCCGCAGACGCGGCGGCGGCGCTCGACGCCCGAGGCGCCGCCGCTGGGGCTGAGGCCGGCAGGAGAGCGATCACGTCGTCGGACGATTCGCAGAGATGGGCGCCGTCGCGCAACAGGCGATGCGGCCCGGCCGACAGCGGCCGCCCGGCTTCGCCGGGCACGGCCAGGACGTTGCGCCCCAGGTCGAGGGCGAAGCCCGCCGTGTGCAGGGCGCCGCTCGTGGCCCGACCTTCGACGATGACCACTGCGTCGGCCAGGGCCGCGATCAGGCGGTTGCGCGCCGGAAACCGCCAGGGCACCGGCGGCAGCAGCCAGCCGTACTCGGACAGCAGCACGCCGCAGCGTGCGACATCGGCGAACAGGCGGTCGTTCGTGCGGGGCACGCGCAGCCGCGCGCCTGAGCCCAGCACGCCGGCGAGCGCCACCGGCAGACCGGCCGGCGCGACGTCGGTGCGGCTGCGACCGAGCCCGTCGAGCGCGCCCACGTGGGCCTGGGCGTCGATGCCCAGCGCCATGCCACTCACGACGTTCACCCCGGCTCGGGCCAGGCCCGAGCCCAGCAGCCAGGCCATCTCAAGACCGTAGGGAGAGGGATGGCGAGCGCCTACGATGGCGACGGTAGGGCGCTCGCGCAGGGCGCGCAGCATGGCCTGCCAATGACGGCCGCGCACGAACAGGGCGGGCGGCGGGTCGAAGAGCTCGCGCAGGCCGGGCGGATAGTCGGCGTCGGCCCAGGTCACCACGGCTTCGTCGCCGGGCGCCCGCTCGTGCGAGTCGCCCGGCGACTCGCGCTCGTCGGACGACGACGAGTCGTCGGTGCCTGCCGGTTTGCGCACCGCGAGGGCCAGCGACCAGCGCGGCAGAGTCATGACCTGAGCGAAACTGCCGTGCGTTCTGACGAGGCGCCCGATAAGACCGCGATCGACGGCCGCCTGGGCGGCCAGCCATAGGCAGAGCTCGCGGGCGGCGCCGTCGGCCTCTTCCCCATCGCGCGAGTTGGGCGGCGGCGCCCCGGGCGGAGCTCCCGGAGGCTCGCTCACGACGGTCTCCAGGCGTGCTCGCGGTAGGACAGGCTCTCGGCGATGTGGCGTTCGTGGATGGAGTCGGCGCCCTCGAGGTCGGCGATGGTCTGAGCGACCTTGGTCACGCGGTCGCAGGCGCGTGCGCTCAGATGCAGCCGGTCGTAGGCATCGTCTAAGGCCTGGATGGCTCCGGGCTCGAGCGTGCAGAGCTCGCGCAGCCCGCGCGCGGTGAGATGGGCGTTGGCGGAGACGCCGGCCACGGCCAGGCGGCGGCGCTGTCGCTCGCGGGCCCGGGTCACCCGCGCGCGCACCACCTGCGAGGTCTCGCCGGCCACACAGCCGCGGCGGTCGCGCGGCAGGAGGCGGGGCACGTCGACGTGCAGGTCGATGCGGTCGAGCAGCGGCCCGCTGAGACGCTGGCGGTACTGCGCGAGGCGATGCTCGGGGCAGCGACAGGCGTGGCCGGAGTCGCCCCGGTAGCCGCAGGGACATCCGTGCGAGTCGGAACTACACCGCCTGTCGCACGCTTGAACTGCCAAGTGGGCGTTGGGGGCGAATCGGCAAGTGAGCCGCAACTACTCCCCACTCCCCGATGACGCCCTCCGTTTTGTTCGGGCCCTATGGCGCGTCAACGAAGTACGCGAGGTCCGCGTGCTGAAGTGCGGCCGCTTTGGTCGCACCGCCTCCGGCTACTTCGAGGCACCCGAGAAACTCGTCGAAGCTGCCGCCGCGTGGGAGGGCAAGGCCAACGTCTATATAACTATCAACGCCACGGATCCCGCTCTCTTGGCGCGAGCCGACAACCGCATCGTCGCCCCGGCGCAGTCCACGACCGCAGACGCCGAAATCGCACGACGCACCTGGCTGTTCCTCGACATCGACTCGGTCCGGCCGTCAGGCATCTCAGCCACCGAGGCGGAACTTGCCGAGGCCGAGAAGGTGTTGAACGCAGTCACCGGTTACCTTGCTGATCTCGGCTGGCCGTCACCTGTGAGCTGCCTGTCGGGCAACGGTTACTACGCCCTCTTCCCCATCGAGTTGCCCAACACCGCCGAGACGCGCACGACCGTTCAGAAGGTGCTCGAGACGCTCGCGACGAGGTTCAACACGGCCGCGGCGACGATCGACACCACGGTCGCCAACGCATCACGCATCGCCTGCCTTATCGGGACCACCAAGAGAAAGGGCGATCCGACGGCGGAGCGGCCTCATCGTCGCTCGCGGTTGCTCAACGTGCCGGCCGAGCTCGTGCCGGTGCCGCTCGGGCTCCTCGAGAGTCTCGCCGGCGATCGTGCCGACTCGCGGAGGACCATGGTGACAGCCTCAGAGATAGCCCGACCGCTCGCCGAGCTTCTGGACGCGGCTGGCGTCGACTACTGCCAACATCAGGCTGACGTAAACGGCAGCGTCTGGTATCACGTGCGCGCATGTCCGTTCCATGGTCCTGACCACCCATACGAGTGTGGCGTGGGCCAGGCGCCCGATGGCCGGTATCTGGGCAAGTGCTTCCACCCGGAGGGTGTCGGCAAGGGCTGGCGAGAGTGGAAGACGGCGCTCGGTCTCGACGCGACCGAGCCGCTTGCCGGCGGCGCCCGAGCAACGTCCGGAGCGCTGTCCCCGGTCCACCACCACTGCACAGACTCGGGCAACGCCGAGCGCCTCATCGACCTCTTCGGCGACAGGATTCGCTACTGCCCCGCCTGGGGTCAGTGGCTCGTATGGGACGACAGGCGCTGGGTCAAAGATGACGTGCTAGGTATCGAGCACCTCGCCGGCCTGACGCTGCTTTCCATCTACGCCGAAGCAGCGGACGCACCCGACAAGGAGCAGAGGGAGGCGCTCGGCGAATGGGCGCGCAAGTGCGAATCAGCATTGCGGCGCCGCACAACCATCGAGTGTGCACGCAGCGACCCACGCATCGTCATCCGCCCCGACCAGCTCGATGCCGACGTGTGGCAGCTGAACTGCGCGAACGGCACGATCGACCTGAGGTCCGGCGAACTTCACCCACACCGTCGCGAGGACCTCATCACCAAGCTCGCCCCCGTGGAGTTTGACCCCGCTGCCGAGCTCCCGTTGTGGGAGCGCGTGCTTGACGAGGCGACCGACGGCAACGAAGAGATGAAGGCCTTCCTCGCCCGTCTGGCCGGGTACTCGCTGACGGGGGTCACAACCGAGGAGAAGCTGCCTTTCGTCTACGGCCCCGGGGCGACCAGCAAGTCGACCTTCCTGGAAGCGCTGAAGAGCACGTGGGGCGACTACGCTCAGACCGCCGACTTCGAGACGTTCCTCAAGCGCAACAGCACGGGCAGCCCGCGGACCGATCTGGCCCGCCTCGCCGGTGCTCGCCTTGTGATCTCGATCGAAAGCGAGGCCGGCACGCGCCTCGCCGACGGCTTCGTCAAGATGATCACGGGCGGCGATCGCCTGGTGGCGCGCAGGCTTTATCACGACGAGTTCGAGTTCAAGCCACAGTTCACCATGTGGTGGGCGGCCAACGACGCTCCCAAGATGAGCGACCGCGACGGCGCATTGTGGCGGCGCATCCTGGAGATCCCCTTCACGCATCAGATCCCGGAGCGCGAGCGCGACCCCAAGGTGAAGGCGACCCTGACCGACCCCGCCGCTGCCGGACCCGCGATCCTCGCGTGGGCCGTGCGCGGCTGCCTTGCCTGGCAGCGCGACGGCCTCGGTGTGCCGCCTCTGGTCGAGCAGGCCACTGCCACGCTGCGCGAAGAGATGAATCCTCTGCGAGACTTCTTCGCCGAGCGTTGTGTCTTTGAGCCCGAGGCGTTCACGCCCAGCAAGACGTTGTTCGCCGCCTATAAGAACTGGGGTGCCGCCAACAACGAACGCAACTTGCTCAGCCGCCGCGAGTTCGGTCTACGCGTCGGTGAGCGGCTCCACTGTCGGCCACAACATCACCGCGGCGGCGACGGCTGGCCTGGCGTGCGGCTGCGCGATGAGTCCATCGAACAGAGCTTCGCTTCGGAGCCCGAATCGTGAAGAGCGTGAGCCTTGTGAACCTTAATGAACCGAACTTCGGAAAGTCTCCATGCGAGGGGTGTGCATGGAGAAGTTTACGGATTTGGCCTTCCAAGGTTCACGCAGGCTCAAAACAAGGTTCACAGGTGAGCCTTGCACGCGCGCCGATTGTGCTTCCTGCGTTCCTGCTCGGCTCTTGCCCACTGCGCCAAGGTTCACCGCTGCGCACTGCGCGACCCGTCAGAGGCATTCCAGAAAGGACCGACCATGGCATCCAGTCACCAACACAACACCAGAAGCGGCTACGTCCTGGGCGACGGTGAGCTCGATAGCGCTCACGG
>CAZFJE010000149.1:0-8334 GCA_964519555.1 uncultured Thermoleophilia bacterium
GGGGACCTCACGGTACCCCGTGGGAGGCTGGCCTTCTCATCCCATCTGCTAGACCGGCGTAAGTCGCCGGCCGTGTGAAGCGATCTCCGCGGCTCGCGCCGAGCGTGGCAACCCGGTCCCGGCGTAATCAGCACAACGTCGCGAATCGCCCGTGCAAACACCCCGCAAACAACAGGGTTTGCCAGCGAACGAAGCCGGTCACACCCGCGGCTCCGCTTGCACTTGCCAAACGGACTTGCGGTCCGTATATTGCAATCGGACTGGCAGTCCATCTCGTGTCAAGGAGAAGAATCGATGAACGCACCTGCCCCTTCTGAGGTCTTTCAGGAGGCCTTGCACGCCATGCAGTCCGGCGACGTGCAGGCCTGGCTTGATCTATGCACCGACGACGTCGTCTTCGAGTTTCCCTTCGCCCCTCCGGGGCGGCCCGGCAGGGTCGAGGGTAAGCAGGCACTGGGCGAGTACCTCGCGGCCGTACCGTCACGCGTCGAGTTCGATCAGCTGAGCAATCTCGAGACGCACCAGACTGTGGACCCCGACGTTGCCATCTTCGAGATGACCGCGACCGGCAGGATCAAGGACACGGGTGGGCCCTACGAGATGTCCTACGTCGTCGTGCTGACCGTGCGCGACGGCCAGATTGCGCACTATCGCGACTACTGGAACCCGCTCAAGGCCCTCAGCGTCGAGGCAGGCTGACGATGTCGTCAGGACGCATTCTCGTCACCGGCGCGAGTGGAACCACCGGCAGCCGACTGGCCGGCCTCCTGCTGGCGCGAGGGGTCGCCGTGACCGCGGCTAACCGCTCCGGGAATGGGCTGCGCGGAGCGCTCGCGACCTGCTTTGACTGGTATGACACCGCTACCCACACCAGCGCGCTCGCCGGCGTCGAGTGCATGTATCTCGTCCCGCCCAGTCGCCATGCTGACCCGCAGGCGGTCATGCTGCCCTTTTTGGAACGCGCGCGCGACGCAGGCGTTCGGCGGGTGGTACTGCTCAGCAACTCCGTCGTGCCCGCCGGCGGCCCAGGCCCGGGGGTCGTGCACGAAGCCATCGCCGAGATGTTCGAAGAATGGGCGGTCCTGCGCCCCAGCTGGTTCATGCAGAACGTCACCGGCAACCACCCTCACGCCCAGAGCATCCGCGCCGACTCCGTCATCCGCACGGCGACCGACGGTGGACGCGTCGGCTTTGTCGATGCCGGTGACATCGCCCGCGTCGGCGCCGAAGCCCTACTCTCCCCTAGCGCGCCAAACGCCGACCTGATCCTCACCGGGCCTGCGGCGCTGAGTTACGACGAAGTCGCCGTGATCCTGAGCGAGGCCAGCGGGCGCACGATCACGCATGTGCACGTAGACGCCGAGGAGCTGTGCTCCATCTACGAAGCCACCGGCCTGCCCTCAGCCGCCGCCCAGTTCCTGGCCGCCATGGACACCGCGATCGCATCTGGGATCGAGGACCGCACCACGGATACCGTCGAGCGTGTGACCGGCACAGCGCCTCGTTCGTTCCGCGAGTTTGCGGCCGCCGAGTTTCGCATGTGACGCAGCGCAGCGTGCGTCCTCGCGTGCCATTCGACTAGGGACTAAAGGCGAGCTCCAGCGTTGCCGGACCCACGAGACGCGAGGAACGAAGATGACCATCAAGGAACGAGCTGACGCGGCACGCAACCGGCGGACGATCTTCGATGCCGCCGGCATTCTGTTCGCGACGACCTCCGATCCCCTGGCAGTCACGATGGATGATATCGCGGCCGCAGCTGGCGTCGGCAAGGGCACAGTGTTCCGTCGTTTCGGAGATAGGGCCGGGCTGCTGCGCGCGCTCTTCGAGACCCGGATGGCCGCGCTGACCGAGGCCATCGCCACAGGCCCACCGCCGCTCGGTCCGGCCACGCCAGCGCGCGAGCGCATTGTTGCCGTCCACGACGCCATCATCAAGGCCAAGCTGGAGAACCGGCAGATCACGCTCGCCCTCGAGCAGATCGAGCGGCGCCCTTCCCGCAGCTCCTTCTTCGACACGCCGAACTACAGGGCTGCCCATGCCCTGTTCTGCGAGTTGCTGGTCGACAGCATGGGCGCCGAGAGCGCGAGCTGGACTGCCCACGCGTTGCTCTCCCTTGCGCGCATCGACCTGATCGAGCATATGGTCTCTGCAGAAGGCTGGACCGACCTGCAGGTACGTCGCCAAATCGGCGACCTCGTCGAGCAGATTCTCGGACCTGATACCTGTTAAGCGCAGTTCGCGGCGTCAGTCCCGGGTCGATGCCAATAGCGCTGGTCGGACTAGGCAAACCTAGCTCGAGGAGACGCGCCGTGCCCACGTCCCCTCAAAAGGGGACGAGCGATTCAAACAAACGAGTCTCCAGTTAACCCGGCGTGCCACCCGACGTTGATAGGATGCCCCAGGCGAACTCGGAGGTGCGGGATGCGCTGGGGCAAGGGGCTCGGTCCGGTTGTGGCGTTGTGCGCGGTGGCCGCCACCCTGTGCGCCTGCGGTGGCAGCGCCGCCTCGCCCTATTTCAGCAGACACGTCGAGATCGTGCCCTTCAAAGGCATCGCCTTTCCGGACACAAGCCACGCTTGGCTGGCTGGCACCGTCTGGAGTCGCGACGGCCTGGGCATGACGGGGGGCGCCATCCTCGCCACGACGGACGGCGGAACCCTCTGGAAGCAGCAAGAGTCGGCGCGCACCTGGACCCCCTATTCCGTCACCTTCGCCAACGACCGCTGCGGCTGGATGTTGGGTTCGGCGATACCGAACAGGCCCGACTACAACACCGTGCTCGCCACCACCGACGGCGGCGCTGCCTGGGAGAAGCAGGACACTGGCACGTCAGGGACTGCCGATGAGCTTTCCGACATCGCCTGTGCAGGCGCAACGCACGCCTGGGCAGTGGGTGATGGGGCCGGAGTCGGTGCCAGGCGCGGCCTTATCCTGGCCACCACAGACGGCGGCGCGACCTGGCGGCGAGGGACCGTGAAAGGGAGTCTCGTCTCGGTGACCTTCGCCGATGCCAGTCACGGCTGGGTGGTGGGCTCGGGCGGCATCCTGGGCACGACCGACGGCGGCCGCACCTGGAAGCAGGAGCCCTCGGCTGCGCGCTACGACCTCACGACTGTCGTCTGTGCCAACGCCAACGACGCGTGGGCTATGGGCTACGACGACAAGAACCAGCGCAACGTCGTCCTTGCCACCAACGACGGTGGCACGACCTGGAAGGTGCGGTACGCCACGCGAGCGGGGTATTGGTACTCTATGGCCTTCGCCGATGCCTCGCACGGCTGGCTCGTCGGTAGCGACGGCCTCATCCTGACCACGAGCGACGGCGGCGCCACCTGGCAGCGACAGCTCTCACGAACGAAGCTGGACCTCACAGCAGTCGCCTTCGCCGACGCGACGCACGGCTTGGTTGCGGGCCGGCGTACCAAGGGCGACGACCCAATGTCGGCACAGTTCATCGGGAGCATCATCCTGCGCACCACGGACGGCGGCGCGACCTGGACCAAATAGGACCTTCGTTCGGACCTCGTCTCCCGGTTGGTCGATAGTCGGGGCAGTGTCATCAGGTGCCATCGAGCACCGCCATGCACCATCTCTAGCCGCTCCGTTCGGTTGCAAACGGGTTGCAAGCGGGCTTTCGGGGGCGTTTCGCGGCGGGTCAAGAATAGACAAAACCCCTGCATCTACGGCTGAAGAGAGTGGTAGCGCATACCGGATTCGAACCGGTGTTACCGCCGTGAGAGGGCATTGGTGTAGGTGTCAGGGAGTGGCGCTGAGTGCCACGGAGTGCCGTCTCACGCGTGGAGAAATGGGTGCGAATGCCGCCGAGCGCCGCCGAGAGCCAGGGTCTGTCGCTGCGTGCGGTTGCAGGAGGGTTGCAAGACGCGGGGCCCATGTCGGTGGCTCCCGTCCTTACTCACGAAGGCGTAGGCTGATGTCGACTTAAGCAGTAGGCAAGATCACAGTTCGGCCTTATTGAGGGGGTCCTCCAAGAAACAGAGCCTCCGTCAAACCCGGCGTGCCAGTTCGCCGTTTCGACCGGCTTTCACACTCGAAGATACCGAGGAATCCGAAGACCTCAAGCCGCGGCGCGAGGAACTGGCCCGACTGTTGGAAACACCCAACGATTGGACCCTTGTCGCCGCCAGAGTCCGGCTAACGCGGGGAGCCCGCTTGGACAACCGTCGTGGAGCCATCGCGGCGCTCCGGGCCCGATGCTCAGCGAGGCGCGCTAGGAAGCGGCTGTTTAGGCGGCCTCAGATCCAACTCCAGGACCATGACTGCGTCACCCTGGTCTAAGCCTCGCGGGCACTGCGATGACGGCTCGTAGCCGTCACGAAAGGCGCGACCAAGAGCAAAGATCTTGTCCCACTGGCAGCCATATGTCGTCACGCACTCTTTAGGCCGAGGCCGGCGTTCTTCACTGTCCCTTACTCCTTAAGCGTGCACTCTGCTTCTGAAAGCAAAAGACAGCGTCAGGCACGCATACTGCGCTGCCCATGTTCGTCAAAGGGAGCGAGAAGAAAATGAAGACAGCCATGCTGGTGACCGGCTCGGGTCCTCTGCTGGTGTCGACCACCTGCGAATCGTTGGCCGAGGCGGGATTCACTCAGGCTATGCACAGCAAAGGGATCGACAAATTCATCGTCTGCGAGGTCTCGCTCGATCGCTGCCGCCGCCTCTACCCCCGCCACTTTCACGAGAAGTCGGGAGGGGCGTGCGACGATCGGCACGTCGACGTGCTCGACACCGACGGCCGGCGTATCTTCCTGAATTTCCCATTCATCGAGTCAGGAGTGCCGCTGTTGGTGGACAGACAAGCCCTGACGATCGAGGTGACGCCATGACCTGGCAGGAACTGACGGGCAGCCGAGTCCGCGTCGATGACACCGTTGCGCGCGTCGTCCACGTCGACTCGTTTCGCGTCGTCCTTGTGACCGAGCCCCAGGAGGACGTCCCGGCGCGTCGTCTGGTCGTCTCGCCGGACGAAGGCGTCGATATTGAGCTGCTCGGCGAACGCGACAAGGACTGACGAACTGCTGTCGCCCGTTGCGATGGCGCGGCAGGTGGACGCGGAAGCTCTTGCAGAGGGCGCACGAGGAGCACACATGGCACAGATTTGTCAGCACGGCGGCAACGAAGGCGAGTACATTGTGCAGTTCCAGATCCGACAGGGCGATCGCTCGGCCGGCCTCTCCTGGGAGATGCGCGACGGGCAAGCCCGTGAGGTCCTTATCTTGCAGTCGACTCAGGGTTTCGTCCCTGACGGAGTGGATCCCACCGCCAACGACCGCCAGCGGCTCGTCTACCGGGGCACCGAGCGCCAGGCCAGGCTGGCCGACGACGCCAGCACCGACATCGCCTACCGCTACTGCGAAGGCATCGTCTACTACTACTCGGTGTTTGCCAGAAACGACATAGGGAGCTGGTCCTTGCAGCTTACCAAGACAGCGGCTCCGCGGAGCGTGGGTTTGTGGCAGCGCCAAGGCCGCGAGTGTGAAGAAAGCCTCCAGGAGGCCGGCGCCCGGGAGGCAGGCCGCGAGCTCGCGCACATCTCGAACGACTAGCAGTGCTCAAACTCACGCTTGCCACGGGCGTTCGTCCTCTGGCGGCGTCACCGTCCCTGGGTAGCGATCACGTCCAGCAGGCAGACGACCACCGGCCAAGCCCCCCGCCTCCGTCATGCAGATTCGGACGGCACAGGCAACTCCAATTCCATGTTGCCGAGCACCTCGGCGTGACCTTCAACGGCGCCAATTCTCTCGTGTCGAAGTTCTGCGACCTCGGCCTTCTGGAGGAGATCACCGGCGGAGCCCGGCGGCGGCGCTTCGCTTACGACCCCTGCATCTCGTTGCTAAGGACCGGAACTGAGCGACCGGAGAAATAGCCCCCGCTGCCTGCATCTTGGCTCAACCGCGGTTGCTGAGTTCAGGTAGCCGTAGTGTCGACTTGTCGTCGGCACCCGCCCAAACAGCGCGCACGTCGCGCATTCGACGAGCTCCTCGGACCGGCTTTTGCAAACGCAGGGCAAACAAATGCGGGCGGTGGCACCGGCCTTCGAAGAGCGACCTTCGCCTCGCGAAGCGTCCCGGTGTCCGCCTCCCGAGCCTGCCCACGGCTCGTTGTGCAATCAACGCGCAAACCGAGCTCGAGCAGACGCGCCGTGCTCACGCCGTCGCAGAAAGAGACGAGCGACTCAAACAATCGAGTCTCCAGATAACCCGGAGCGGTTCACCTCTGGAGCCAACGAGTGCCAATCGGGCGCGTGCCGACGGTCGTCTACATCACGAGTGCCCGTCCGCAGCCGAGGAAGGTATCTTCCTGACGCTGTGAGGCTATCGAGGCTATCTCTGGCCCCATCGAGCGCAAGAATGCGACGGAAAGGCAGAAAGAGCCCGCCGGCGCGGCGCCTGCCGATCGCACGCATCCACAGAAGGTCCCACCCCCGGGAGCGGCAAGACCCTAGTGTCGGGCTTGTGCAGCGGCGCCAGGGGGCGAGGCCGCTCCCCGGTCCCGCCTGTGCCGCCGCCACTCGGCGATTGCAAAGCCGGCGACGATGACCGGCAGCAAGATCCAGGCGCCGAGATCGAGCCTGTCGGCGATGGTCTTGAAGACGCTCCCCAACGTGTAGGCGAGCAGGCTCAGACTCGAGACCCACAAGATGCCGCCGAGAACGTTCCACAGCATGAACTTCGGCCAGGGCATGCGCGCCACCCCGGCCGTGATCGACCCCCAGAGGCGCACGAAGATAACCCAGCGGCCGACAAAGATCGTCTTGCCGCCGTGGCGGGCGAAGAAGCGGTCCAAGGTGTCGATCCTGCTCGTGCGGACGTGGAGCGGACGAGCGAGGCGCACCATGAGTGGCCGCCCGCCAATGCGTCCAGCCGCATAGCCTACGGTGCTGCCCAGGATGGCAGCGGCGCTGCCGACCGCAATCACCGCAGGTAGACTGAGCGACCCTTTGCGGGCTGCGGCGTCGGCTGCCAGCAGCACGGCGACGGCCGGCAGGGGTATGCCGGCACACTGGGCGAGGACCATGACAAAGACGATGAAGTAGCCCCACTGGCTGACCAGGCTCTGGGCGGAGGCGACCACGAGCGACGATACAAGGAGATGGTCACTCATCTGTCATCGCTCCTTCCGCCGTGCCGCGAGGGTGGCCGTCTTCCCAAGCGAGCCGATGGCCAACGTCGTTGCGGACCACGGCGGACATCACCGGGCCGGCCTCGTCTGCGCTTTGAAGATACCCAGGCTGCCGGGGAGAGCCATCGCGGCCCGGCGGTAGAAGAGGAACGAGGCCCGGGGATGCCTCCGCTACGTTCCCCGCCGTAGCGACGATCGCCGGAGACCCCGCGTACCTCTCGCACCGCCGGCCGCGAGCGGGCCGCCACCCGGAGTGCCCGTCCGCGGCCCTCCCTGGCATCTCCGTCGCGCTCCGAGATAATGGCGGCTATTTCGGGCCGCCCGAGCCCGTCGAAACGCACGGAAACGTCATCGTGCGGGTATGCGGGTGGATGCGGGTGGTCCGAAAGCCAGGCCGGCTGAGCGTCGTGTGGCCTCCGCTCTTGTGGCCAACCGATTCGTGGGCCGGGTGGAGACCGCGATCCCGGATCGCCCAGAAAGCAAGCGGCGCGTGAACAGCCACTGGACCAGCGCGCGGGTTCCTGTGTAGTTAACAGCGATCACCGGATGAGCGAACGCCCCGCAGCAGCGAAGATACTTTCGATGCTCGAGCACCCAAAGACAACGCCCTTTAGAACACGAGGAGGTCAACAATTGGGGGCAACGCTGAAGATGACCCATAGAGCAATCGGAGCCGAGGTGCGACGTGGCACGTACGACATTGAGGTCGACGACAAGCACGTCGGGTCCGTCGACTTGAACCAAACAGCCGAGATATCAATCGAACCGGGACGTCACACGCTGCAAATCCGCGATGGCCGAAACTCGAGCCGAACCAAGAACTTCGATGCCGCCGAGGGCGAGATCGTCGCCTTCCGATGCACTGGAAAGAGCATTCTGCCGATCTTCCTCGCGTCCTTCGTCGTTCCCAGCCTGGCACTCTCGCTCACACGCCAACGAGCCGACCCACGACCAGGACCGTCCAAGCCAACTGCCGTTTGATCTCCGCTCTTATGGTCAGCCGAGTGCCGCGCAGTGCCGCCGGCAGCCAGCGGCTACCGTCTTCTGCCACTCCGTTCGTTTGCAGAAGGTTTGCAGAGAGGCCTTTCGGGGCGTTCGCGAGGGCTTCGAAGAATCACAAAATACCTGCACCCAAGCGTAAACGGCTGGTGGACCGCAGCGGGTTCGAACCGCTGACCTCCGCCGTGCAAA
>CAZFJE010000150.1:0-8328 GCA_964519555.1 uncultured Thermoleophilia bacterium
CCGGTCGACGGCACGTACTACATCGTCATGGAGTACGTCGAGGGCGAGACGCTCAAAGACCACATCCGCCGCGAGGGCCGCTACGGCCCCGGCGAGGCGGTGCGCATAGCCCTCGAGCTGCTCGGCGCGGTACAGGTGGCCCACGCCGTCCACATCGTGCACCGCGACATCAAGTCGCAGAACATCCTGATCGACACGGCCGGCGCGGTGAAGGTCACCGACTTCGGCATCGCCAAAGCCGACGACTCGCAGATGACCGAGGCCGGCTCCATCCTGGGCACCGCCCAGTACCTGGCGCCCGAGCAGGCCAAGGGCGAGCCCGTCGACGAGCGCACCGACCTCTACTCGGTGGGCGTCGTCGTCTACGAGATGCTCACCGGCTCGCTGCCCTTCCACGGCGACAGCGCCGTCACCGTGGCCCTGAAACACGTGAACGAACAGCCGCCCGAGCCCGTAGAGCTCGTGCCCGGGCTGCCGTACTCGCTCAACCAGATCGTGCTCAAGGCGCTCGCCAAAGACCCCGACCTGCGCTACCGCACGGCGGCCGAGTTCAGCGCCGACCTCGTGGCCGCGCGCAGCGGCGGACCGCTGCTGGCCGCCGCCTACGACCCGTCGTTCGAACGCACCGTCGTACAGTCGCCGGCGGCCGGCAACGAAGGCACCACGCGCGTGCTCCCCAAAGCCGCCGTGGGCGCCGGCCTGGCGGCCGGCGCGGGCGCGGCGGCGGGCAGCGCCGCCGCAAACGGCCGCGGCAGCAACGGGCGCGACGCCCGCCGCCGCAAGCGCTCGCCGTGGCCCTGGATCGTGCTGGTCGTCTTCTTGGTGATCGCCGCCGTGGCCGGCGCCTTCGTGTGGCGCTCGTTCTTCGGCAGCACCACCGTCGGTGTGCCCTCGGTCGTGGGCCAGGCTCAGGCCGCCGCCACCGCGCAGCTGCGCACCGACGGCTTTGCCGTGACGGCTCACGACGACTACTCCGACCAGTACGGCGTCGGTCTCGTCACGCGCCAGCAGCCCGCGAGCGGCGCCAAGCTCGTCAAGGGCGGCACGGTCGACATCTGGGTGAGCCGCGGCCCCGCCTCGACGACGCTCACCGACCTGACGCGTTTCACGCCCACGGCGGTGGCGACCTACCTGGCCAAGTACGGCCTTGTCGGGAAAGAGCACACGGGCAGCTCGACGGCCGTGCCCAGGGGTGAGGTCTACAGGCAGAGCCCGCAGCCGGGAGTCACGGTCACGCGCGGCGACACCATCGCCTACTGGGTGAGCCGTGGCCAGCCGCAGATCGTCGTGCCCGACCTGTCGGGACTCGACCAGAACCAGGCGTCCGCCGCGATCGTGAACGACGGTCTGCTGGTGGGCACGATCGGGCAGACGACGAGCAGCTCGGTGCCGGTCGGCCAGGTGGTCAGCCAGAGCCCGTCGGCCAACGTGCGCGTCGCCAAGGGCAGCACCGTCTCGTTTTTGATCAGCACGGGCACGCCTACGCCCACCGTCTCGCCGTCGCCCGGTGGCACGCCCACAGCGGTGCCCAGCGTGGTCACCATGCCGCAGACTCAGGCCGAGCAGATCCTCACCAGCGACGGCTTCGTGGTGGCGCTCAAGAAGGGCCCGAGCAGCCTCGGTTCGGGGTACGTCTTCAAGCAGGATCCCAGCAGCGGCACCGCGCCGGCCGGCAGCACGGTCACCATCTGGGTCACGCAGTAGTCACCCCGCGCCGGTGCTTCGTCAGGCCTTGGCGATGAAGATCACGTAGACCAGGTAGATCGCGTACATCGAGCCCGCGCCGGCCAAGGTGAACCAGGTCAGCTTGTGTCTGATGCGTAACTGCAGGTAGAAGACCGAGCCCGAGACCAGGGCGAGCACCCCGCTGATCAGGCCTGTGCGCGTGAGCTCCCACGACGTGAAGATCAGCCCGATCGACACCGGGAACGTGCTCTGGAACACCATCGCGCCCGTGATGTTGCCCAGCGCCAGCGTGTCCTTGCCCTGGCGCACCCAGATCACCGAGTTGAACTTCTCGGGCAGCTCGGTGGCGAGCGGGCTCAGGATGAGCGAGACGAGCAGCGGGTCGAGCCCCAGCGAGGCGCTCACGTGCTGCACCTGGCCCACGAAGAAGCGCGCCCCGATGATGATGCCGAGCGTCGCCACCACGACCTGCAAGATGATGCGCCGCCGGTGCGGCATGACCGGGTGGCGGTGGAAATAGAGCGGCTTGGTCTCGCCCTCCAACTGACCGCCGCCCGCTACGGTGCGCCACACATACATGCCGTAGGCGACCATGAGGCAGGGCGAGAGGATCCACTTGAAGTGGTGCACCGGAATGGCGCCGGCGATCATGGCCAGGCCGTAGGCGATCACGAAGAACGAAAGGTCGCGGCGCAGCACCGGCTCGTTGACCGAGAAGTCGAGCGAGCGGCGCCCGCGAAAATGGAAGACCACGATGGCCGCGGCGGTGACCACCATGGTGAGGCTCGAGAGCATGAACGGCGCGCCCAGGATGGCGCCGATGCCGATGTCGTGCGAGCCCGTCGTGTGGGTGAAGAGGATGGCGATGATCGGGATCAGGGTCTCGGGCAGCGCCGTGCCCACGGCGGCGAGCACGCTGCCCACCGCGCCTTCGCCAAGCTCGAACCGCCGCCCGAACCACTCGACGCCGTTCGTGAACAGCTCGGCGGACAGCAGGATGATGGCGAGGGCGGCGAGGAGATAGACGACCGTCATAGTCCGGGGAGCTTACCACGTCGACCGGGAGGCCCCGGCGCTGCCGTATGGGCGGTCGCGCGGCGGGTGGCGGGGGAGAGCCTCGACAAAGAGGCGGGGGGCGGGGGCGGCCGTCGGCCGCCCCCGCCCCCCGCGACGTGCGCGTGGCGCCCGAGGCGTCAGCCCAGGTTGAAGACCTGGCGGATGAGCGGGAACATGAAGTAGATGAGGAAGCCGATCGCGGCGGCGTACATCATCCAGCTCACGGCCTTGGCCTTGCCCTGGGAGACGCGGATGATCACGTACGAGATGAAGCCGGCGCCGATGCCGTTCGTGATGCTGTAGGTGAGCGGCATGATGGTCATGGTCAGCACCGCCGGCAGGCCGAAGGCCAGGTCAGAGAAGTCGATCCCCGAGAAGGCCTTCTTGTGGCCGGTGTCTTCGTGCTCGGCCATGCCCTCGCCCTCGGTGAGGGTGCGCATCATCATGTAGCCGACGATGATCAGGGCGGGCGCGGTGGCATTGGCCGGCACCACGCCGGCGATCGGCGAGAAGAACATGGCGACCGCGAACAGCAGCGCGACGATCACCCCGACCCAGCCGGTGCGACCGCCCACGCCCACACCCGAGCCCGACTCGATGTAGGTGGTGGCCGACGACGACGATACGACGCCGCCGGCGATGGCGGCGATCGAGTCGACGACCAGGGGCCGCACGACCTGGGGCAGGTCGCCGTTCTTGTCGAGGTAGCCGGCTTGGCCGCCCACGCCGATCAGCGTGCCCATGGTGTCGAAGAAGTCAGAGAGCATGAGGCTGAAGACCCAGAGGATCGTGGCCGCGATGCCGAGCTTCGAAAACGCCCCGAAGTTGAAGTGGCCGACGATGCTGAAGTCGGGGGCGGCGAAGATCTTGTGCGGAATGACGGCGGTCTCGGTGCCGAACGGGTTCTTGTTGTAGGCGTAGTTCAGGATGATCGCGAAGATCGTCGAGGAGAGGATGCCCAGGAGGATGGCGGCCTTCCACTTGCGGGCCAGCATGATGATGGTGACGACGAGACCGAAGATCGTGACTGCCACAGGCACGCCGATCAGGTTGCCGAGCAGGAGCGGCGTGCTCGAGGGAGTGCCGATGATCACGACGCCGCCGTCGACGAGGCCGATGAACAAGATGAAGAAGCCGATGCCGATGGCGATCGCCTTCTTCAACTGCAGGGGGATGGCCTTGAAGATGGCCGTGCGCAGGCCGGTCAGCACGAGGATGGTGATGACGATACCTTCCATCACGACGATGCCCATGGCCTGCGGCATGGTGAGACCGCCGGCGGCGACCAGGCTGAAGGCGACTACGGCGTTGATGCCGAGTCCCGGGGCCAGGGCGTAGGCGCGGTTGGTGAAGAGGCCCATGAAGAGCGTCATGCCGGCGGCCACGAGACAGGTCGAGGTGAGCACGGCGGCGAACGGCAGGCCCTTATGCGCCAGGCTCGGGATGCCGGCGAAGCTCAGGATCGAAGGGTTTACGAAGATGATGTACGACATGACCATGAAGGTCGTGAGGCCGGCGATCGTGTCGCGGCGCAGCGTTGTCCCGTTGGTCTTGAACTTGAAGAAGCGCTCGAGCATTCCCCCGCCGGGCGCTTGATCCGGAGTGACGGTGTCGGACCCCACTGACATGCGACTCCTCCTGTGGTGTTGGGTTTTGAGACCCCCTCTGGATCCCTCGTAGGGGAGCGTATGTGACGCGGGCGGCGGGGGTCAAACGGCCCGCTCCGGCCGCGTCGGACGAGCCCCTATGGGGCTCGTCGGCCGGAACTTCGGCGCCCTGCCGGGGCATCGCGCCGCGCCCGCTTGCCGCGCTGCGCCCGCTGCCGGCCCGGAGCGGCGCAGGGCGCATCGAGGCCGTCTTGACCCGCCCTCGCGCGTCGACGGGCGCCGGGTTTGACAGCCGCCCTGAGCGCCGATATCTTGAGCGGCTCCCCCGATGTTCGTGTCAGAAAGGACGACCACAGCTTCGTGGATGCCGACCCCGGCCGATTAGCGCTTTCCGAGCTCGAGGCCATGACCGTCGTCGACGCTGCCGGCGCCGACCTGGGCGAACTGCTCGACGTGCTCGCCTCGCTTTCCAGCGAGCCCCCCGCGGTCACCGCCTTCATCGTGGGGCGCGACGACGAACAGTTGCGCGCCTCGTGGGCGCAGATCGGCGAGATCGACGTCGACGGCCGCCGCCTGGTGCTCACCGCGGCGGTCGGCGAGCTCGAAGCCGCCTCTGTGTCGGGCGACGAGATCGCCCTGGTCGACGCCGTGCTCGACAACCAGGTCCTAGACGTCGAGCGCCGCAAGTTCATCCGCGTGCAGGACGTCGTGCTGCGGGTGGGCGACGACGCCCTTGTGGTGGGCGGCGTCGACGCCTCGAGCGGCGCCGTCATGCGGCGCATGGGGCTCGGCTTCCTGTCGCGCCGCCTGGCGGCGCGCCCCGGCGACTTCGTGCCCTGGACCGACGTCAATCTCATCTCGGTGCGCCTTTCGCAGGCCAACTTCATCGACGCCTTCACCGAGATCGCCAAGCTGCACCCCGCCGACCTCGCCGACATCATCGGTCAGGTCGGCCCCCGGCAGCGCGCCGCCGTGCTGGCTGCCCTGAACGCGCCGCTGGCCGCCGACACCCTCGAAGAGATGAACGAAGAGCTCGCCTCGGCGGCGCTGGTCGAGATGCCGCGCGAGCGCGCCGCGGCGGTGATCGGGCACATCGAACCCGACGACGCCGCCGACATGCTGGCCGACCTGCCCGACGAGGTCGTCGAAGAGATCCTCACCCGCCTGCCGGCCGACCTCGCCCTGGCGCTGCGCGGCCTGGCGAGCCACCCTGAGCACTCCGCCGGGGCGCTCATGACGACCGACGTCGTCGCTCTGCCCGGCGCGCTCGACGCGGCCGGGGCACTCGTGCGCATCCGCGAGCAGCAGCCCGGCGACACGGCCCTGGCGGCGATCTTCGTGGTCGACGGCGAAGGCCGGCTCGCGGGCGCCCTCAGCCTGCCCGAGCTCGTATTGGCGCCCCCCGAGCAGACCCTCGAGGCGCTCATGGACGCCGGCTGGCCGCGGGCCGCGGTCGACACTGAAGAAGACGAGGTCGGGCGGCTCATGACCAAGTACGACCTGTTGGCGCTGCCGGTGACCGACGCCGACGGCCGCCTGATCGGCATCGTCACCTTAGACGACGCCCTCGATGCCATCGTGCCCGCCGACTGGAAGCAGCGCCTGCCGCGACTCTTCCGTTAGGCGCCGCCGCCGCGCCGCGCGGCTCGTTCGAGTCGCTGACCCTCGCGACCCGGCTGCCACGCCGGGATCGTCGCCGCCGCCGCGCCGCCCGTTAAGCTCGCGCCGCCCGCTAGGCCGGGATCGTCGCCGGCGCCGCCTTGGGCTGTTCGATGGCGCGGCTGCGGCGCGGCGTCGCCACAAGCGTCTCGAGCTCAAGGCGGTAGCGGCCGACGCGGCCGGCCGCGCGCAGGCGCGAGAAGCCGCTGCCCTCGAGCACGTGAGCGTTGAAGAGGTTGAGCTCGTGGAGGTACCCGACGAAGCGCTGGTCGTGGCTCGTGTGCCGCAGCCCGTAGGCTTCGAGGGCCACCACGCGGCGCAGCTTGATGGCCGCCACCACGTCTTGCAGCAGCATCTGAAAGCCGGGCAGGAACTGCTCGTCGTAGAAGAAGGCACAGGCCAGCAGATACGAGTCGGGCGACGGCGCCCCCGCCGGCAGCCCGCCGCGCACCAGGGCGGCCGGCACCACCTGCATCCAGCCGAGCACGTCGGGGCCGTCGAGCAGCGCCCGTCCGAACATGCCGGCCTCGGCTTCGGCGGCCGCTTCCCAGTCGGCCCGCGAACCGGCCGAGAGCGTACCGGCCTGCGGCTGCCACCACGTGCACGACTCGCAACCCGGGGGCAGTAGCTCGCGGCTGGCCGCGTTCAGATCGACGCAGTTCACGCGCCCGTCGCGGGCTCCCAGACGATGTCGTCGATGTGGATCTCGACGGCATCGACGTCGATGCCGGTCATGCTGTGCAGGTACGACCGCACCGCCGTGCGCATCTGCGGTACGAGCTCGGGCAGTCGTGCCGCGGGGGTGATCACGACGTGCAGGTCGAGCACGCGGCGCCCCTCGTGCTCGTCTATGTGCACGGGCCCCATGCGCTCGAAGTGCACCCGTTCGCCGAGCGACTGCAGCGTGCTGCGGTGCAGGTCGGCGAGGCCGGGCAGGCCCTTGATCGCGTCCCACACGTAGGTCGAGATGACTTCGGGCGAGTAGCTCTTGTCAGTGTTCTCGGTCACGGGCGGCCCTCGCCTTCCGTTTTTCTGTGTGGGCGCCGGCGGCAGGCCGGCCCCGTGGTCGGTGGTTTCGATTATAGTCCGTCGATCGACTTCGTTGTCGCCGCTCAGGCATGCGTGACTTCGTCGCGCGCCTGGTCCCGCTGCCGACGGCGGTCCATGCCGGTCGAGCCGCCGTGATTGCGCGGCTCGCGAGCAATCACCTATACTCACGATTTGGTGGTCCGGGGCGCGCGCCACGGGCCATTTCTTCGTTGATTACCCGTTACAGCTCCGGACGGCGTCATATGACCACGATCTATCGGGCCGAATGGCTCCTTCCCATCACCGCCCCGCCGGTCAGAAACGGCGCGGTGGCGGTCGACGACGAGCGCATCGTCGCGGTCGGCCCGCTCGACGACGTGCGCGCCGCCTGCCCCAGCGCCGATCTGGTCGACTTCGACCAGGCCGTGCTCATGCCGGGCTTCGTCAACGCCCACAGCCATCTCGAGTACACGAGCTTTCGCGGCATGTTCGACGACGAGCAGTTCGGCGACTGGATCATCAGCCTGATCGACGTCAAAGCCTCGCTCACGCCCGACGAATACCTGGCGAGCGCCCGGTTGGGCGCCCTCGAAGCGCTGGCGTCGGGGGTCACCACGATCGCCGACACCACCTACACCGGCGAGACGCTCACCGCCTCGGCCCAGGCCGGCCTGCGTGGCGTGGCCTATCTCGAGGTCTTCGGCATCGACGACAAGCGCTTAGACCAGACCATGACCGACCTGGGCGAGCGTCTCGTCCGCGCCCAACAGCTGGCCGGCCCGCGCGTCGAGATCGGCATAGCGCCGCACGCGCCCTACACCGTGTCGAGCCGTCTGTTCCAGACCCTTGCCGGCTTCGCCCGAGAGCGTCACATGAAGGTCGCCAGCCACGTCGCCGAAAGCAAAGAAGAGGTCACTTACATACGCTCGGGCTCGGGCAAGTTCGCCCACGACTACCGCGAGAAGATGGGCTGGGAGCGCATGCTCATCCAGCCCTACGGCGTGAGCCCCATCAAATACCTGCAGCAGTTCGGTGTGTTCGACCAGAACTTCCTGGCGGTGCACTGTGTACACGCCAGCCACGACGACATCCGCATACTCAAGACCAAGCGGGCGGCCGTCGCCCACTGCCCCAAGAGCAACGCCAAGACCGGCTGCGGCATAGCGCCGCTGCCCGATCTGCTGCGCCAGGGCGTGCGCGTGGGCTTCGGCACCGACAGCCCGGCCGCCAGCAACATCATGGACATGTTCGACGAGATGCGCACCGCGCTCTTCCTGCACCGCGGCGTCGA
>CAZFJE010000151.1:0-8289 GCA_964519555.1 uncultured Thermoleophilia bacterium
TGCACGGCAAAGTCGTGCAGCCCGGCGGCCTCACACCAGCGCCTGTAGTCCTGCTCGCCGTAGACGTCACCGGCGCTGGTCGCCACGAGCATGTTCACCCCAAACAGCGACGAGGAAAAACAGCGAGCGCGGCCTTCGAGCCGCGCTCGCCTCATGGTGATTGCGGTGTTTCGCCAGGACTCTAGGCGGCACTCCTCACAAGCCCGCGTCGAGCTGCCAGACAAAGGCATGGCCGAGTTCGTAGACCGGCGCCGTCGGGTCGCTGTGATCGATCGCACCAGTCACCACGATCAACTCACCGACGGTCACGTTGGCCAGAGGGACCGTCGTAACGACACCGCCGGTCAGCGTGCGAATGACGCTGGTGGGCATGACGTTCAGGGTCAGGTCACTGCCGGTGTCGCTCTGTACGGCGCGCGTTCCGCAGGCCACCGTCAGTGTCAGCGTGTCGGCGTTGGTGTCCAGTGCGCTGACCACACCGCAAGCCGCGAACCACTTGAGCTGGCCTACTGCCACGACGTGGCGCACCAAGACGCGGCGGGCGGTGAAGACCGGCAAGCTGGGGTCGCTACGGTCGGCGCTGCCGCCGATCCAGACGCGGTCGCCGACGGTGATCTGGTCGATGGTCGTGGCGCTCGCTTGGCCACGCTGCAAGACGAAGATCTTGGCAGTCGCCGGCAGGTCGATGGTCACGTCTTTGCCCACAAAGCCGTGCAGGCCAAGCGAGCCACGCGCGACGGCCACGACGAGGTCGTTGCCCTGCAGGTCGACCGAGGTGACCGATCCCAGGCACAAGAACCGGGTCTGAGCGCGCGGCTGCCAGACGCAGGCCTTGCTGATGTCGTAGAGCGTGGTACCCGGCGTGGTAGTGACATCGGTCGCTCCGCTTGCGACGAGCATGTTGCCGACGGCCACGTCGGCGAGCGTGGTGGCGCTCTTTGTGTGATTGGAGAACCGCGAGAGCGCGCTCGTCGCGGTGACGTTCAAGGTGAGGCTCTGGCCGAGCGATCCCTGCAGGGCAAGCGAGGCACGCTTGACTGTGACCGAGATCGTGCCGGCGCTCTGGTCTACGGCGGTGACCTTGCCAAGACAGGTGAAAGCCTGGGTGGCGGGCGCAGGGGTCGGCGAGGGAGTCGGGTAGGCCAGCGCCTGTGAGGCCAGACCCAGCGCCAGTACGGCTGCGAATAGGACGATGAGCAGTTTCTTGGTGTGCGCCATGTGGTGCCTCCGTCTGCGGGTTCGGTGGCGAAGCCACCCCACCTGAGAGATATCGGACCCTGCGCGGCGCCTGATAACGATGCGCCCGGTAGTTGTGTCGTCAAGCCAGACAGCATCGCCCGGGTGTGTCTATGCAGCGCTCTGGGGGTGGCCCCGAGGCTTGCCGCCCGGAGGGATAGCCTCAAGGCCATGGCCGGACAGAAGCTCCCGCCGGCCAACGGACGTTCTGGCGCCGCGACCTACGGTCGGCGGTGCCTTCGCGACCGTAAGCGGCAGCTTCGGCGCCGTCCCAATGGGTGACGACCCGCAAGCATCCGTGCATTGGCGCCCATCGTAGGTAGACTGGCGCTGCTCATCTCAAAGGAGGTTCGGTCATGCAGGAACCCCGCGAACGCTGCGACTCGTGCCGATTCTTCGGACCATCGGAGCTGGCACCCCCCGACGACCGCGGCACGTGTCGCCGCCGACCACCGGCTGTCTTTGCTCGGGCACTGCCCCAGTCAGGTCACCTTGGCGGCCCTACTCCCGGCGCCGTTGCCTCTGTCGGGTGCTTTCATACCGCGTTTCCGCTTGTCGGTCCTGACGAGTGGTGCGGCGAGCATGCGCACGTGGGCGGGGCGTCCTAGCAACCCCTCCGATCGACAACCGGCCCCCACCCCAATATTGTGGGAGCAAAGGGCCGGGTGCGGTTCTGCTGCGCCTGCGGTGGTCGACCACCACGCCTGAGGCGATGGGGTCCACGGTTGCCTCGGCGGCGCCGCGCCGGCGCGACGCGCCCTGTGCAGCGGAATCACCGGCTGCACATGTTCGCGTGTGTTGTGCGCCAGGTGGAGTGTTTTGGTTGCGATGCAGTTGGGCGGCCGCAGCCCCGATAGACAGGGCGCATCGCACCCAGTGGCCGCTGCAGGCAGTCGCCCAGAAGCGTGAGTTCGCTGACAGGTGGCACGTCCCTGGTGGCCTTTGCACCCACAACGACATCGGGTCGCACAGTGAACCTCGGTCCCTCAGCGCATCGACAGCGTGGAGCGACGAGGGTCGGCGTTTTGGCCAAGGCGAGCCGGAATGCGGTGTGCGCGACGACGAATGGTCAGCAACAATCATCCGAAGCCACAGTCGCCGACGGGAGATCAATGGAGCTTCAGGCGTGCAGGATCACGATCGATACCCAGGCCATCACAGCGCCGGGGTGGCTTGAAGTCAGCGACGCCGACGACCCCCGTCTTTGGGAGCTCACCGTTCGAGGTCCGATCGATGGAGATCTGGGGGGCGCGACCAACGACAAGACCGAAGACGTCTTCCGAGCCGAGCTCACAATCTCGCAAGGCAGGCGTTACGGGGGAGAAGGACAGATCCGCAAGGCAACCGACTCACTGGCCACCGGGATGCGCTCGCTGGTGATGGCGGGGAACGGACCCCTGAGGGCCTTGTCGTAGCGACCGCCGAAGGGCTGCTCTAACAGGCCCAGCAGAGATCGCCAGCATCTTGCGCCAAGTAAGGTAACGTCACGCGGTGTGACCTCGGCTCAGCCAGTAGTCTGTCTGGGCTGTGTTGCGAGGATTGCAGACTCATCGGTGGACTCAGCAATCGAGCAGGGCGGCAGTGGCGAACCTGATGGTGGGGTTGAAGGTCCGGCTCAGGCAGAGGGCCACCCGATCTCTGCGTTTCCCGCCTCCCCTTGCGGAGCTGACGGTCGTCGTGCACCCGGCGGCTCTGCGCGCCCTTTACAGCAGCCACACCCAGGTAGCCTGTATCGGCGGCGGCGAGCTGCTTTGGCTGGGGGCTCTCGGTGAGGATCTCCTTGAGGCAGTCGCTGCCCCGCGCGACATGGCTGCCAGGGCCACTTGCGCGCGGCGGCTGCTCATCGGCGGTCGTCTGTGGGAGGTGGTGAGGCCAGGGAGTCTCGTTCAGGGGCACGTGGCACGGCCACTGTCGACCGTCTACGATGGCAGTGCGCTGCGTCCGTGGGTCATAATCGGAGAGACAGTCGACGGCGCGCCAATCGCCGCGCCGCTCAACGAGCCCAGCAACCCGAAGTGGTTCACGCCTGAGATCCCTCAGGCCGCGATGAGCTTCCCAGGCAACAACAAGGACGCCCGGCTGGAGCTCGCTCACCTTTGGACCCTTCCGGCAAACGTCGCTACTGAGGGAGCGGTCTCGCCGGGCGCCACCGAAGATGTTGAGGCGGCGATCAGGGCATACGTCGACGCGGAGCCAGATTGGTGGGGCTGATCCTCCGCCAGCAAGCAGGCCGCCCGGGACGCCTTGTGTCGGCCGCACCGCTCCTCAGCTCAGGCTCTCGCCCTGAGCCCACGCGAGAAAGGCGCCACTGGGGCTGGCCATCGCCTCCGGCTCGAGCAGCACCACCGTCTCGTGGGCGACGTCTCGGTTGTCTTTCGCGACGCCGACACAATAAAGTGATATCAGTTCATACCCAGCCTTTCATGGCAGGAATGCTGTGGAGCATACCGCCGCACGGCAGGTCGCAGTGGCGCAAGCGTCGGGCGAACCCGCGGCTGAGCAGGCGTTGGTCGTCGAGCGACTCGGCAAGCGTTTCGGCGACCCGAAGGGGGCCGGCAAGACGACGATGACGCGCACCCCGGGGACCTTGCTCACCCCCGCGTCGGGGTACGCGGCCGTCGCCGGGCTAGCGCTCAGCCCCAGGAACGGCCTCGAGATCCGCGGACAAGGAGAGCAAAGATGTCGGCGACTCTGAAGCTAACGCGAGAGACGATCGGTGCGGAGGTCCATCGTCGCCCGTTCGAGGTCCTTGTGGACGGCAAGGGCGTCGGGTCGTTCGCATTGCACGACACCTTCGAGACGCCGGTCGAACCCGGAAGTCACACCCTGCAGATCCGGGAAGGCCGCTACTCGAGCCGAGAGCTCCCGTTTCAGGTGACCGATGGCCAGCTCATCAGCTTCAACAGCCAAGGCAAGAGGATCTTGCCGATCTTCCTCGCGGCGTTCGTCGTTCCCAGCCTGGCGCTCACGCTCAAGGTCACTCGGGTGCAGTAGGCGCTCTCTTTCACGTAGTCCGGCACGCCGATGCCAACCTCGGCCACAGCAAAGGAGGCTCCCGAAACCGGGGAAACGCATTACCTGGAGACCAAAGCACACGCCTCGCGGAGCCTTCACGTGCAAACGCCGCCTTGTGCCGCCAGGTCCTCAAGTTGTCTCTCGAGAACGCGACATTTCAGGCCCAGTTCCAGGCTCAGCACCCTAGCGCCGCCAGCCGCCGCGCGGCGGTCGTCGCTGTGCAGACGGGAATCTTCATAACCAGTGTCGGCGAATCCAGCCCTCGGAGTAAGCTGGGACCCTACTCGCACGCCGTTCCAGCCATGCAGGAGGAGGTGGCACAGCGGATCGCGGGGTTGGTGTTCGCTGGCGAGACCTGCTGAGCAAGGCCAGGGGCCGAGCGGCCAACCTCAGAACCCTCCAGACTGCGCTCCAGACTCCTCACTGTACGAGGATGGACACAGAAGGACGACAACAGCCGTGGATGGACAAGCGACACCGGCCCTAGGCTCGGCGCAAGCGCACTGAAAATCATGGTGTCGACAGTTCAATTCTGTCCCTCGCCACCAGCTTTTTCTTCCTGCAGACGGCGCGTTTCCGCGCTGCGTGAGCTCCGTCGAAATGCTTCCTGAGGTTAGCAAATCTCGCCCTTGGCAAGCGTGACAGTCACCCGAAAGCCGACATCAGACGCGGACGCCGGCGTGAAACTGCGGCAGGCAGCCGTCACGCGAACCGCGGGCGGGGCACCACGATGCGGGTTCTCAGCTGCGCAGACTACTGTACCTTGAAGGTCCGCCACGTTGTCGACGCTGCCGAATTCGTGCCTGCTTCGGCGACGGTAACCTTCATGCGGTAGCTGCCGATACTGGCAGGCTTGTAACTCGCATTGTAGGTGCCACTGGCGCTGACCGTCCGCGTCAGACTTGCGCCTTTGAGCCACGTGCTGACCGGCTTGCGCTGGACGATCAGTGTGACTTTCGCTCCGGCGAGGCTGCTGGGCGTCACCTTTCCGGTGGCCGTCACGCGGTTGCCAAGAACCAAAACGCCGCTACTCGGGCCACTCAGCTTGAGCGTCAGTTTCGGCGCAACCGCAATGACGGTGAAATTCGTCGCACTGGTCGCGGTGCCGCCAGGTGTAGTGACCGTGAGCGTGCCTGTACTGGCACCGAAAGGTACCGTGGTGGTGATCAGCGTCTGGTTGAGCACCACGAACTTCGCCGCGCCACCGTTAAAGCGGACCTTGCTGACGCCACTGAAGCCGCTGCCGCTCAGGACAACCGTGCTGCCCACCAAGCCTGAAGTCGGCGTGAAGCTGCCGACTGTCACTGTCGTCGGAGCCAGCACCGTGAAGCTTGTCGAGCTGGTTGCGGTCCCACCCAGATTAGTGACCGTAATCTTGCCCGTGGCGGCACCGGAGGGCACGGTGGCGGTGATGACCGTGTCAGAGTCCACTGCAAAGGTTGCTGCGGCGCCGTCGAAGTGGACGTTGCTCGCGTCGTCGAAGCCGCTACCGTTCAGGATGATGGTGCTGCCCGCCGGGGCCGAGGACGGTGTGAAGCTCGTCAGTGCAGGCATCACCCTGAAGTTCGCTGCACTTATAGCGCTGCCTTCGGGGGTGGTGACGCTAAGTGGGCCGGTCCTGGCGCCATCTGGCACAGTCGCTGTGATGAGAGTAGTGCTGTTCACGGTGAACTTCGCTGCAGCGCCGTTGAAGCTGACCGCCGTGGCGTCGCCGAAGCCCGTGCCGCTCAGGACAACGCCGCCGCCCACTAGACCTGAAGCTGGCGTAAATGCCGTAAGTGTGACCGTCGGCACTACCGTAAAGCTCGCCGCGCTTCTCGCCAGGTCACCGGCAGTGGCCTCGACGATAAGTTGGCCGTTCACGGCGCCGGAAGGCACAGTGGCTGTGATCGTCTTGTCGCTGACCACCGTGAACACGGCGTCCTGCCAGCCCGAACTTACATAGCTTCCGTTACTGAAGGCGACCGCTGTGACACCGCTGAAGCCACTACCGGTCAGGGTCACGGTGCTACCTACCGGGCCTGAGGTTGGCGCGAAGCCCGTGATTGCCGGCGCCGATGTGGCGTCACTGGCCGCGGTGAGGACGGTGCCGGCGTGAGCCGCTGCCCAGCCACCGGCGGCGAAAGCGATGTCGTTAAGGTTCAACCGTGCGGCCGAGCTCCGCGGGCCCTGGACGGAAGCGTGAGAGGCTGAGGCACTGGCCGGTAACGCCAGGGCGAGGCTGACCATGACAAGTGTCAAAGCAAGGGACTTGCAGGTGCGCCGCCGAGCGGTCGGCTTGTCGCTGCGTGCCGAAGCCTGTGTCATCCTGCTATCTCCCTTTTGGCGCTCGCTGTGGGCCGTCTCCACCCTTGCCAAGCGGTTTCGGCGCACTCTACACCGTCGGCAGCGGAGTGTCGAAGACCCACTCGCCGGCCGCAGATCGGGGAGTCTGGGGTAGCTTGGTCGCCCGCTTCACAGCGAGGCCCGCTCGCATGTGGCTGGGGTCGGGCACGAGAGGCGGCCACAGAGCAGACAGACTGCTTGGCCTGCCCGGCTCTGTCACTCTTCAGGTGCCGGCTGCCGTGCTGAGCTGCACGGGGCTGAGCACGCGCCTTCCCCAGGCAAAGCCAGAGGAGTAGTACCAGCCCGGCCAGTTGAGGTTGGCCAGGGTGACTCCGTCGAAGAAGCTCGACGCCTCGAGAAACCAGCCGTTGCCCAGGTAGATGGCGGCGTGGAAGATCGAGGCGGCACTCGATTTCGGGCCATTCGGTCCGAAGAAGATGATGTCGCCGGGGGCGAGCTTGGCGCGGCCGATACGCGGTTTGGCGGCGGTTGCCATAGCGGCCGCGGTGCGCTGGGCGTTCGGGATCGCATAGCCGAAGTTCATTTTCAGGACCCACCAGACAAAGCCCGAGCAGTCGAAGCCGCCGTGGGCCTGCAGCCCGTAGGGCGAGTCGGGTGTCGGGTACTGCCCGCCCCAGACGTAGGGATAGCCGGCGTACTGAAGGGCAAAGTCGATGATCTGTCGCTGGCGTACGCTTAAGCTGGGCAACACGATGTGGTCGAAGCCCGACAGCTCCTCGAGCTGCCAGGGGGCGACCGTCAGTGCCGCTTTGAACATGTAGGCGACCTCGGCGCGGTCGATGTCCTGGCTGGGGGAGACCTCCAGGGCGGGCTCTGAGAGATGGTTGTAGCGCAGGCCCAGGAAGCGCGCCGCGACCTCCCAGGGCAGGCGCGCCGGAGCGTCTGTCGTCCAGCCGGGGTTGGGCTGCCACGTGGTGGGCTGCAGGGCGCTCAGGATGGTCCAGTCAGCAGTCGGGTGTAAGAGACGGATCATGCGCACCAGGATGCGATCGGCCTGCCATTCGGGCACCGCGGCGCCGGGGTCAAAGTTGCCGTGAGAGGGCCCCATCAGGTGCAGGGCGATAGCCACCTGCACCGCGTGGAAGTAGGGGCTCGTTGCGGCGAGGTCGGCCAACGGTACCGGGGCGGCGACAGTGTCAGCGAAGTTGCTTGAGGCGGTGACCACGGCGGCCGCGAGCTGCTGTCGGGTGATCGGCTGGTCAGGCTTGAAGGCCGCACCCTGATAGTCGTCGAGCAGCCTGGCGCCAGCCGGTCCCTGGTTGGTCACCCAGTTGATAGCAGCGTAGTCCCAGTAGCTCTTGGCAACGTCTGGGAAGGTGCGGGCTTGGGCGGCCGGTGTCAACAGTACGGCGCAGGCGATCGCTGCGAAGCTGATCACCGCTGAGAGTTTGAGTGTCGCCATCAGGCTTCTCATCGATGTGGCTATCGGTGGGTAGCCGCAATCCTTGAGCATTGCGCACACAACGGTAATCGTGGCGGCCTGGAGGGCCAGGCATGGGTTGGAGGCGACGCCGCCTAGTCGAGTCAGAACGGGTCACTCACTACCCGTAATCCCGATTGTCTCCAGCCGCTGTGCCGTGGTGCCGTGCCCTTCAGCCTAAAGAGATAAGGGCACGCAGCCGATACAGACAACGCAGCGGCAGCCAGGCGAAAGAAAAGTGTCTAAGGCTTCTGCGGGTGGGCAACCTGAAT
>CAZFJE010000152.1:0-8255 GCA_964519555.1 uncultured Thermoleophilia bacterium
CCCAGAGCTCGTCGGTGATGGCGTCGAACATGATCGCGCGGAAGTGCTCGCGCAGCGCCCCGCCGGCCTTGCCGATGTTGTCGCGCAGTCGCCCGAACAGGCCGCGCCGTTCTTCGTCTTCGTGCTCGACGGCGGCTTCGGGAAGCCGCGCCGACAATCCCTTGAACGCTTCGTGCCAATCCACGTCAGTCCGCTCCCGCTTCGTGGTCGATCTCTTGCTCGGCCATGCGGGCGCTCACGACCTGCGATGTGCCGTCTGTGCCCATCGTCACGCCGTAGAGCAGGTCGGCCGCCTCCATCGTGCGTTTCTGGTGGGTGATGATGAGGAACTGGGTGCGTGCCCGGTACTCGCGCACCAGCGACACGAAGAGCCCGATGTTCAGGTCGTCGAGCGCCGCCTCGACCTCGTCCAGGATGTAGAAAGGACAGGTCCGCGACAGCAGCAGCGCGAGCAGGAAGGCGAGCGCCACGAGCGAGCGTTCGCCGCCCGACAGCAGGGCCAGCTTGCGACCCAGCTTGCGCGCCGGCTTGACCTCGATGGCGATGCCCGACGGCTCGTCGGCCTCGCCGGCCACGGTCGCCAGGCGCCCCACGCCGCCCGGGAACAGGATACCCACCATGTGGACGAAGTTGCCCTGCACCACGGCGAAGGTCTCGTCGAAGTCGGCCTCGATGCGCTGAGTGAGCTCGACGATGAGCTTCTCGGTCTCGTCGAGTGAGCGCTCCAGGTCGCGGCGCTGCTCGCGCAGGAACTCGACGTGCTCCGAAAGGCGAGCGCACTCAGCCTCGGCGAGCGGGTTGACCGGCCCGACGCCGTCGCGGCGGCGCTCGAGGCGCTCGAGGCGGTCGCGCAGCGTCGCCGCCTCGTCGTCGCCCTGCGGCGGGTGGAAGACGCTCACCTCGAGAGCCGACGAGATCTCGTCGAAGCGCGCGGCCACCTCGACGCGGCGTTCCTCGAGCCGGGCGACCGCCACCTGCGCTGCCCCCCGGCCCTCGCCGAGGGTGTCGATCTCGCGGCGCAAGGCGACTTCGTCTTCGGCCAGACGGCGCGCGGCGACCCGGTCGCGCACCCGGCCCTCGGCCTCGCGCGCCTCGTCGCCCAGGCGAGCGATGAGCGGCTCGATGCCGGTCTGCAGCGCCGCAAGCGCGGCCGCCACGTCGGCGCACGCCGCAGCGGCGGTGGGCACGCTGGCCAAGCGCTTGTCGACTGCGGCGAGGCGGGCGCGCGCGCTGTCGGCGCGGCGTCGCGCGCGGTCGCGCTCGTCGGCGGCGCGCTGCCGCCGGGCGCGGCGCTCGTCGAGCTCGATGCGCGCCGCGGTGAGCGCCGCCAGCGTCTCGTGATGGCGCGCTTCGGCCGCGGCGGCGGCCTGTTCGGCGGCCGACACGGCGACGCCGGCCGACGTCGTGTCGGCCTGCAGCTCGGCGCCCCGGGCGCCGAGCCCGGCGATGTCGGCGCCCAGCCGTTCAGCCTCGGCAGCCGCGGCTGCGAGGGCCTCGGCAAGGCGCCTGGTGCGGTCGCCTCCGGCGCGGTGCTCGGCGGCCACGGTGACTGCGCGGCGGCGCGCCTGTTCGAGCGCCACTGCGGCCGACTCGAGCGTCGCCGCTGCCGTAGTGCGGGCGGCGGCGAGTGCCTCGGCGCTCGCCTTGGCCCGCGCCACGGCAGCGGTCTCGTGCGCCTCGGCCTGCTGCAGCGCCTCGCGGCGGGTGGCGAGGGCCTCGACGCGCGCCCGCCGCTCGACGACCAGCGCCGCCGGCACGCCGGCGGCTAGTCCGAGCTGCCCGCTCGACGGCCGGTAATAGGAGCCGTCGCGCATGACCGCGAGACCGTCGAACGAGTCGGGCACAGAAGTCAGGTCGTCGACCACGACGACGTCGACCAGCACCTGGGCCAGGTGATCGCCCGCGGCGATGGTGACTTTCTCGGCGAGCGGCAGCGCGCCCGCGAAGGCGCCGGGTCCCACACCCCGGGCGCGCGACGGCACGAGCAACCGCGCCATGCGCACGCCGGCCGCGCGCAACGCCTGCAGCAGCGGCCACTGGTCGGCGCCACTCGCCACCGCCAGGGTGCCTGGGTGCTGCGCGAGCGCGGCGCCGAGCGCCAGCTCGAAGCCGGGCTCGCAGCGCACGGCCGAGGAGAGCTCGACCACGCCCGGATACCCCTCGGCGATGCGCAGCACGTCGGCGTCGACCTCGCGCAGCTCGGCGAGCGAGGCCCCGGCGTGGTCGAGGTCGGCTTCGACGCCGGCGCGCTCGGCGGCGATCTGCCGCCAGGCCGACGTCGCTTCGGCCAAGGCCAGCGCCGCGGCCGAGGCCTCGTCGGCGGCGGCGTCGGCCGCCGCTTCCGCGGCGGCGAGCGCCGCCGCCGCCACGCCGACCGTCTCGTGCGCGCTCTCTTCGTCGGCGGCCAGAGCCGCCTGCGCCGCATCGATCGCGGCGGCCTCGGCCGCCACGCGCTCGCGCTCGGCGCCGACGGCGAGCAGCCGCTGCTGCGCGCGTTCGCGGCGCCCCGCCGTGGTCTCGAGCTCGAGCTCGAGGGCGCCGGCGGCGGCGCGCGCCTCGCCCAGCGCCGCGCGCGCCGCGGCAAGGCCGGATGCGCAGGCGGACTGAGCGGCCTGGGCGTCGGCCAGCGTCGTCTCGAAGGCGCTCAGATCGACAGCGCCGTCGTCGTCGGCCGGCGCCGTGACGCCGGCGAGCTCACTGGTCAGGTTGGCGCGCTCCCCTTCGGCGGCGCGCCGCACTTCGTCGAGCAGCGCGCCGCGCTGCTCGATCAGGCTGCGGCAGCCGGTCAGCCGGTCGCCCAGGTAGCGGGCCCGCAAGGCGCGCCCGGCGCGACGCTCACGCTCGCGCGCGTCGCGCGCCAGCGACTCCTCTTCGGCCTGGCGCGCCTTCTCGGTCTGCGCGAGGCGCTCGTCGATCGCGGCGCGGCGCGCCACCATGGCGGCCACGGTGCCGCGCTCTTCGGCCAGACGCGCGTCGAGAGACTCGAGCTCGCCGGCGAGCAGGCGGCCGCGCGTCTCGGCGATCTCGCGCTCGATGTGACGCAGGGTCTCGGCGGCGTTGGCCTGCCGCCGCAGGGGCGCAAGCTGCAGGCTCGCCTCGCGCTCGAGGTCGCGGGCCCGCTCGAGGTTGCGCCTGACTTCGCGCAGCTTGGCCTCGGAACGCTCGCGGCGGCGCTTGTAGCGCCCCAGGCCCGCCGCCTCTTCGACCAGCGCGCGGCGCTCCTGGGGTTTTGCCGCGAGCAGCGTCTCGACCTTGCCCTGGCCGATGATCGAGTGCATCTCGCGGCCCAAGCCGAGCTCGGCGGTCAGTTCGATCACATCGGTCAGACGGCAGGCCGCGCGATTGATGGTGTAGGTGGTGTCGCCGCCGCGCACGACACGGCGGCCGATGCTGACCTCGGGCGTGGGCACCGACAGGGCGCCGTCCGCGTTGTCGAAGGTGAGCTCGACCTCGGCGACGGCGGCGGCCCGGCGGCCGTCGCTGCCGGCGAAGATGACGTCCTGCATGGAGGTGCCGCGGATGCTCGTGGGGCTTTGCTCGCCCAGCACCCACATGACGGCGTCAGCGATATTGCTCTTGCCGCTGCCGTTCGGTCCGATGACGACGGCGACGCCGGGTTCGAAGACGAGCTCGGTCTGCCGCGAGAACGACTTGAAGCCCTTCATGCGCAGCGAGCGCAGATACACCCTCGGTTACACCCCGCCGTCTGCTTGGGGGGGTCGCGCACCCTGGTCGGCGGCCGGGTCGGCCCCGTCGGTGTCGTGAGCGTCGTGCGGCTCGCCGGCGTCCGCGGGATCGCCGGAGCTGTCGGGCTCGTCGGCGGCGGGGTCGCCGTCGGCGGGTCTGGCGGCCGCGTCGGAGGGCTTGACGACGGCTGTGTCGTCGCTCACCTCGACGCTGTAGCTGCGCAGGGCGGTGTCGCCGCGCGTGGCCGCGCCGATCTCAAACACGACGCGTGGCGCCGGCTCGCCGGCGGCCGCGGGCTCGACGCTGTGCTCGGCGCCGGTCTGAGCCGGCGATGTCTCGACCTCTGCGGCTGATGCGGCGAAAGGGGCCGGGACGTCGGCTTCGTCGGCCGGTGCGCTCTCGGCCACGGGAGTCGCGATATCGGGCTCGACCGCCGGTGCGCTCTCGGCCACGGGAGTCGCGATATCGGGCTCGCCTACTGGCGCGCTCTCGGGCACAGGAGCCGGAACGTCGATCTCGACCGCCGGGACGCTCTCGGGCACCGCTGGCGCGCTCTCGACCACGGGGGGCTCACCGTCGGGGGCGATGATCGGCGCGCGTTCAGCGCCGCTCACGGCCGTGTCACTCTGGCGGGCCTCGACGGGCGTGTCGCTCGCCTCGACGGCGGCCGGCGACCCGGTGGTGTCAGGTGCGACGGTCTCGGGCTCGGGTCCGCTTTGCAAAGGCACGTCCTGCGCCTGGTCGACGACTGCTGCGCGGTCGCCCGGGTCGTCGGCGTCGAGCGCCGCGGCGTCGCCGACCTGCGCTTCGGAGTCGGCGCCCGCGCCGCGACGGCGGCCGCGCGCGCGGCGCCGCTTGGGCCTTTCGGCGCCGCTCAGCTCGCGCAGGGCCTCGGCTGCGGCATCCTGTTCGGCGCGCTTCTTGCTGGCGCCCACGCCGCGCCCCAGGGCGACGCCGTCGACCACCGCATCGAGCACGAACTCGCGGGAGTGCGGCGGGCCGACCGTCTCGACCACCTGGTAGACCACGGAGCGGCCGTTCTTGGCGAGCTGCTCCTGGAGCTCGGTCTTGAAGTCGACGTAGCTGCGCTCGGCGAACGAGATGTGCTCGGCGAAGGCTTCGATGACGGTCGGGCGCACGACGTCGAGGCCGTAGGTGAGGTAGACGGCCCCGATCAGCGACTCGGTCATGTCGGCGAGGATGTTCTCGTTGGAGACGAGCTGGTCGAGCTCGACCGTCTCGTGACCGGTGCCGAAGCGGCGCACGAACTCGGGCAGCCCGAGCCGGGTGGCGACCTTGGCGCAGGTGGCGCGGCTCACGATGTAGGCGCGCAGCCGCGCAAGGCTCCCCTCGGAGTGATCGGGGAAGCGGCGGTACAGTTCGGTGGTCACGGCGAGGCTCAGGACGCTGTCGCCGAGGAATTCGAGACGCTCGTAGGAGCGGCCACGTTCGGCCACCCATGACGAGTGCGTGAAGACCTGGCGCAGCAGCCCGTCGTCGAGCTGCTCCGCCAGAGCCAGCAGACGCCAAATCATCTGTCGTTCTCCCCTATGGAAGAGGGCCGACTTCGAGGTCTCGACGGAGACGGCGGCCCCGATGCCGCGGCGCGAGCGGCCGCGGCTTGCGGTGGTGGATCTAGCTCAGACGCCCCATGACGAAGTCGACGGCATTGCCGACGGTCTTGATGCCGGCTGCCTCTTCGTCGGAGATCTTGATGCCGAACTTGTCTTCCATGGTCATGACAAGCTCCACGAGGTCGAGCGAGTCGGTCTCGAGATCCTCCTGGAAGCGCGCCTCAGGCTTGACCTTGTCTTCGTCGACGCTGAGCGTCTCGACGAGGATCGATTTGACCTGCTCGAAGACTTCTTCCCTCGTCATGCATTGACCTCCGGCTGCTGAATTTCTGGCTACTCTACCAGAACGCCAAAGCGGTGCAATACACCGCCGGCGAGACTGTCGGTGAGCCGCGCGTGCTCGGGGCGGTCGCGTTACCCGCCGCTTCCCAGGCGCCGGGCGATGGTCGGCAGAAGCTCGCTCGTGACGCCGCGCGACGCCGTGCGGATGCCGTTGGCGACGCCCGCGGCATGCGAGCTGCCGTGACCGACGATCATGGGGTGCCGCAGGCCGAGCAGATACGCTCCGCCGTACTGTTCGGGGTCGAGCGCCTGGGCGATGTGCCTGAGGTCGCGCGCCATGATGGCGGCGCCGATCTTGGCACGCAGCGAGCCCAGGACGGCGCTGCGGATCTCGCCCACGATGGTGCGCGCCGTACCCTCGAAGACCTTGAGGGCGACGTTGCCGGTGAAGCCGTCGGTGACGACGACGTCGACGGTATGGCGCGAGAGGTCGCGGCCCTCGACGTTGCCGAAGAAGTTGATCTGCGGGTCGGCCGCCATGAGCTTGTGCGCCTCGATCACCACCTGCGTGCCCTTGGTCGGCTCTTCACCGATCGACAGCAGGCCGACCGTGGGGCGTTCGAGGCCGAGCATCTCCTGGGCGAAGACCGAGCCCAGCACGGCGAACTGGCGCAGCGCTTCGGGGCGCACTTCGGCGTTGGCCCCGGCGTCGAGAAACACGACCGGTAACGGGATGGCCGGCAGCAGCGTGCACAGCGCCGGGCGCAGGACGCCCTTGATGCGGTGCACGTGCAGCAGGCCGGCGGCCAGCGCGGCGCCGGTATTCCCCATCGACACGAAGGCGTCGGCTTTGCCGTCGGCGACCAGGCGGGCGGCGACCACGAGCGACGAATCGGGCCGGCGGCGCACCGCTTCGACGGGTTCGTCGCCCGAACCGATCTTGTCGGTGGCGGACACGATCTCGATGTGCGGGTGGCCACCCGCCGGCAGGAGCGCTCGCAAGCGTTCCTCGGGGCCGACCAGCATCACGCGCAGCAACTCGCTGGCCACCTGCAGGGCGCCCTCGACCACGACCTCGGGGGCGTTGTCTCCGCCCAGGGCGTCGACCGCGACGCGCACCACGACGCCCGCCTTCTGCGCGGTCATGGCGGCCTGGATGTCGTGCGGGGTGAGGACTTTCGGCAAGGGCGTGCTACCGGCTGAGGTCGTCGACCAGGCGATCGAGGTCGATGTTGGTGGCGATCTCGTCGGCGATGAGCTCGATCTTGCGCTTGTCGTGCACGCCGAGACGGCCGAACAGGCGGCGGATGCCGTCGGTCGCCGAGACGGTGTCGGTGGCGACTGAGACGATGGGCACGCCGAGCTCTTCGGCGCGCGCGAGCACGGCTGGGCTGGGCACGTAACTGCCCGTCAGTACGATCGCCACGGTGGGGGTCTCGAGCGCCGCCAGGATGATCTCGGAGCGGTCGCCGCCGACCACGACCACCTTGTGGGCCGCGTTCTGGAAGTAGCGCAGGGCATGCTCGGGACTCATGGCGCCGATGAGGTAGGTCTCGGCCGACGCGTCGCTGTGCTCCTCGCCGCAGATGTAGGTGGCGCCCAGCGCGGCGACGATCTCGGCCACGGTGACCGCGGCGAGCCGCTTGCTGGCCGGCAGCACGCCGTAGGTGGTGATGTCCTGTTCGCCCAGGAAGCGGGCGTACTCGCCGCGCACCAGGGCGAGGCGCGATTCGGGCACCATGTTGAATACGGCGCCGAGCAGGGCCCGTTTGAGGCCGTCCTTGACGTAGCAGATGTCGTCGAGCAGGCGGGCGCCGGCGAAGCGCGCCACGAGGATCGCGCCCAGGTCGAGACGGGTGACGACGTCGGCGCCGCTGGCCTTGAGGAAGCGCCCTTGCCAGATCTCGCCGAGGCCCTCGCAGACCACCAGGTCGTGACCCTCGCGCACGCGCTCGAAGGCGCTCGCCACGCGCGCCAGCGTGTCGACGTCGGAACCGGCCAGCACCTCGTGCAGCGCGCCCTCGTCCAGGACGACCGGGCAAAGGTCGGAGAGCGGCAGGTCGAGACCGAGCACGTCGGCCACGAAACGTGCGTCGTCGTCGACGAGCTCGCCCGTGGCGCCCTGCGGCATGATGCCGACGGGCTTGAAGTACGCGACATCGAGGCCGCGGGCGCGCAAGGCCAGGCACAGGCCCACCGAGACGGTGGTCTTGCCACCGCTGCCCTCGGTCGACGCGATGTAGAGGGATCTCATCTCGACGCTCCCCGACTAGAGGTCTGCGCTGCGCAACGAACGAGCCGCCGTGACGTCGCTACTTCTTCTTCTTCTCTACGTCGAGGGGGGTGACCTCGCGGCCCTTGTACGTGCCGCACTTGGGGCAGGCACGATGGGGCAGCTTGGGGCTCTTGCACTGCGGACAGAAGCTCGCCGTCTCGACGCTGAGCTTCTGCTGAGCCCGGCGCGAGTCGCGCTTGCTCTTTGAGGTCTTTCGTTTCGGAACTGGCACTTGGTTCTCGTTTCTCGATTCGCGGACGCCCTACTCTACCGTTGCCGCGCCCATCTGTCCAAACGTGTCGCCGGCCGCGACAGGCGAGCGGCCCTCTAATTCGTCGATCGACTTCGTCGTCGCCGCTCAGGCGTGCGTGACTTCGTCGCGCGCCTAGCAGATGGGATGAGAAGGCCAGCCTCCCACGGGGTACCGTGAGGTCCCC
>CAZFJE010000153.1:0-8248 GCA_964519555.1 uncultured Thermoleophilia bacterium
GCACCTCGAGCTCCTCGTCGGAGAGTTCTCGAACCTGTCTAGCCTTCAAAGAGGTCCGCCTCCCGTGTCACGAACTTGCACTTGATCGGCAACTTGTGCGTGGCCAGTCTCATGGCCTCGCGCGCCACCGGCTCGCTCACTCCGGCGAGCTCGAACATGACCTTGCCCGGCTTGATGACGCAGACCCACGTCTCGGGTGAGCCCTTGCCGCCGCCCATACGGGTCTCGGCCGCCTTCTTGGTGACCGGCTTCTGCGGAAAGATGTTGATCCACACCTTGCCACCGCGCTTGATGTAGCGCGTCATGGCGATACGGGCGGCCTCGATCTGACGGTTGTTCACCCAGCCGGGTTCGAGGGCCTTCAGCCCGTATTCGCCGAACTCGACCTCGGTGCCACCCTTGCTGAGACCGCGCATGCGGCCGCGCTGGTGCTTGCGGTGTTTGACTCTCTTGGGAAGAAGCATGATCGCTACCCGCTATCTTCTTGGCGCCGGACGATCGGTCTGCGGACGCCGTGGCCGACGATCGCCACGCGGGCGCTCGCGACTCGGCTCTTCGCGCTCCGGCTGACGGCCGGTGACCGGGAACCCCTCGGGCATGATCTCGCCCTTGTTGATCCACACTTTGACGCCGATCCGACCAAAGGTCGTCTTGGCCTCTTTAAATCCGTAGTCGATGTCAGCGCGTAGCGTATGAAGCGGCACGCGACCTTCACTGTAGTGTTCGCTGCGGGCCATCTCTGAGCCGCCCAGGCGGCCGCTGCACTTGACGCGCATGCCGGCCGCGCCCGAGCGGATGGCGCTGGTGAGCGCCCGCTTCATGGCGCGCCGGAAGCTCACGCGGTTCTCGAGCTGCTCGGCGATCGACTGGGCAACGAGGACGGCGTCGAGCTCGGGACGCTTGACCTCGACGATGTTGACCTGCACGTTCTTCAGGGTCATCGCGTGAAGCTCCTTGCGGAGCGCATCGACTTCAGACCCACTCTTGCCGATCACGATGCCCGGACGAGCCGTGTGGATGTCGATCGTCACGTTGTTCTGGTCTTTGCGGATGATGACCCGCGAAAGGCCGGCGTGAGCGAGCTTGCCGAAGATGTGCTTGCGGATCTTCTCGTCTTCGGCGAGATACTCCTTGAAGTTCTTTTCGGTATACCAGTGCGACTTCCAGTCGTGGATAACGCCGATCCGGAAGCCGCCGGGATGCACTTTCTGGCCCACTACGCCCGCTTCCTTTCGTCGACCGCGATGGTGATGTGGCTGCTGCGCTTGCGAATCCGGTTGACCCTGCCCATGGCGCGGAACTTCCAGCGCTTGAGCGTGGGACCTTCGTCGACGTAGGCCTCTTTGACGTAGAGATCGTCGGCCGACATGCTGTTGTTGTTCTCGGCGTTGGCGACTGCCGAGTTCAGCACCTTGGCGACGATGCCCGACGCGCCGCGATTGGCGAACACCAGCGTGGTGCGCGCGTCGGCGACAGACTTGCCTCGGATGAGATCGACGACCTCGCGGACCTTGCGCGGCGACATGCGCACGTATTTGGCTTGTGCTTTTACTGCCATCGCTAACGTCTCGCCGATCGGTCGCTCTTGACGTGGCCGCGGAAGGTACGCGTCAGCGCGAACTCACCGAGCTTGTGCCCGACCATGGACTCGCTGATGAAGATGGGTACGTGCTTGCGACCGTCGTGGACGGCGATCGTATGACCGACCATCTCGGGAAAGACGGTCGAAGACCGCGACCATGTCTTGACCATGCGCTTCTGGCCGGCCTGGTTCATCGCATTGATGCGCGTCATGAGACGAGCGTCGACGAACGGACCCTTCTTCGCTGACCTGCTCAAGAGGCTTCCTCCTGCCTCACGAATGCTTGCCGCGTTTGCGGCCACGGATGATGAGCTTGTCGGAGCGCTTGTGGTCCGACCTTGTGCGGTAACCGAGTGTGGGCACGCCCCACGGCGTGACCGGGTGGCGTCCGGCGGTGGTCTTGCCCTCGCCGCCGCCGTGCGGATGGTCGACCGGGTTCATGGCCGTACCGCGCACTGTCGGACGCACGCCACGCCAGCGGGTGCGGCCAGCTTTGCCGCCGTCGATGTTGGAGTGGTCGGAGTTGCCGACCTCGCCGACCGTCGCCCGGCAAGCCAGGCTGATGCGGCGCAGTTCGCTCGACGGCATACGCACGACCCCATAGCCCTTTTCTTTGGCCTGGAGCTGGGCGCTGGTGCCGGCGCTGCGCACGAACTGGGCGCCGCGGCCGGGGTAGAGCTCGATGTTGTGGATCGTCGTGCCGGTCGGGATGGATTCGAGCGGCAGGGCATTGCCGACCTTGATATCGGCTTTGGGCCCCGATTCGACGGTGTCGCCGACCTTGAGACCCTGCGGCGCCACGATATAGCGCTTCTCGCCGTCGACGTAGTGCAGCAACGCGATGCGGGCCGAGCGGTTGGGGTCGTACTCGATATGGGCGACCTTGGCCGGCACACCGTCTTTGTCGCGCTTGAAGTCGATCACCCGGTAGCGCCGCTTGTGGCCGCCACCCTGATGACGAGTGGTGATGCGACCGTTGTTGTTGCGGCCGCCCTTGCGCGTGACGGGCTCGACGAGCGAGCGCTCCGGTTCTGTCCGAGTGACGTCCTCGAAGGTCTCGGTGGTCATGAAGCGCCGGCCCGGAGAGGTCGGCTTATAGCTCTTGATGCCCATTACCTGCCCTCGAAGAATTCGATCTTGTCGGCCGGCGAGAGCTGCACGACGGCCTTCTTCCAGGCCGTGGTGTGACCCGACGCCCAGCCGCGCCGCTTGGGCTTGGCAGGCACGTGCGACGTGGCCACGCCGAGGACCTTGACGTTGAAGAGTTGCTCGACCGCCTGCGCGATCATGGTCTTGTGCGCCTTGGGGTGCACCTCGAAGGTGTACCTGTGGTGGTCGATCTGAGCGTAGCTCTTCTCTGAGATGATCGGCCTGATGACGATCTTTTCGGCTTCGATCATGGTCATGCTCCAGTCAAGACGGAGAGCGCCTTTTCGGTCACCACGATGGAGCGGTTGCGAAGCACCTGCTCCACCGAGAGACGGCGCACTTCGCCGGTCTCGGCATACCTGAGATTGCGCGCCGACTTGGCGACCACCGGCTCGTCGTCGGTGACGAACAGCACCGGGGCGGCCAGGTCGAGCGCGACGAGAAGCTTGTCGATGGCGGCGGTCGACGGCTCGTCGAGATCGAGTCCGCGGGCGACGTAGATGCTGCCGCCCTCGGCCCGGTCGGAGAGCGCCATGGCCAAGGCCTTGCGCGCCGCCTTGCGGTTGAGCTTAAGGTCGTACGAGCGTGGCTTGGGACCGAAGGCCGTGCCGCCGCCGATGCGGGTAGGCGACTTGACCGAACCGGCGCGTGCCCGGCCGGTGCCCTTCTGCCGGTACAACTTGGCAGTCGAGCCAGAGACCTCGCCGCGCGTCTTGGTATTCGCGCTGCCGCTGCGCCTGGCAGCCTGCTCGGAACGCACCGCCAGGTGCAGCAGGTTGATGTCGGCGGTCAGGCCGAACCGCTCCGGGCTCAGCTTGATCTCCTCGACCTGCTTACCGGCGGCATCGAAGACGGTCGCGGTACGCTCGTCGGGCGCGTGATTGACGACCGGCCGTGGGGCCGGCTTGGCAGCCTTCTGGCGCGGCGTCTTGGGCGCGGCCGGCTCAGCCTTGGCGGTCGCGGCGGCCGGCGCGGCTGCTTTAGCCGTAGCGGCGCGCTTGCGCGCGGGCTTGGCCTTGGCCGCCGTGTCGGTGACCGGCTTGGCGCGGCGCCGCACCGGCTTGGCAGGCGCAGTGTCGGCTGCCTTATCGGCCTTGGCGTCGGGCTCGACCTCGGCTGTGGCGTCGGGCTCGTCGGCTTTGGCTGCCTCGGCCTTAGCCTTGGCGGCGGCCGGCTTGGCCGCGGGCTTGCGCGGCGCGCGGGCCGGCTTGGCCTGCGCCTCGCCCTTACCTTCGAGCGGCGCGGAGTCTTGAGTCTTGTCTTTTTCGTCGGCCACGATCACGTACCCTTGACGATGACGACTGAATTGGTGGCGCCTGGAACCGCGCCCTTGATGAGTAACAGGTTGTTCTCGGGGTCGCGCGCTACGACGCGCAGGCCGAGCTGAGTTACCCGCTCGGCGCCCATGTGTCCTGACATGCGCTTGCCCTTGAAGACCCGGCTCGGATAGGCGCTCGCGCCGATCGATCCCGGCGCCCGCACGTTGTGGGAGCCGTGGGTCTCGGGGCCGCGTGCGAAGTTGTGACGCTTCACGGTGCCCTGGAAGCCCTTACCTTTGGAGACGCCCGTCACGCTGACGTGCTGACCGTTTTCGAAGGCCTCGACGGTGACGGTGTCGCCGACCTTGAGGTCGGCCATGCCGCGAAACTCGACGAGGTGACGCTTGCCGTGCTTGAGGCCCGCCTTCTTCAAGTGGCCCAGCTCGGCCTTGGTGAGCTGCTTGTCTTTGCAGTCCTGGAAGGCAAGCTGGACTGCCGAGTAGCCGTCGCTTTCGGCTGTGCGTACCTGGGTCACCGTGCACGGCCCGGCCTCGACGACGGTGACCGCGACGCGGTTGCCATTCTCGTCGAAGAGATGGGTCATGCCGACCTTTTTGCCGATGATGCCATTCATACCGCTAAAGCTTTATCTCGATGTGGACGCCGGCCGGAAGGTCGAGGCGCATGAGCTGGTCGACCGTCTTGGGGGTCGGCTGATGGATGTCGATGAGCCGCTTGTGCGTGCGGATCTCGAAGTGCTCGCGGGAATCCTTGTCTTTGAACGGACTCTTGATGACGCAGTACACGTTCTTCTCGGTCGGCAATGGCACCGGACCCGAGATAGTCGCCCCACTGCGCTGCGCCGTTTCGACGATGGACTGCGCGCTGCGTTCGATCAGTTCGTGATCGTAGGACTTCAACCTGATGCGTATCTTCTGCTGAGCCAACTCTCGCCTTCTGTCTTGTTCACGTGGCCGGGCGTGTCCGTGTCGCTAAGTCGCGGACACGCCCGTCCACTGATCGACGCTACGCCGTCTTCTACTCGATGATCTCCGAGATCGCGCCGGCGCCCACGGTGCGTCCACCCTCGCGGATGGCGAACCGCAGACCTTCGTCCATGGCGATCGGCGTGATGAGTTTGACTTCCATCACCGTGTTGTCGCCAGGCATGACCATCTCGACGCCCTCTTCGAGGGTGATGACGCCGGTCACGTCGGTGGTGCGGAAGTAGAACTGCGGCCGGTAGCCGTTGAAGAACGGCGTGTGACGGCCGCCTTCGTCCTTGGACAGGACGTAGACCTGCGCCTTGAAGTGCGTGTGCGGCGTGATGCTGCCAGGCTTGGCGGCGACCATGCCGCGCTGGATGCCTTCGCGCTTTACGCCGCGCAGCAGGATGCCGATGTTGTCGCCGGCAGTACCTTCGTCGAGCAGCTTGCGGAACATCTCGATGCCCGTGACGACGGTCTTGTCGATCTTCTCCTGCATGCCGATGAGGGCGACTTCTTCGCCGACCTTGACGACGCCGCGCTCGACACGGCCGGTAGCGACCGTGCCACGACCGGTGATGGTGAAGACGTCTTCGACGGGCATGAGGAAGGGCTTGTCGACGTCGCGCACAGGCTGCGGAAGGTATTCGTCGAGCGCCTGCGTGAGCTTGACGATCGACGAGCACCACTCGCAGTCGTCTTTCCCGCAGCCGCACTCGAGAGCCTTGAGCGCCGAGCCCGAGATGACCGGGACTTCGTCGCCGGGAAAGTCGTTGTCGGAGAGCAGCTCGCGGACTTCCATTTCGACGAGCTCGAGAAGCTCGGGGTCGTCGAGAAGGTCGACCTTGTTCAGGTAGACGATGATGTTCGGCACGTTCACCTGGTGGGCGAGCAGGATGTGCTCACGCGTCTGCGGCATGGGGCCGTCGTCGGCGCCGACCACGAGGATGGCGGCGTCCATCTGGGCGGCGCCCGTGATCATGTTCTTGATGTAGTCGGCATGCCCTGGGCAGTCGACGTGCGCGTAGTGGCGAGTCTCGGTCTCGTACTCTACGTGAGCGGTGGCGATGGTGATGCCGCGCTCGCGCTCTTCGGGAGCCTTGTCGATCTGGTCGAACGCGACGAACTGAGTGTTGCCCCCGCGATTGTGAAGCACAAGCGTGATCGCCGCAGTGAGGGTCGTCTTACCGTGGTCGACGTGCCCGATCGTGCCCACGTTCATATGTGGCTTGCTGCGGTCGAACTTCTGCTTTGCCATGTACTTACTCCTTTATCCCGGCACCCGAAGGCAATGGACACTCAGGGGGACGTGATACCCAGTCGATGGTCGCGGCAAGGGAACCTGCCCGACCGCAAGACTGGCAGTATACACAATCCGGCTTGGCAAGGGCAAACCGCGTCATCTCAGACACCTTTAACCCTTGCCACGATATCCGCCGCGATGCCCGCGGGCACCTCGGCATAGTGCTTGAACTGCATGGTGTAGGTGGCGCGACCCTGCGACATGGAGCGCAGGTCGGTGGCGTATCCGAACATGGTCGAGAGGGGCACCGTGGCGGTGATGACGTGGGCGTTGCCGCGCTGCTCCATGCCCTCGATGTGGCCCCGTCGCGAGCTCAGGTCGCCCATGACGTCGCCCATGAAGTCGGCCGGGGTGACGACCTCGACCGCCGACATGGGTTCGAGCAAAACGGGCTGCGCCTTACGGGCGCCCTCTTTGAGGGCCAGCGAACCGGCGATCTTGAAGGCCAGCTCGGACGAGTCGACATCGTGGTAGGTGCCGTCGACCAGCTCGACCTTGACGTCGACCATGGGGTAGCCGGCGAGGATGCCGGTGGTCATGGCCTCTTGGATGCCCTGGTCGACCGCCGGTATGTACTCGCGGGGGATGGAGCCGCCCATGATGCGGCTTTCGAACTGGTAGCCGCCCCCGGGCTCGTTGGGCTCGAGGTTGATGACGCAGTGGCCGTATTGGCCGCGCCCGCCACTCTGGCGGACGAACCTGCCCACGACCTTTTCGGCGCGCTTGCGGATGGTCTCGCGGTAGGCGACCTGCGGCCGGCCTACGTTGGCATCGACGCGGAACTCGCGCAGCAGACGGTCGACGATGATCTCGAGATGGAGCTCGCCCATGCCTGAGATGACCGTCTGACCGGTCTCTTCGTCGGAGAACACCCGGAACGTGGGGTCTTCTTCGGCCAGGCGCGCGAGCGAGGCGGAAAGCTTGTCTTCGTCGGCCTTCGTCTTGGGCTCGATGGCCACCGAGATGACGGGCTCGGGAAAGACCATCGATTCGAGCACGATGGGGTGGGACTGCTCGCACAGCGTGTCGCCCGTGCCGGTGAACTTGAGACCCACGGCCGCGCCGAGGTCGCCGGCGAACATGGCCTCGAGGTCTTCGCGGTGGTTGGCGTGCATCTGCAGCAGTCGGCTGATGCGCTCTTTGCGACCCTTGGTCGAGTTGTAGACGTAGGAGCCGGCGAGCAGCTGGCCGGAGTAGACGCGAAAGTAGGTGAGCTTGCCGACGTAGGGGTCGGTCATGACCTTGAAGGCGAGCGCCGAGAAGGGCTCGCCGTCGTCGGCTTCGCGGATGATGTCGGCCCCGGTGGGCGAGAGGCCGTGGACGGCCGGCACGTCGATGGGCGACGGCAGGTAGTCGATGACCGCGTCGAGCAGAGGCTGTACGCCTTTGTTCTTGAAGCTGGAGCCGCACAGCACCGGCGTGATCGCGATGTCGAGCGTGGCCGCGCGAATGGCGGCCTGCAGGTCGGCCGCGTCGATCTCGCGACCCTCGAGGTAGGCCGTCGTGACGGCGTCGCTGTAATCGGCGACGGAGTCGATGAGGCGGTGGCGATAGTCTGCGGCGCGCTCGACCAGGTCGTCGGGTATGGCGGTGGTCTCCCAGGCCGTACCGAGCTCGTCAGTCCAGACGGTGGCCTGCATGGTCACCAGGTCGACGACGCCGCGAAAGTCGGCCTCGCGCCCGATCGGGATCTGCAACGGCACCGGGTGCGCGCCAAGGCGCTCGATCATCATGTCGATGCCCTGGAAGAAGTCGGCGCCGATACGGTCCATCTTGTTGATGTAGCCGATCCGCGGGATGCCGTACTTGTCGGCCTGGCGCCAGACGGTCTCGGACTGCGGCTCGACACCGCCCACCGAACAGAACAGGGCAATGGCGCCGTCGAGCACGCGCAAGCTGCGCTCGACCTCGACTGTGAAGTCCACGTGCCCGGGCGTGTCTATGATGTTGATGCGCATGTCGCGCCAGT
>CAZFJE010000154.1:0-8238 GCA_964519555.1 uncultured Thermoleophilia bacterium
CGCCATGTCGCTCCAGAACAGGCGGTCGAGGTGGGCGACGGCGGCGCGGTCGGCGACCGACAGGTCGGCCGCCGACCGCGCCGCCTCGGGCAGCTCTATGACCGGCCGCGAAAGGATCGCCTCGGCGCCGTCGCGCAGCCAGTCGGCTTCGTCGGCGGTGAGGTGCCAGGCGTCGAGCTCGAGCTTGGTGCAGCGGCACTGCGCGAAGGGAAACCCGGTCGCCCGGCAGAGCGCGCGCAGGTAGGGCGTGTACGAGGTCGAGACGATGTACGAGGGCAGGGTCGCGGCGACTTCGCGCAGCAGGTCGCGAGCGCCGGGCACGATGAGCACGGTGTCGGCGCTGTACTCCTCGATGTCGCGGTCGCGCACGCCGTAGGCCAGCAGGAAGGGCACGATCAGGCGCAGCGTGTCGCCGGCGTTGTAGCCCGGCTTGTGCAGCACGTCGGCGAGAAAGTCGTCGTAGGCGGACAGCCGGGCAAAGAGCTCGGCGCCTTCGGGCAGGAAGGCGGCGCAGACCTCCATGGCGTTGTCGTTGCGGGTGAGCGGACCCTCGCAGTCGGTCACGAACAGGCGCGGCGGTACGCTCATGGGGTCGCTCCGGCGTCGGTGGCGGCTGCGGTGTCGGCGCTCGCGCCGCCCGCCCTGGGTGCGCTCGCGTCGGGGGCGTCGGTCGCCGCTTCGGCGTCGACGTCGGCGGTAAGGTCGAGCGGCGGCGTGGCGGTCATGCCGACGAGCGCGCCGTCGCGCACCAGCAGGTGCCCCAGGGCGAACTCGGCCACGGTGCGGTAGAGCAGCGGGATCTCGCGTAGCTCGCCCTGTCGGCGGACCTCGGCGAACAGCGACTGGCGCTCGCCCTGAGCGGCGGCCACCCCGTCGGCGCCCAGGGCGTGTCGCTGGCGCCGATAGTCGGTCCACAGGTCGTCCCAGTGCGGCCCGACGATGGAAAACGCACACCAGGCCACGACCGGGCCGCGGTCGAGCTCGGGAGTGGCCAGGTGGATCATGGCGCCGGTCTCGCCTGCGTCGGTGGCCAGCAGTCGCCAGATGACGTCTTGCCAGGCGCCCTGCGGCCCGCCCGGTAGCGCGGGGTGCAGGTTGAGCATGGCGTAGCGGGCGCACATGGCGGGGCTTGCGATCAGCATGTAGCCGGCCAGCACGAGCAGCTCGACGCCGAAGGGGGCGAGCAGGTCGGCGACCTCGTCGTGGTAGGCGCGTCGCCAGGCCTCGCGCTGCGCTGGGTCGGCGGCGCCGGGGTCGGTGGCGCTGGAGTCGGCGGCGCCGGACGCGCCGCGCCACGCCTGCCGGCTGGCGGCGCTCGACAGGGTGACCGCCTGCAGCCCAAGGTCGGCGACCAGGTCGAGAAGGGCGTCGCTTTCGGCGAGCTCACCGCGGGCGTGGTCGCAGAACACGACGGCGATGTCGAGATCGAGGCCGTCGCGCCGGGCGCGACGCACGACCTCGGCGAGCAGCGTGCGGGCGGCGGCGTCGCGGCCGCTCGTCAGCCAGCCGATCCTCATGCCGGCCGCCGTGTGAGGTTGAGCAGGGGCCGCCGCGAAGGTCGGGCCGCGGGCCGCCACGCCGCCTGGGGCGCGGGCCGCCGCGTCGGCTCAGGCACGGTCGCGCTCTTCGGCCACGCGCTCGCGAAAGGCGGCCTGGTCGGGGTAGGTGCTGCGCCCCAGGCCGCCGATGCCGCGCGATGCCGCCCAGGCCGCCAGGCGCCCGGCCGCTTCGAGGCCGAGGCCTTCGAGCAGCCCGCCCATGAAACCGGCCGCGAACAGGTCGCCGGCGCCGGTGACGTCGACCACCTCGGCGGGGTGCGGCGGCACGTACAGGTCGAGACGCCGGCCGCTGATCTGCGCGCCGCGGTCGCCCATCTTGCAGACCACCAGGCCTACGCCGACGTCGAGCAGGAAGCTCAGCGCCTTGTCGGCCGGCAGGCCGCAGAGGGTCTCGAGCTCGCTCTCGGTGACAAAGACGAACGAGGCCCGCTTGAGGAAGGGGATGAAGCTCTTCACGCCCAGGCGCGCGTAGATCTCGCCGGGGTCGAAGGCGATCTCGACGTCGTCGGGCAGCCGCTCGAGCAGGGCGAGCTGGGTCTGCAGCGCGCGCTCGCCGGCAAACGACGAGAAGTAGGCGAAGCGCGTCGCGGGCAGCCGTCGCGGCAGGTCGGTGGGCGAGAAGCCGTCGTTGGCGGCTGGCCAGACCAGGTTGCGGCGCTCGCCGGTCTCGTCGAGCAGTACGTAGACACGGCCCGACTCGCCGTCGCGGGCGAGGTAGCGGGCGTCGCACGGCGCGAGCTCGTCGACGATGAAGTGGCCGTCGTCGTCGGAGCCGATGCGGCCCAGCATGGCCGCGCTGAAGCCCAGGCGAGCGAGGGCGAAGGCGGTGTTGGCGGCCTGCCCGCCGCCGCTGCGGGTGGGAGTGATGCCGGCCAGCGCCGCTTCGACGGCGACTCGCAGGTCGGGACCGATGGCCTGCTCGGCGCCGGGCGGCGGCAGCTCGCCCCAGAGCGGCGAGTCGGCCGGCAGGCGGTAGATGAGGTCGAGATTGAGCGCTCCGCAGCCGATGAGGTCGTAGCTTCTCACAGGGCGAGCGCTCCCTCGTAACGCACCGCGGCAGCCCCGGCCTGGGCGGCCACCACGCGGCCGACCACCGTTGCCTGCAGGCCGGCCGTCGCGACCGTGGCGAGCGCCTGCGGCACGTCGGCGGCGGGTAGCGCCACGACCATGCCGAGCCCGCAGTTGAAGGTGTCGAGCATCTCGCCGACGGCCACGCCCAGCCCGTGCAGCCAGGCGAAGACCGGTTGCGGCTGCCAGGCGGCGAGGTCGAGCACCGCGGCCGCGCCGTCGGGCAGGATGCGGCCCACGTTGTCGGGGAAGCCGCCGCCCGTGATGTGCGCCGCGGCGTGCACCGTGCAGGCGCGCCCGAGCTCGGTAAGGACGGGGCTGTAGATGGTGGTCGGGGTGAGCAGCACCTCGCCGACCGTGGCGCTGGAGGGGGCGGCGGCCGTCGCGCCGGCGAGCCCGTCGGCCTGCGCCGCGTTGCCGGCCGGGAAGGGGTCGGTCAAGGCGATGTGGCGTTCGGCGAGCACGGCGCGTACCAGCGAGAAGCCGTTGGAGTGCAGGCCGTTCGAGGCGATGCCCAGCAGGGCGTCGCCGGGCGCGACTCGCGCGGGACCCCAAAGCTCGGTGCGGCTGGCGATGCCGACGGCAAAGCCGGCCAAGTCGAAGGCGTCGTCGTCGCGGAAGTGGCCGGGGTGTTCGGCGGTCTCGCCGCCGAGCAGGGCGCAGCCGGCGCGCAGGCAGCCTTCGTCGACGCCGCCCACGATGTCGGCGACGGTCTGCGGGTCGACCTTGCCCACCACGAGGTAGTCGAGAAAGAACAGCGGCGTCGCGCCGCAAGCCGAGACGTCGTTGACGCTCATGGCGACGGCGTCGATGCCGATCGTGCCGTAGACGCCCATCTCGCGAGCGAGCATCACCTTGGTGCCGGCGCCGTCGGTGCCGGCCACGAGCACCGCGTCGCTGACCGGCGGCACGCGCAGCAGCCCGGCGAAGCCGCCGATGCCTTCGAGCACGAGCGGGTGGTGTACCGAGCGCAGGCGCTCTTTGAGCAGCCGCACGGCTTCGTTGCCGGCGCCCACGTCGACGCCCGACTGCTTGTAAGTGAAGTCCCCGTCGGCGACCATGACCCTCCGTGGTACTACGCGTTCGAATCGTCCCCCAAGCCGCTATTCTACGGCAGACGCCGGGCGACCGTCTTCCGGGCCCCTCGCAGCCGGGGTTTGCGTCGGTGGCGGCGCCCGTGTGACAGTTGGACGATGGCCCCCGCCCCCGACACTCTCACCATCGACGGTCTGTTCTTTGCCGTGCGCTGGAGCCACCGCCGGCGCACGATCGGCATAGGCATCCCGGCGCAGGGACCGCCCACGCTGGCCGCGCCCGCCGGCTGCCGCCGCGCGACGATCGAGGCCGCGGTGCGCGGCAAGCTGCCGTGGGTGCGGCGCAAGCTGGCCGAGCGCGACGCGCGCCCCCAGACGGCGCCGCCCGAGCGCCGCTACGAGACCGGCGAGTCGTTCCCCTACCTGGGCGGCCACTACGAGCTCGTCGTGGTCGATGACGGGCCGGCAGCCACTCGCGTGCGCGCCGGCCGCGGCGCCGGCCAGCTCGCCGACGCAGCACAGAGCGCCCGCGTCGACCAGAGCGCGAGCGCCGACGTCCAGCTTGAGTTCGCAGAGCCGCGTGGGGCGGGCCGCAAGCGGCCCGCCCGGGCGCGGCCCCGCCTGCGACTGCGCAACGGGCGCTTCGAGCTCTCGCGTGCGGCGCAGGCCGAGGGGCGCGTCGTGTTCCTGGCCTGGTATCGGCGGCGCGCGACCGAGGTCTTGAAGGAGCGCATCGCCCACTGGGCGCCGCTGGTCGGCGTGGCCGTGCCGCCGCTCACCATCAAAGACATGCACAGCCGCTGGGGGAGCTGCTCGGCCAAGGGCCGGGTCAACCTGTACTGGGGGCTTGTGGCTCTGCCTCTCGAGCTGGCCGACTACGTCGTGGTGCACGAGCTCGCGCACCTGCTCGAGTTGAACCACAGTGCCGCGTTCTGGCGCGGCGTCGAGCGCGTGCTGCCCGATTATCGCGAGCGCCGCAAGCGGCTGCGCTCGGAGGGGCCGCGGAACGTGATCTAAAGGAGAGGCGCCCGATGTTCCGATGAGGTGGGCGCGGCCGGCGGCCGCCCGCGGCGCCGGCGCCGTCTCAGGGCAGGCAGACCGCGGGGCCGCCCTCGAAGCGCATCTTGCACATGGCGAGCTCTTCGGGCACCTCGATGGGGTAGTCGCCGTCGAAGCAGGCGCGGCAGAACTGCGAACGCGGCAGACCGGTCGATTCCTGCAGGCCCTCGAGCGTGAGGTAGTGCAGCGAGGTGGCGCCCACGTGCTCGCGGATCTGGTCGACGGTCTTGCGGGCGGCGATCAGCTCGTCGCGCGTGGCCATGTCGATGCCGTAGAAGCAGGGGTACTTGATGGGCGGCGCGCTGATGCGCAGGTGCACCTCGGCGGCGCCGGCCTTGTAGAGCATGTCGATGAGCTTGCCGGTGGTGTTGCCGCGCACGATCGAGTCGTCGACCACCACCAGGCGCTTGCCCTCGATGACCGAGCGGATGGGGTTGAGCTTCATGCGGATGCCGAGCTGGCGCAGGTGGTCGTCGGGCTGGATGAAGGTGCGGTGCACGTAGCGGTTCTTCATGAGCCCTTCGGTGTACGGGATGCCGCTCTCGCGGGAGTAGCCGATGGCCGCCGGAATGCCGGTGTCGGGCACGGGAATGACGAAGTCGGCGGCGACCGGCGCCTCGAGGGCGAGGTGGCGACCCATCTCGAAGCGGCAGTCGGCCAGCGTGCGGCCGTACATCTTGGAATCGGGACGGGCGAAGTAGATGAACTCGAAGATGCACATGGCGGGGCGCGCTCCGGGCAGCTCGACGCGCTCGCTGTGCAGCGTGCCGTCGTTGCCCGCCCAGATGATCTCGCCGGGCTCGACGTCGCGCACGAAGTCGGCGCCGATGATGTCGCAGGCACACGATTCGCTGGCGATCACCGGGTAGCCTTCGAAGTCGCCCAGCACCAGCGGGCGCACGCCGTAGGGGTCGCGAAAGCCGATGATCTTCTTGCCGCTGAGCACGGTCGCCGAGAAGGCCCCGCGAATGCGGGCCACGGTGTCGCGCACCGAGCGCAGCAGGTCGTTGTCGGCGTGCTGGGCGATGAGCGCGGTGATGACCTCGGTGTCGGTGCCGCTCTGAAAGGTGACGCCCTGGCGGTGCAGCTCGTCGCGCAGCTCGGTGGTGTTGACCAGGTTGCCGTTGTGGCCCAGGGCGATGGTGTGGCCGCCGCGCGAGCGCGTGATGGGCTGCGAGTTCTGCCAGGCGGTGGCGCCGGTGGTCGAGTAGCGCACGTGGCCGATGGCGTGCGTGCCGGTCAGTCCGGCGAGGGTCTTTTCGTTGAAGACCTGCGAGACGAGGCCCATGTCTTTGACGACCGTGACCTGGCCTTCGTCGGCCACGGCGATGCCGGCGCTCTCCTGCCCGCGGTGCTGCAGGGCGTAGAGCCCGAAGAAGGTGAGGCGGGCGACGTCGCGGCCGGGGGCGATGATGCCGAAGACCCCACACGCGTCGTGGAAGCGGTCGCTTTCCATGGAGCTCCTAGGCGAGTCGGTCGGGCAGCGATTCGTAGGAGCGGCGCAGCTCCGTGACGGACACGTCGACGAGGGTGTCGCCGGCGGCCGTGATCTGCAGGCGTTCGCCGCCGACGGTGCCCAGCGGGGTGAGCGGCACGGCGCCCGCGAGGGCGGCCAGCGCGGCGGCGTCGGCGGGCGCGCAGGTGACGATCACGCGCGTCGGGCCTTCGCCGAACAGGGCGACGTCGGGGCGCAAGGCGCCGTCTGGCAGGGTGAGCGCGCCGCCGAGCGACGGCGGCGCAGCCGCCGTCAGCGCGCCGCCTTCGACGCCGCTTGCGATGCAGCATTCGGCGAGGGCCACGGCGAGGCCGCCTTCGGCGCAGTCGTGGGCGCTCTTCACGAGGCCCGCGCCGATGCCCTCGCGCAGCACGCGCTGCAGCTCTTTTTCGAGGGTGAGGTCGACGTCGGGCACGCGCCCTTCGACGCGGCCGAAGTGCACCTTCTGGTACTCGGAGCCGTCGAGGAAGGCGTTGCCCGCGGGGCCGAGCAGCGCCACGAGGTCGCCCTCTTTCTTGAAGCGCGCGTCGCAGTGCTTGCTGACGTCGTCGATGACGCCCAGCATGCCCACCATGGGCGTGGGGTAGATCGCCTTGCCGAAGCTCTCGTTGTAGAAGCTCACGTTGCCCGACACGACCGGCGTGTCGAGCGCCTCGCAGGCCTGCGACATGCCCTCGACGGCCTGCTCGAAGGTCCAGTAGATGTCGCCCTTTTCGGGGTTGCCGAAGTTGAGGCAGTCGGTCACGGCCACCGGCAGCGCCCCGGCGCAGCTCAGGTTGCGCGCCGCCTCGGCCACGGCCGCCTTGGCGCCGCGGTACGGGTCGAGGTAGCAGTGGCGTCCGTTGCAGTCGTTGACGAAGGCGATGCCGCGCGAGGTGCCCTTGATGCGCAGCACGGCGGCGTCGGAGCCCGGGATCTGCACGGTGTTGGCCTGCACGATGTAGTCGTACTGCTCGTAGGCACAGCGCTTGCTGGCGATGTTGGGCGCGGCCAGCAGCTCGAGCAGCGCGGCGCCTGTGTCGGCCGGCGCGGGGTAGACGGCGTCGCTCACGACGAGCGGCTCGTCGACCAGGTGGTCGGGCTTGAACGACGGGGTGCGGATGACGGGCGATTCGTCGGCCAGGCGGCGCGCCGGAATGTCGGCTACGCGCTCGCCGTGCCAGTAGATGCGCAGCATCGTGGAGTCGGTGACCTCGCCGATCACGGTGCAGTCGAGGTCCCAGCGCTCGCAGACCTCGGAGACGTCGGCTAAGCGCGCGGGGTCGACGATGCTCAGCATGCGCTCCTGGCTTTCGGAGATCATGATCTCCCAGGGCTCCATGTCGGCTTCGCGCAGCGGCACGTGGTCGGCCTGGATGTCGAGGCCCACGTGGCCCTTGCTGGCCATCTCCGACGACGACGAGGTAAGTCCGGCGGCGCCGAGGTCCTGCATGCTCACCACGAGGCCGCGGTGCAGCAGCTCGAGGCAGGCCTCGATCAGCTTCTTCTCGGTGAAGGGGTCGCCCACCTGAACGCTGGGGCGCTTCTCTTCGAGGGTCTCGTCGAACTGCTGGCTGGCGAGCACCGAGGCGCCGCCTATGCCGTCGCGGCCGGTCTTGGAGCCGATCAGCACCACGTGGTTGCCGGGGCCCTCGGCGAAGGCGCGCACGATCTGGTCGGCGCGCAGCAGGCCGGCGCTCATGGCGTTGACCAGGCAGTTGCCGGCGTAGGTGTCTTCGAAGTAGACCTCGCCGCCGACCGTGGGGATGCCCAGGCAGTTGCCGTAGAAGCCGATGCCGCCCACCACGCCGTCGAACAAAAAGCGCTGGCGGGCGTTTTCGGGGCCGTCGATCTCGCCGAAGCGCAGCGAGTCGAGCGCCACGCAGGGGCGCGCACCCATGGTGAAGATGTCGCGCACGATGCCGCCCACGCCGGTCGCGGCGCCCTGGAAGGGCTCGACCGCCGACGGGTGGTTGTGGCTCTCGACCTTCATGGCCACGGCCCAGCCGTCGCCCACGTCGATGATGCCGGCGTTCTCGCCGGG
>CAZFJE010000155.1:0-8177 GCA_964519555.1 uncultured Thermoleophilia bacterium
GTGGCGGCCTTGATCTCGTAGAGGTCCCACTCGGGGATGAAGTCGCGCAGGTTGTCGAGCACGTCGTCGATCGAGCGCGACAGGCGAAAGAGGTCCTCGCGGTCGATCGGCGCCACCAGCACGCCCGAAAGCCGTGCCACGAGCTCGCCGCGCATGGTGTCGCCGCGCCGTTCCACGGCCGCCATGCGCTCGTCGGCGGTGGTGCTGTCGATCGTGCCGCCGGCCACCGCGCGCGCCACGCCGCACGCCTTGTTGGCCTCGGTGAGCTGTGCTTCGAGCGCCGACACGACCGCGAGGCGGCTGTGCAGGCAGTCCTGGACCGCCTCGTTGACGGTCAGGAAGAAGTGGTCTTCGCCGAGCAGTTCGGTGAGACCGCTGCGCCAGAACACGTCGAGCACGAGCGAGCCCACGCGGGCAAAGACCAGATCGCGGCCGCTGTCGCGCAGGTTGTGCGCCAGGCGCACGAGCGTCTCGGCGGCGGTCACGTCGAGGTCGGTGGTCGACTCCATGTTCCACACCACGACGCGCGGCTTGGGCCGCGTCTCGCTCAACAGCTGGTTGAGCCGATCGACGGCGAAGCCCGCGTTGGCGAAGAAGAGCTGGCCGTCGAGGCGAAAGACGAGCAGACCGGGGAAGGTCTCGTTCTCGGGGTGACGAGCGGTGTCGCTGTAGGTCGTGGCGTCGGGCACGCGGCCCAGCTCGGCGGCATGCGGGCGGCTCGTGCGGTAGATCAACACGGCGAGCGAGAGCCCCACGGCGATCCCCAGACCGGGCAGCACGCCGAGCGCCAGCACGCCCACGAGAGCGGCCAGCGCGGGCACGGCATCGACGGCGCGCACGCTGGCGACGCGCCACAGGGCCTTCACGTCGATCAGACCCCAGACGGCGCGCACCACGACGGCGCCGAGGATGGCTTCGGGCAGGTCGTGCCCGACCCTGGTGACCGTGAAGACCGCGACGACCATGACGGCGGCGCCGATCAGGCCGGCGAGCTGGGTTCGGGCGCCGGCCGTGTCGTTCAACGCCGAGCCCGACAGGCCGCCGCTCACCACGATGCCGCCGAAGGCTCCAGAACCGATGTTCGCCAGGCCGAGGGCGACCAGCTCCTGGTTCGAGTCGATCTCGTAGCTGTGCCGCACGGCGAACGTGCGTGCGCCGGAGAGCGCCTCGGCGTAGACCACGATGGCGATGCCGGCCGCGCTGGGCAGCAGGCTGAGCGCATCGGACACGTGGACGTCGGGCAGATGGGGCAGCGGCAGGCCGCTCGGGATGGTACCCACCATGGCCACACCGTGGGAGCTCAGGTGAAAGACCGCCGCGGCGACGATGCCGAGCACGAGGACGGTGAGCGCCGCGGGAACCCTGGGCCAGCGCCGCATGACGAACAGCAGCGTCAGGGCGACGGCGCTCACCAGCGCGGTCACCAGGCTCGTGCCGCTCAGGTGCGTGAGATCGGCCCAGACCGGCCTGAAGAAGTTGGCGTAGCTCGGCACGTGCAGCCCCAGGAGCTTGGGCACCTGGCGGGCGATGATGGTGAGCGCCAGGCCGGTGACGTAACCGGTGACCACGGGGCGCGACAGGAACGCCGAGATGAACCCCAGCCGGGCGATGCCGGCGAACAGGCTGAACAAGCCGACGAGCACGGCGACCATGGTCACCAGGGCGGTCGCCTGGGCGGGGCTGGTGGCGCCGTGGGCGGCGACCACCGCCGCGGTCATGATGGCGGCGGTCGAGGTGGGTGAGCAGGCGAGCTGCCGCGACGTGCCGAAGATCGCATAGATGACCAGGGCGGCCAGGGTGGCGTACAGGCCGGCCTGGGGCGGCACCCCGGCGATCTGCGCGTAGGCCATGCACTCGGGCAGCAGCAGGCCGATCACGGTGAGGGCGGCGATGGTGTCGTACCGCAGCCAGCGCCGCTGATAGCCGCCGGCCCAGACCGTGATCGGCAGCAGGCGATGCAGCCGGGCGTAGCGCGCCGCGTGCGGCGGACCGCCCTGCTGAGAATCGTGTGGCCGTGTGGCCGAGCTCGAAGCGCTCACTCGCCCTGATCCCGTTCGCTGCCGTCCTCCCTATGATAGAGCGAGAGCGCCGCGAGGCGTAGGGCAGGTGACCGCCGCAAGTAACGCAGCGGCGCCGCGGGCGAAGCCGGCCGCCTACATCTGCGGCGGCTTGTGCACGCCTATGCGATTGCCCTCGGAGTCGATGAACGCGCCGATCGTGCCCACCATCTGACCCATGTCGGTGGCGGGCATGTCGATGCGGCCGCCCGCGTCGGCGGCGCGCTGCAGCATACCCTCGGGGTCGCCGTGGCTGTTCAGATAGATCGTGGGACCCTCGGCGCTGGGCTTGCGGTCGGTGACGACCATCAGGTCGAAGGCGACCGGGAACTGCTGCTGGTCGCCCTGCGATTCGCCCTCGGGAGCCGGCAGCCCGATGCCGTCCATGCCCTCGACCGTGGTGAACGGGTGCTGCAACACGGCGCCGTAGAACTTCATGGCGCGATCAAGATCGGTGACCGGGATGTCGGCCCAAACGACCATGTTTTCCACCGGTGTCCCTCCTGCCTCGAGGTTGTTGAAGGAAGGCCTCCCCCGGCGAGGGCGGTCCGCTGCGGGACCTCGTCGCCGGCGAGACTGCCGCCACTGGCAGCTTGCCCCTTTGGGCCGCGTCACTACACCGCTTGCGAGGGTAGTGGGTCGGCGAGCCAGAAGCGCCCGGCCGGGGAATAACGCGGGCGTCGCCCAACCCGAGGAGGACTCGATGCTCACCGACAGTCACGCGTTCGGCGGTTTCTCGTCGAATGACATCGCCAAGGCCCAGGAGTTCTACGGGACCACGCTGGGACTCAAGGCGACCGAGGCAAACGGTCTGCTCACCCTGCAGTTCGCGAGCGGCGCCCGGACCATCATCTACCCCAAAGCCGACCACGAGCCGGCGACGTTCACGGTGCTGAACTTCCCGGTCGACGACATCGACACCGCGGTCGCCGAGCTCACCGCGGCCGGAGTGCGCTTCGAACGCTACGACGGGATGCCCCAGGACGACAGCGGCATCATGCGCCACTCGGCGACGCAGCCCGGCCCTTCGATCGCCTGGTTCAAAGACCCGGCCGGCAACATCCTGTCGGTGCTGCAGGAATAGGCCGACGCCGGACGCGCGCCGCCGAGAGTGACCGCTCGACGGGAGCGGCGGCGCAGCGCACCGCCGGGCGACGACGCCCGACGCCTCAGGTAGGCTGAACGCCTCGACCAGAACGTACCGCGGCGGCACGTCGAAGGGAGTCGCGCATGAAGGCCTACCAGCTCGTCGAATGGGCACGACCGCCCGAACTGCGCGACGTGGCGGTGCCCGAGCCGGGCCCCGGTGAAGTGCTGCTCAAGGTGGCCGGCTGCGGAGCCTGCCACACCGACCTGCACCTCATGGACCGCCCGATGCACGTCGACCCCTACGAGCGGCCACCGTTCACCCTGGGACACGAGAGCGCGGGCTGGGTCGCGGCGCTGGGCACGGGGGTGAGCGGCTGGCAGGTCGGCGACGCGGCCGCCGTCTACGGCGCCTGGGGCTGCGGGCGCTGCGCGCCCTGCCGTCAGGGCCGCGAGATGCTCTGCGAACGCATCGCCGACGTCGGCTCGTGGGGCGGCGGCCTGGGTCGCGACGGCGGCATGGCCGAGTACCTGCTCGTGCCGAGCGCCCGGCTGCTGGTGCCGCTCGGCGGACTCGACCCGCGCGACGCCGCCCCGCTGACCGACGCGGCGCTTACCCCCTACCACGCCATCAAATCGGGGCTGCCTCTGCTCGGCCCCGACACCTGGGCGCTCGTCATAGGCGTCGGCGGCCTGGGACACCTGGCCGTCCAGCTCCTGCGCGCCGTCTCCCCGGCTCACGTGGTCGCCGTCGACGTCGAGCAGGCCCGGCTCGAGCTGGCGCGCCGGGATGGCGCCGAGGCGACGGTGGTGGCAGGCGCCTCGGCGGCGGCCGAGATCCACGAGCTCACGGACGGCCTTGGCGCGATGGTCGTGCTCGACTGCGTCGGCTCCGACCAGACCATGAGCCTCGCCGCCGCCGCGGCCCGCGCCGGCGGCGCGGTGCAGGTCATCGGTCTCGGCGGCGGCTCGCTGCCCCTGACCGTCGGCGTGCTGCCGTTCGACTGCAGCCTGACCATGCCCTACTGGGGCAGTCTCGGAGAGCTGGCCGAGGTGATCGAGCTGGCGAGCGCGGGGGCGATCCACGCCCACACCGAACGTTTCGCCTTGGACGAGGTTGCCGAAGCCTACGCCCGGCTGCGGGCCGGCGCCCTGCAGGGCCGCGCGGTGATCACGCCGCACGGATGACCCGGGCCGACGGCGAGAACGGCCCGCGAGGGCCGGCGCTCACTCGCCTTTCAGGTCGCGCCGCGCGAAGGCCGCGCCGCCGAGGGCGGCGGCCACGATGCCGATGACGACCATGACCGCCGCGCTGGCCCAGTCCGGGGCCACAGCCGGGGCGGCCGCCATCTCGTGGAACAGCGAGGTGTCGAGCAGCCAGTGGCTGATGACGACCGTGCCGCCCAGCACCTCGATCAGCAGCGACCATGCCAGCACGACGTAGACGGCGGCCGACGCAGCTCGCGGCCGCACGCCCAGCACCAGCACCCCGATGCCCAGCAGGCAGAGCGCGGGCGACGCCAGGTTGAGCCCCGCGGCGACCATGGCGCCGAAGCCTACGCCGGCGTTCTGGCTGGCCGCGCCGAGCCAGGCGCAGACGCCGGCCAGCAGGCCGGCGGCGACCACCGCGGCGGCGGCCACCGCGACCCTGCCCGACAGCCACGCCCAGCGCGAGACCGGCCGCACGAGCAGGTGTTCAAGGCGCCCCTGGGCCTCTTCGGCGCGCGTAGCGCCGACCTGCCCTGCGGCGATCACCGCCACCAGCAGGGCCATGATGAGGAAGGTCACGCCGAGATAGGCCGCGGCGCCCGCGCCGGGCGCGCCGAGGCGCGTGAAAGCCTGCTTGATGCCCGGCGAGCTCGTGATCGCCCCTTCGGCCGACGAGGCGACGACTCCGACCAGCAGACCAAAGGCGCCGATCGCCACCGCCCAGCCCGCGAGACCGCCGCGCACAAGGCGCAGGGCCAGGCCGAACGGCCCAAAGAGCAGCCGCGTATGCGGCCGCGCGCTGCTGCGGTCTGGCAAGGTGGCGGCGCCGAGGTCACGCCGGCCGGCCAGGAAGACGGTCAGACAGCCGAGCGCCGCGACGGAGGCGGCCATGGGCAGCAGGGCCAGCGGATGAGACCCGGTGAGCGGTCGCAGCTCTTCGATCCAGCCCAGGGGAGTCGCCCAGCGCAGCCAGTCGAGGCCCACGCCGGAGTCGGCGACCATGCGCAGCGCGTAGCTCGCCCCAAGGACGGCGCCGGCATAGGCCGCCGCCTGGCGGCGGGTGGCGGCGAGCTGCCCGGCGAGGGCGCCCACGGCGAGGAACATGACGGCGCTCGACACCAGGGCAAGGGCGAAGAACAGGGCCGCGCCCACGCCGATGCCGACCCGTGCCGACTGCCCGATGATCGCGATGATGAGGGCGGTCACCGACCAAAGCGCGGCGGCGCCGGCAGCCAGGCCGACGAGCGCCTGGGCGGCCGCCGACCGGCGGGTCGTCTGTCCGGCCAGCAGCAGCTCCCAGCGTCCGGCGTCTTCTTCGCCGCGCAGCAGCTTCGTGCCGGCCAGCAGTCCCCAGGTCGCGCCGATGAGATTGACGAAGGTGAGGTATTTCCAGGCGGTGAAGCCGGCGACCGTCTGCAGCCCGTGGGCCGGGCCCACGAGGGCGCTCAAGCCCGCGTTCGTACCGAAGAGCTTCGTCAGGTGGGCGCGCTGCGCGGCCGTCTTGTAGCTCGACGCGTAGGTGTAGGCCCCCACCGCCACGTAGGCGCCGAAGACGTAGCCCCACAGCACGGCGCCACGCACGGCGCGCCGCGCCGTGCGCCGGGCGATCAGCGTGGCGGGCGCGCCGCCGGCCGGCGCCGGCGCCGCCCGCGCCACGACGAGATCACTCTGCATGGCTCGGCTCGTCGCTTGCCGCACCACCCGGAGCCGGCTCGTCTGAACCCGGGTCCCCCAGCGCCGCGCCGTGCGGCGCCGGTCCGCCAGCTGCCGCGTCCCCTGCCGGCGCGCCCGCGCCATAGTGCGCGAGGAACAGCTCCTCGAGCGAGGGCTCGCGGCTGAGCAGCTCGCGCACACCCGAGGCGGCCAGCACCTTGAGCAGCGGCTCGACCGTGCCCCGCACCTGCAGGCGCACGACGTTACCGTCGCGCTCGACCGCGCTCACCCCGGGCACGGCGGAGAGGTCGGGGACGTCACCCTCGAAGGTCGCCTCGACCGTGAGTGCCGCGAGGTGGCGCATCTGGGCCAGCGTGCCCATCTCGACGAGCACGCCCTCGCGCAATATCCCGACGCGGTCGCACAGCGCCTCGACCTCGCTCAGGATGTGCGACGACAGAAAGACTGTCTGGCCGCGCTCCCGAGCCTCGCCGATGCAATGGCGAAACGCCTGCTCCATGAGCGGATCGAGCCCGCTGGTGGGTTCGTCGAGCAGGAGCAGGTCGGGCCGGGTCATGAGGGCGCCGATCAGGATGAGCTTCTGGCGGTTGCCCTTGGAGTAGGCGCGCACTTTCTTGGCGGGATCGAGCTCGAAGCGCGCGATCAGCTCGTCGCGATAGGCGGCATCGACCCGGCCCTGGATGCGGCCGAGCAGGTGGAGGGTCTCGGCGCCGGTGAGCGCGGGCCACAGGTTCGCCTCGCCCGCCACGTAGGCAAGGCGGCGATGTGCCTCTACGGTCTGGCGCTGGCAGTCGAGCCCGAAGATCTCGGCGCGGCCGCTGGTGGGGCGGATGAGGCCGAGCAGCAGGCGGATCGTCGTGGTCTTGCCGGCGCCGTTGGGGCCGAGACAGCCTACGACCTCGCCCTGCGCCAGCTCAAGGTCGAGGCCGCGTAGCGCACTGACCGTGCCGTAGCGCTTGGACAGACTCTCTGTGCGGATGGCTGTCTCTCCCACTGTGCTTACGTCCTTTCCCAGTTGCGGATCGCCGTCGGCGGCGCCGGCTCGGCGGGCGTCTGCAGGGAGGCGACCAGGGCCAGCAGCCACGCGCGCAGCTCGGCGTAGTCGTACAGGCGCAGCGAGCCTTCGGCCGCCCCCAGAATGCGTTCGCAGGCAAGCTCGCCGGCGCGCGTGGCTTCGAGCAGGTCGTCGACACCCGACTCGCCCGGGGCCGAGGTCAGCAGTCGCGGCATCATCCACTCGCCAAGCCCGGCCCACAGCCACATCACGGCCTGCGCGGCCCCAGCCGGGTCGCCGACGTCGAACAGACCTTCGGCCCCACCCTGGATCACGATCCGGGTGAGCAGCGGGTGGAACTCGGTGAGCGAGCCCTGGAGCCGCAGCCGCAGAGTCTGGTTATCGTCGCTGTACAGCACGCGGGAGTAGCTCTCGGCGAGCTCGGGGTTGTCGCGCTTCCACCCCCACAGCAGGGAGATCACGGCGCGCAGGCGCGTGACCGCGTCGCCGGACGTCGCGGCGAGCGTGCGCTCCGCGCCGGCGAGCAGCTCGCCGACCTGCCACTGGCAGACCTGGGCCAGCAGCTCGGCCTTGGAGTCGAAGTAGTGGTAGAAGGTGCCTTTGGCGACACCTACGGCGTCGGTCAGATCCTGGACCGCGACGCGCTCATAGCCGTACGTGAGGAACAGGCGCAGGGCCGTGTCGAGCAGTTCGCTGCGGCGATCTGCGGCGCTCTTGACGACGCGCGTGCGCATGGCGGGCAAGCCTCCGTGCCGGCGGAAATGACCGAGACGGTCGGTCACTGACCGACCGTCAGTCATTCTGCCACACACAAGGTGAAACGCAACTGCGAGGCGAGCGCCGCGCCTAGCCGCCCCGGCGCGACGGCCACGTCTCCTGCGACACCAGGCCGTCGCGGAACGAAAGCACGCGGTCGCGGCCGGCGCGCTTGGCCGCGTACATCGCCCAGTCGGCCTTGTCGAGCAGCTCGTCTTTGGCCGAGGCGTCGTCGGGGAACGTCGCGATGCCGATGCTCACGCTGAGCGGACAGTCGCTCTGGGCGGCCACGACCTGTAATCGTATGCGCTCCGCCACGGTGCGCGCGCCCGCCGTATCGGTATCGACCAGCACCAGCACGAACTCCTCGCCGCCGTAGC
>CAZFJE010000156.1:0-8165 GCA_964519555.1 uncultured Thermoleophilia bacterium
GCGCTCGGAGTTGGCGTGGAAGGTGGCGACGATGGGGCACTCGGCGTGGTTCATGGCCGACCAGCCCAGGCTGGGCACGAACGGCTCGTGGATGTGAAGCACGTCGAACTCTTCGTTTTCGAGCACGACGTCGACGTTGGAGAGCAGGTCGATCGGCGGCGAGAGGTAGCTCACGGAGCGATTGTGACGCACCGAGAAGGTACCGCCCGCGAAGAAGTGGTGCGGGTAGGGCTCGTCGGGGCCGAACAGGCTGTCGCGTTCGCCGAGCAGGACCTCGCGTACGCGCTCGCGAGCCGCCTTCACAGCCAGCCGGTCGTCGCTCGGGGCGATGATCGTGACGCGGTGGCCTTGCGCGGTGAAGCGCTCGGCGAGCGCCGAGATATGGTTGTTCACGCCGCCGGGCACCGTCCAGGCGTACGGCGTGAGCATCGCGATCCTGTAGCCAGCTCCGTCCACGTTAGAACCAGACAGCCCGGCCGGCCGCGCACGAGTCGCGGACTCCGGCCGGGCTTGCTCCCCCTGCCCCATCGCGGGGCGCCTGTCGTTCGGAAGGCCCGCGGCGCCGCTGCGCGGCGCCGGCGAGCGGACCGCCGCCGCTAGCCTTGACAGACCGCCGTGGCGCCGCGGCCTTCGCCGCTGATGAACTGCTCGGTGAGCTCGCGACACTGGTCGTCGGGGTGCTGCACCGGCGGCGACTTCATGAAGTACGAGCTCGGCGCCTCGAGCGACCCTGCCAGACCGCGGTCGAGGCCGATCTTGGCGCAGCGCACCGCGTCGATCACGATGCCGGCCGAGTTGGGCGAGTCGACCACTTCGAGCTTGAGCTCGATGTTCAGGGGCACGTCGCCGAAGGTGCGACCCTCCATGCGGATGTAGGCCCATTTGCGGTCGTCGAGCCACGGCACGTAGTCGCTGGGGCCGATGTGCACGTTCCTGGCGCCCATGTCGTAGTCGAGCTGGCTGGTGACCGCATTGGTCTTGGAGATCTTCTTGGACTCGAGGCGTTCGCGTTCGAGCATGTTGAGGAAGTCGGTGTTGCCGCCCACGTTCAACTGGCTCGTGCGCTCGAGCTTGACGCCGCGCTCGCGCATGAGGCGCGTGAGCACGCGGTGCACGATAGTGGCGCCGACCTGGCTTTTGATGTCGTCGCCGATGATCGGCACGCCGGCTTCGACGAAGCGCTTCTGCCAGTAGGGCTCGCGCGCCAGGAAGACAGGGATGCAGTTCACCATGGCGCAGCCCGCCGTGAGGATCTGCTCGGCGTACCACTTGGTGGCCTCTTCGCTGCCCACCGGCAGGTAGTTGACCACGACGTCGGCCTGGGTCTCTTTGAGGATGCCGACGATGTCGGCGGTGGGGCCAGGAGCCTTGGTGATGATCTCGGACAGGTACTTGCCGAGACCGTCGTGGGTCATGCCCCGCGCGACCGTGACGCCCTTGGCGGGCACGTCGGCGAACTTGATGGTGTTGTTGGGCTTGGTGAAGATCGCCTCGGACAGGTCTTTGCCGACCTTGTTGGAGTCGATGTCGATGGCGGCGACGAACTCGATGTCCCTGATGTGGTAGCCGCCCAGCACCGGATGCATGAGCCCCGGGACGAAGTCGCTCTTCTTGGCGTTCTTGTAGAACTCGACGCCCTGGACGAACGACGACGCGCAGTTGCCCACACCGACGATGGCTACGCGAACCGGGTTAGTCACGTATGTCTCCCCTCCACTTTGCGACCGGCAGGACCGGCCGAGTGAAACGCGTTCGCGGCCACGGAAAGCGGCCGCAGAAAAGCTGTCGTGAACGCAGGGGAGTATACCACAGCGGGTCGTCGCGACCCTCGGACCGCCGGCAGCCACGCGCCGCGCCGTGGGAGCGCCGCAGAGGCCGGCTGCCGCGCCTAGGCGGTCGCCTCACCGCCGCTGTCGGCGAGTTGCCGGCGCACGTGCAGGATGCGCTGCACGACCGTGTAGGTCGTGAGGATGGCGATCGCCCAGACCATGACGCTGAGCACGTGGTAGCGCGCGAACAGCAGACCCACCATGAGCAGCACGACGCGCTCGGGCCGCGAGGCGAGACCGACCTTGCAGTCGAGCCCCAGCGCCTCGGCCCGGGCGCGGGTGTAGGACACGAGGAACGACATCATGAGGGCGACGAAGACCGCCGCCAGGTCCCAGGTGTCGCCGTGACGGGCGAACCAGACGCCGATGGCCATGAGCACGACGCCCTCTGACAGGCGGTCGCTCGTCGAGTCGAGGAAGGCGCCGAACGGCGTGACCTGCTCGGAGAAGCGCGCCACGGCGCCGTCGAGCATGTCGCAGACGCCGGCCAGCAGGAGCACGACGGCCGCCCAGATGAAGTGCCCGCTGAGGATGAGCGGCACGGTCGCCACGTTCAGCACGAGGCCGCCGACCGTGAGCCCGTTGGGCGTAACGCGGCCGCCGTTCGCCAGGCGTCCGGCAAGCGGTACGACCGCCTGGCGGACGCCGGCAGTATAGGAGTCCTTGAGGCTCACGCCCCGCGTCGATCGTTGGCGTGGCGCGTGGACACCGCGATGGCTTCGGGTACGGCCTGCGGTGTGATGCCCCAGTTGGCGGCGAACGAGACCCCTAGCACCGCCGCGCCGGCGACGGCGTCGAGCACGTAGTGGTTGCCGGTGATGATGATCGCCGACAGCACGACGAGCGGGTAGACGAGCGCCAGCACGCGCGCCAGGCGATTACTGGTGAGCAGGTAGATCGCCAGCGACAGGAACAGGGCGTAACCGATATGCAGGCTGGGAAACGCGGCGTACTGGTTGGTCACGAACGACAGCACGCCCGAACGGTAGCTCGTCGTGGAGTACAGGTAGAGCGTGTCGACCACGCCCGAGGTGGGCACCAGGCGGGGCGGCGCCACCGGCAGCATGGCGAACAGCGTGATGGCCAGCAGGTTCATGGTGAGGAACACGTTGCGCAAGAACGCGAAGCTCTCGTGACGGTACAGGTAGATCCACACCAGGATGAGGATGGTCGCCGGAAGGTGCACGCTCGAGTAGAACCAGTCCATGAACTCGACCAGCACGTGCACGTGGCTCGCCATGGTCTGGACGGTGGGCTCGACGTAGATGTGCAGAGCCTTTTCGGCGTTGATGATGGCCTGGGCGTTGGCCATGGCCACCGCCTCGCGGCCGCGCACCAGGACCCGGGCGACATCGTAGAGCGCATAGCAGCCGAGGAGGATGAGAAGCTGCCGCAGCGCGTCGCGGCCGCCCGCCGGAAGGGCTCCGCGCCACGAGCGCGTGAGCTCAGTCCCTGAATCACGCAGGTTGAGCTTGCGGTTCACACGCCTCCCCTTCGATCCTCCACCTTGCTCGCGGCGACGGTCTGCCCGCCGCTCGCCAAGGCCGATACCGCCTCCGCCGAGGCCATCAGCTCCGCAAGGGTGGTCGAAAGTCCTGGTGGGCCGTGAAGGATTCGAACCTTCGACCTTGGGATTAAGAGTCCCCTGCTCTACCAACTAAGCTAACGGCCCACGACACGGTGCGATATCGTACCAGCCCGCCGCGCCTCGTACCAGCCCGGCGTTTCAGGTCGGCCTTACAGAGCGAACTCGTGCTCACCGGTCACGGGGTAACCCGCGTCTTCGATCGCGGCCCGCACGGCCGCGAGATCGCCGCCCGGCGCCAGGTACACGGCCACGCTCTTGGTGGCCACCTCGACCTCGACGCTGTCGACGCCCTCGAGCCCCGTCACGGCGCCTTCGATGGCCATCTTGCAGTGGTTGCAGGAGATCTCGGGTACGTTCAGCACGACGTGCCTTGTCGCGGTCATGCATCCTCCTTTGCGGCCGTGTCGCCGGCCGGCGTGTCGGCGTCGGGCGTATCGTTCTGCGCCGGCGCGCTGGCGAGCGGCGCTTCTGCGACGTCGCCGCCGGCTGCAGCCGCAGCCTCCGCTGCGGGGGCCTGAGCGACCGCTGCGGGGGCCTGAGCGACCGCTGCGGGGGCCTGAGCGACCGCTGCGGGAGCCTGAGCGACCGCTGCGGAGGCCTGAGCAGCCGCCGGAGGCGCGTCGGGCACCAGTTCGGCCAGCCGACAGGTGCACACCCGTCCCTCGCCCAAGTCGACCGAGACGCTGTCGGCCGGAGCGAGGAGCTCAGTGACCTTTCCCCGGCCTGAGGGTGTCGTAACGAGTGCCCCGCGGCGCGGTGCGCGCTGCTTGAACGAGGTGTACACGCCGTGCTCGTACTTGAGGCAACACATGAGGCGGCCGCAGCAGCCTGAGATCTTTGAGGGGTTCAGCGGCAGGTTCTGGTCTTTGGCCATGCGGATCGAGACCGGGTCCTGGTCGCCGCAGAAGCTGGCGCAACACAGGCGGCGACCGCAGGGCCCGTAGCCGCCGATCAGGCGTGCTTCGTCGCGCGACGACACCTGGCGCAGCTCGACGCGGCGGCCCATGCGCTCGGACAGCTGCGAGACCAGCGGCCGAAAATCGACCCGGTCCTCGGCCGAGAACGACACGGTCAGGCGGTTGCCGTCGAAGGTGCTTTCGGCCGCCACGACCTTCATGCGAAGGCGGGCCTTGGCGGCCAGCTCGCGGGTGAGCAGCACGACCTCGCGCTCGCGGGCGCAGTTCTCGGCCACCCGTTCGAGGTCGGCGGTACGGGCGGCGCGCACGACACGGCGCAGGCCCTGGCGCGACTCGCCCTCGGCAAGCTCGCGCACGCCTTCGACGACACGCCCGAAGTCGGTGCCGCGGGTGGTCTCGACGACGACCTGGTCGCCGGCGGCAAGCTCGAGCACGCCGGCGTCGAAATGGTAGACCTTGCCGCCGTCACCAAAGACGACGCTGACGATCTTAGGCACTTTCCCAGACCTCCTGGAAGCGGGCAAACATCGCCTGCAGAGCGAGCCTGCGATCGATGTTCAAGGACAGATCCTGGCGGGTGCGACCGACGACTTCGAGGAGCCGGGCGCAGATGTCGGGCCGGGCGACGGCCGCGTGTTCGAGCTCGGACAGCCGGTCGCGGTTTGAGACGGCGCCGGCGGCGCCGAGGCCGACCGCCCACACATCGCGCAGAAAGCTCGTGAGGTGGTCGAGTGCGTCGAAGGCGGCAAGGCGCGCCACGCGCGCCTGCTCGCGGCGCTGCAGGGCATCGAGGCGACGGGTGTGGAAGGCGCGCTCGCGGTCGTCGGGCACGGTGCGCTCGAGCTCGGCGCGGCGGCGGGCGAGCTCGGCTTCGACCTCGCCCTGGGCGGCCGTCTCGGCGTTGCCGACCTCGTCGACGAAGGCGTGTTCAGCGTCGCGGTCGTGCAGGGCGATGCCGGCGGCCAGGCGCAGGTAGCGCTCGCGGTGCCGGGGACCGCGCTCGTCGGCGAGCAGGCGCAGGGCGCGCTCGAGCGAACCGTGGGCCAGGCGGGTGACCACGGTGGCGCGCTCGGCGTCGAGGCTCTCGTGAGCCAGCAGGTAGCCGACGAGCTCGTCGTCGGCGACAGGCTCGAACTCGACCACCTGACAGCGTGAGACGATGGTGGGAAGCACGCGCTCGAGCGAGTCGGACACGAGGATGAAGTGCACGTGCTCGGGCGGTTCCTCCAGGCTCTTGAGGAACGTGTTGGCGGCCTCGATGTTCATGCGCTCTGGCTCGACGATCACCCACACGCGGTGGCTCGCGGCAAAGGGCCTGAGACTGAGGTCGGCGATGAGCTCGGCGATCTGCTCGATGCGGATGAACTCGCCCTCGCGCTCTATCACGACGAGGTCGGGGTGCACGCCGCGCGTGAGGCGCTCACACTCGGCGCACTGCCCGCAGCCGCCGCAGGCGGCCACCAGCGCGGCGCCCAGCTCGACGGCGAAGCGCCGCTTGCCGAGCTCCTCTGGGCCGGAAAGCAGGTAGGCGTGGCCGGCGCCGCGCGCCAGAGCGCCGGCGACGTAGGCCTTGGCGCGCGCCTGTCCGGGGATGTCAGCGAACACGCGGACCTCGGGCGGCAAGCGCCGCCGATGCGACAGAGGGCGGAGCCGCGGTGGACGGCCAAGGCGCTGCCGGCGTCGGCAGCGCCGCCAGGGCGGCCAGCGTGGCGCGTTCGACCTGGGCGGCGACCTGGTCGGCCGAGAGCTCGCCGTCGAGCGCCACGATGCGCTCGGGGTAGCGCCGCGCGAGCTCGTCGTAGCCGGCGGCGACGCGCTGCTGCAGGGTGAGGCCTTCGGCTTCGAGGCGATCGGGCGGCCCGCCGCGGCGCACGGCCGCACGGGCCGGGTTCACCCTGAGCAAGAGGGTGAGGTCGGGCAGGAGCGATCCGGTGCCCTGCTCGCTCACCGCGAGCACAGCGTCGATGCCCAGGCCGCGGGCGAAGCCCTGGTAGGCAAGCGACGAGTCGATGTAGCGGTCGAGCACCACGATGAACCCCTGGTCGAGCGACGGCCGCACGACCTGCGCGACGAGCTGGGCGCGGGCCGCGGCGTAGAGCAGCGCTTCGGTCCAGGGGGCGATGTCGGGGCAGCGATGCAGCAGGATGTCGCGGATGGCTTCGCCTGTGGGCGTGCCGCCGGGCTCGCGCAGCGAGCCCCCCGGCACGCCCACGACGCCCACGGGAAGACCGCGGGCGGCAAGCGCCGCACAGAGGCGTTCGACCTGGGTCGTCTTGCCCGACCGGTCGACGCCTTCGAGGGTCACGAAGAAGCCGCGACCCGCCAGGCGGAGCGCTAGGTCGTGACCCGCTTCTTGTACTTCTCCTTGGTGGGACAATCGGGATCCAGACAGAGCTGCCACGGTCGCCCGCGGCCGCCCGATTTGAGTACGGTAATCTCGGGCCAACCGCAGCCGGGGCAGCTGGTCCCCTTGGCGATGATAGCACCCCGCTGAGGCAGCGGGAACGTCTGCCCGCAGCCGCGCCGCGGCCGCGTGCCCTCGGGCGCCCCCTCGGGCACCTTGGCTTCGTCGCCCTCTTTACCGACGCACGCCACGAAGCGCTTGCCGGTCTTGCCGCGCAGCATGCGCAGCTCGCCGCCGCAGGTGGTGCACACGCCGAGCGTCATGTCTTCGCGCACGGCGCCCTTGATCTCGGTGCGGATCGCTTCGATGTGGCCCTCGAGCAGCTTGTGGGCTTCGCCGAGCAGCGCCTGGCTGTCGGCGACCACGCGCTCGCTGGGCAGGTCGCCCAGGGCGATGCGGTCCATCTCTGCCTCGAGCATGGCGGTCATGTCGGACGACGAGATGTCGGCCTTGGCCGTGAGCATGGCGGCGTCGAAGGCGCGGATCACGGCGATGCCGAGCTCGGTCGGTTCGACCGGGTTGTCGCGCACGTAGTTGCGGTCGTAGAGGTGCTGGATGATGTCGGCGCGCGTGGCCTTGGTGCCCAGGTTGAGCTCTTCCATCTGCTCGATCAGGGGGCCCTGGCCCCAGCGCGAGGGCGGCTGCGTCTCTTTGGCGTCGAGGCGCACGTCGAGCACTGCCAGCACGTCGCCCACGGCCGCCTGCGGCAGGGGCCGCTCGCGGTCGGAGGTGTAGGGCTGCCAGGCCCGCAGGAACCCGGGCTTGGCGACACGGCTGCCGCGCGCCACGAAGGGCTCGGTGCCGAGCTTCACGTCGAGGCGCTGGCCTTCGATCACGGCGGCCGGCAGCAGGGTGGCCAGGAAGCGGCGCACGACGAGGTCGTAGACGCGCGCCTGCTCGCCGCGCAGCTCGCCCTTGGGCACGCCCACCGGGTAGACCGGCGGGTGGTCGGTGGTGCGCTTCTTGCCGCGGGTGGGCTTGAACGTGGCCTGGTCGGCCAGCTCGGCGGCGATCTGCGACACCGGACCGTGCGCGGTCAGGGTCTGCAGCACGGCGCGCAGGTCGAGCGAGGGCGGGTAGACCGTGTTGTCGGTACGCGGGTAGCTGATGAGACCGTCGAGGTAGAGCGACTCGGCCGCCTTCATGGCCCGCGAAGGGGCGATGCCGGCGCCCGAAGCAGCGCTCATGAGTGCCGTGGTGTTGAACGGCGCCGGCGGCGCCAGCGAACGCGGCGTCGTCTTGTACTCGGTCACCTCGGCGGTGTCGGTCTGGGCGCCGGCGAAGGCGGCTTCGGCCACGTCGGCGGCGGCAAAGCGGCCCTTGGCGTGTTCGACCGTGAAGCGCTCGCCGCTGCCGGCTTCGAGCTCGGCCTTGATCTCCCAGTAGGGCACCGGCACGAAGGCGCGGCGCTCGAGCTCGCGGTCGAC
>CAZFJE010000157.1:0-8054 GCA_964519555.1 uncultured Thermoleophilia bacterium
CAGTTGCTTACCTTCCAGATGCCCAACATCACCCGCGAGCAGGTGGCGAACAACCGCACACGCTTCGAGGTAGAGCCGCTCGATCGGGGCTTTGGGCACACGTTCGGCAACGCGCTGCGGCGCGTCCTCCTGTCGTCGCTCGAAGGGGCGGCCGTGAGCTCGGTCAAGATCGAAGGGGTTTCGCACGAGTTCTCCACGCTGCCCGGCTTAAAAGAGGACGTCACCGACGTCATCCTCAACCTCAAGGGCATCATCTGCCGTTTGCACGGCGAGCTCGACGAGGTCCAGGTGCGTCTGGTCAAAGACAAGCCCGGCAAGGTCGTGGCTGCCGACATCGACGTGCCCGCCGAGCTCGAGGTCCTGAACCCCGACCACTACATCGCCTCGCTTTCGGGCGGCGGCGCCATCGAGATGACCCTCACCATCAGGCGCGGCACAGGGTATGTGTCGGCCGACGGTAACAAGGCGGCCGAGACGGTCATCGGCGTCATGCCGATCGACTCGATCTTCAGCCCCATCAAGCGTGTGTCCTATATCGTCGAGAGCGCCCGTGTCGGCCAGCGTACCGACTACGACAAGCTCATCCTCGATGTCGTCACAAACGGCGCCATCACGCCCGAAGAGGCGCTGCGCCAGTCGGCCGAGATCCTGGTCGACCGGCTGCAGATCTTCACCGACCCCGACCGCCAGCACGCCCTCGATGAGTTTCCCATCGAAGGTGTCGGCGCGGCCGCCGGCAGTGGCATGGACGACGTCCTGATCGAAGAGCTCGAACTGGGCGTGCGCTCGTACAACTGTCTCAAGCGCGAAGGCATCCAAACGGTCGGCGACCTCGTCACCAAGACCGAAGCCGAGTTGCTGAACATTCCCAACTTCGGTAAGAAGAGCATCGACGAAGTCAAAGAGAAGCTCGCCGAGCGCGGCTTGTCGTTACGGGGTGAGGACTGATGCGTCACCAAAACTCAGGCCGCAAATTCAACATGCCGCCCGATCAGCGCAAGTCACTGTTGACCGGTCTGGCGGTAGCCGTGCTCGAGCACGAGAAGATCAAGTGCAGCCAGGCGCGCGCCAAAGAGGTGCAGTCGCTGGTCGAGCAGACCATTACGCTCGGCAAGCGCGGCGACCTCGCCGCCCGGCGGCTCGCCATCGCCAAACTGCGGAACAAAGAGATCGTCTACAAGCTGTTCAACGACGTAGCGCCGCGCTACGCCGATCGCAACGGCGGCTATACCCGCATCATCAAGCTGGGGCCGCGGCAGGGCGACGCTTGCGAGATGGCGTATCTCGAGCTGGTCTAGCCCGCGAGGGCATGGCCACCCACACAGGTTCGCAGGGGCGGGGGCGCCGCAGGCGCCCCCGCCCCTTTTTTGTCTCGTTTCGCCACTGTAACGCGCGCGAACGACTCAGGCGCCGGCACTCGGGGGTGAGGGCGTGTCGCTGATCGACATCGAGGGGCTGCGGTTCCGCTACGCCGGCGCCGCCGCCGATGCCCTGAGCGGCGTCGACCTGGCCGTCGAGAGCGGCGAGTTCGTCGCTGTGGTGGGCGCCAACGGCTCGGGCAAGTCCACGCTCGGGCGCCTGCTCGGGGGCCTGGCGCGGCCTGCCGACGCCCGACGAGCGCTGGTGTGCGGGCACGATCTCACGAGCACTGAGGACCATTTCGCCGTGCGTCGCGACGTCGGCGTGCTGTTCCAGAACCCCGATAACCAGCTCGTCGGAGCGACGGTCGAGGAAGACCTTGCGTTCGGCCTCGAGAACATCGCGCTGCCCTCTCCCGAGATCGCGCTTCGGGTCGACGACATGCTGACCCGTTTCGACCTCGGAGCCCTGCGCGGGCGCGAACCCCACCTGCTGTCGGGCGGTCAGCGGCAGCGCACGGCGCTTGCCGGCGTGCTGGCCGTGCCGCGTCGCGTGCTGGTGATGGACGAACCGACCGCCATGCTCGACCCCGCCGGTCGCGACGAGGTGCTGGCCGCCGTGCGCGCCGAGGCGGCGCGCGGCCTGACCGTCGTGTTCATCACGCAGGAGATGGACGAGGTGCTGCTCGCCGACCGAGTCGTGGCGCTGGCCGGCGGGCGGGCCGTCTTCGACGGCCCGCCCGCCGGCCTCTTCGCCCGCCACGCGCTTCTCGATGAGCTCTCGCTCGGCCTGCCGCCGGCGGCCGAGCTGGGCCTGGCCCTGCTCGAGCGCGGCATCGTGCCCGAGCTCACCCTCACCCTCGATGAGCTCGTCGTCGCTCTCGGCGCGAGGTCGCCTGACGCGGTCCGTACGCCGACCGCCGCGGAGAGCCTGCCGGCCGCCGCTACCGCCTCGCAAGGCACGGCGCCGCCGCTCGCGGGTGCTACGACCGACACGGCGGAGGCGCTCGCGGTCGCCCCGCTGGGCGTGGTCTGTCGTGGCCTGTCGTTTCGCTACGACGAAGGGGCGACCACGGTCGACGCGCTACGCGGCGCCGGCCTGGAGCTGGCCCCGGGAAGTGCCGTCGCCCTGCTCGGTCCCACCGGCTCCGGCAAGTCGACGCTGCTGCAGCTCGTGCGCGGCCTGCTGACCCCCGACCAGGGCAGCGTGCTGCTCGATGGTCTGGCGCCCAAGCAGGCCGGCCACGACCAACGCGAACGGCGCATAGGGCTCGTCTTTCAGATGCCCGAGATGCAGCTCTTCGCGGCCACCTGCCGCGACGACGTCGCTTTTGGGCCGCGCCAGCTCGGCTGGCCCGCCGCCGAGGTCGACGACGCGGTCGCCGGCGCGCTCGAGGCGGTGGGCCTGCCGGCCGCGAGCTTCGGCGCGCGCCACCCGTACTCGCTCTCGGGCGGCGAGCAGCGCCGCCTGGCCCTCGCCGGTGTGCTTGCCATGCGTCCCGCGCTGCTGTTGCTCGACGAGCCGTTCGTGAGCCTCGACCCGGCGTCGCGTCGCGATCTGCAGGCGATCCTCGGCGACCTGCGCGCCTCGGGCATGGGCCTTGTGCTGGCCACCCACGACATCGATCGCGCCTATGCGCTGTGCGACTCGCGCATCGTGCTCGACCAGGGTGCCGTGGTCGACGCGGGCCCCTGGCGCTTTGGCGCCGGCGGCGAAGAGGCGCTGCAGGCGCACCGTCTTAAGCCGCCGTTCGTGGTCGAGCTGTGGAGGCGCCTCGGCCGCGTGGCGGCCGAGGCGCCTCCACAGCTCGCCGCCGCCGCCGAGGCTCTGTCGTGAGCGGCGCGCAACGGTGGTGCTCGCATTGAGGATGGCGATCGCCCAGTACTATCCACGGCCGTCGCTGATCCACCGTCTCGACCCGCGCTGCAAGGTGGTCGCCGTCACGTTGCTCGTCGTCGGCCTGTTTGTGCGTTCCTCGTTTGCCGGTCTGGCGGTCTACGGACTGGCGGCGGCGGCCGGCCTGCTGCTCAGCGGCGTACCACTGGGGTGGGTCGCGCGTGGCTTGCGCCCAGTGGCCTGGCTGCTGGTCCTCACCTTCGTCGTGCAGCTCATCTTCACGCCCGGACACGCCTTTTACACGTTCGGGCCGCTCCACCTGTCAACGCGCGGTCTCGCCATTGCCGGCTATCTGAGCCTGCGCCTTGTGGTGCTGGTCGTCGCCAGCCTGCTGCTCACCCTGACGACGCCGCCCATCGCGCTCACCGATGCGCTCGCCTGGCTGGGCCGACCCCTGCGCCGCCTGCGCGTGCCCACTGAGGAGCTGGCGCTCATGGTCACCATCGCCTTGCGCTTCATTCCCACCCTGCTGCAGGAGATCGACACCATCATGAAGGCCCAGCGGGCCCGCGGAGCGAGCTTCAACCGGGGCGGGCCGCTGCGCCGCGCGCGCGCGCTGGTGCCGGTGCTCGTGCCGCTGTTCATCTTGAGCTTTCGCCGGGCCGACGAGCTCGCCTTGGCGATGGACGCGCGCTGCTACCTGCCGGGCGCGCCGCGCACCCACATGCACCCGCTGCGGGCTCATCGGCGCGACGCCGTGCTGCTCGTGGCCGTCGTGGCGGTCGTTGTGCTCGCGGAGCTGATCTAGAGTGGCCGCCTCTTCGGAGTCGTGGCGGATCGATCTGGCCTACGACGGCACGCCGTTCGACGGCTGGGCCCGGCAGCCCGGGCGGCGCACCGTCGAGGGCGAGCTCGCGGTCGCCCTGGCGACGGTGCTGCGCGAGCCCGTGCGGTTGAGCGTCGCGGGGCGCACCGACGCCGGTGTGCATGCGATCGCTCAGGTGGCGTCGTTCGGCGCGTCGGCCGGCGTCGTCGAGCCTCATCGCCTGCGGCTGGCCCTGAACGCCCTGCTGCCCGGCGAGATCTCGGTGGCGGGCGTGTCGCGGGCGCCCGACGGGTTCGACGCGCGCGCGGCCGCCGCGCGCACCTATCGCTACCGGCTCTGGCTGCCCGGTTCAAGGCCGGTCTTCGAGCGCCTGTACGTGTGGGATGTGCGCGGCGCGGTCGAGCTCGACCTTCTGCAGGCGGCCGCCGCTCTGTTCGTGGGCCGTCACGACTTCTCGGCGCTGACCTCGTCGGCGCGCTTTTACCGCACCTGCGAGCGCACGGTCGCCGGCACGTCGTGGCGCCTGGCGTCCGACGGCCGCGAGGCTCAGTTCGAGATCACCGCCGACAGCTTCCTGCACAACATGGTGCGGGTCGCGGTGGGCTCGATGGTCGACGTCGCACAGGGCCGCCTGAGCTTGGCGACGCTATCGGCGGGACTGGCCGGCGGACGGCGCGCCGAGCTCGGTCGCACCGCGCCCGCCCGCGGCCTCGCCCTGCTGCGGGTCGACTACTGACGTGGGGCGGCGCGGCCCGGCCTGGCTGACCATCGGGCGCGTCGAGGTCGCAGCGGTGGTGCTGGCGGCTCTGGCCGGCATCTACAGCCTGGCGACGAGCGATCAGGCGTCGGTGCGCCTGGCGATCGTGGTGCTGGCGCCCACGCTCGAGGCGGCGCTGCCCTTGGCGGCGCGGGTGGCGGCTCCGGGGCGCCGGCACTCGGTGCGCGTCATCGCCGCCCTGCTGGTGGCGTTCTACGTGGCCTTCGCGCCCATCGGCATCGACAACTACCTCTATCTGCCGGCCGTCGTGGCGCTGCTCGCGGTGATCGTCATGAGCAACCGCGAGCGCTGGCGCAAGATCCGCTCGCGCGGCGACGCGGGGCGCTGACGCGGGGCCGGCGGCGGCCCCAGGTCGGCGGACGTCGCCGAAGCGCGGCGCCGATTCGGTCGCGCGACTACTCGGGGATAGGACCGCCTAGGCCGTCGACCGACTTCGTCGTCGCCGCTCAGGCATGCGTGACTTCGTCGGGCGCCTAGTCCCGTCGACCGACTTCGTCGTCGCCGGCTCAGGCGAGCGTGACTCCGTGACGCGCCTAGTGGCTGAGGAACCTCTGCACCGTGCGCGCTTTGACCGCCTGGTCGACCACCACGTAGTCGCTGCCGCCGATCATCTGAGGGGTGCCCTGCAACACGGCCTTGAACTGGCGGGCGCCCTTGGCGCGCCAGTCGAGGTAGGAGAGCTCGATGATCTGGTTGGTTGACAGGTCGGTGCTGGCGTCTTTCATGAACTGCGCGCCGATCGCCGGCAGGCGGAAGAGGTTGCCGGGGCGGGCGATCTTCGCTTCGAGCGCTTGCACGACCTGCTGCTGGCGGCCCATGCGCATGAAGTCGCTGTCGGAGTGGCGCACGCGCGAGTAGATCAGCGCGCGCTTGCCGTTCATAAGCTGGGGACCCTTCTTGAAGTGCACGGTGGTGTTGCCCGAGTACCACGAGGTGATGTCGGACGGCACGTTGATCACGACGCCGCCGACGCTGTCGATAAGGGCGGGAAAGCCGTGGAAGTTGACCACCATGACGTGGTTGACGGGTACGCCGATGAAGCTGCTGATGACCTTGACGGCCAGCGCCGCGCCGCCCCAGAAATAGGCCGCGTTGATCTTCATCTGGCCGTAGCCGGGGACGGTGACGAGCGTGTCGCGGGGAATGGAGAGCTGGCTCACGGTATGCGTGCGGGGGTCGAAGCGCATCAGCAGGATGCTGTCGGAGCGGGCCGGCCCGCGGCCGCGCTGATCGGAGCCCAGCAAGAGCAGCGTCGTGGGGCCGCCCAGCACGCTGCCGTGCGGGTCGGTCAGGGCGGCGCGGGTCGTCTTGGCCACGTGACGGTTGCTCCCGGCGACCGCTTTGTTGAAGGTCGAGTAGCCGAGAAAGGCCCAGACTCCGAACGCGATCGCCAGGGCGAGCGGGATGGCAAGCAGATACCACCAGCGAAAGCGCCGGCGCGTGCGTGACGGTCGCGCCGCCGCCCGCTCGGCCCTGTCGGACCGTGAATGGCCGCGCCGGCCGGTGCGGTAGACGCTCGCCGGCTCGTCGCGCGAGCGCGTGGCGCGCGCGCCGTTCGCCGCTCCGCCCCCGCCGCGGCCGTCGGCGGCGCTGCGCTCGCTTCTGCCCGCGCTGCGCTCGCGGCCGCCTGCGACGTCGCGTTCGCGGCCGTCGGCGGCGGGGCGGGGGCGGCTGTCGGCGGCGCGCCGTGGTGGTGCGGCGGGCTGGCCGGGGGCGTCGGTGCGCGGCCGCCGGACGCGCGCGGCGCGGTACCTGTTATAGGGCTTGTCGTCTGCGTGGCTCATCTGTCGCCTCGTGGTGCTCGTCGCGGCGGCGGCCTGGTGAGCGGGCCCTTCGCCGGCGGCGGAACGGCGACGCCGATTGCCGGCGCGCGTGGCTCAAGGCCGCTTGCGGGAGACCCGGTGAGGGTAAGTACGCCTCGTCACGGGGAGTTTCCTTCTCTTTTGTCAGTGTACAGCATGCTATCGTGTGCCGGAGCGGCCCCTTTCCGTGGGCCCGTCCCGGCGGGAGGTGTCAGCCAGCCTTGAGTGCGTCGCGTTCCATCATGGGTGTCGATCTGGGCGGTACCAAGCTCGCCGTCGGCTTGGTCGACGACAACCTCGGGATCCTTGCCCGCAGCATCGGTCCGGCCGCCACGGCATCGCCCGAAGCCTGCCTCGACGACATCTACCGGCGCCTCGACGCGGCCGCGGCCGAGTACGGTCCGATCGACGCGATCGGGGTCGGCACGGCGTCGATGGTCGACTTTCGTGGCGGACGCATCGTGCAGTCGGTCAACCTGCCGCTGCGCGACGTGCCGCTGCGCGACCTGCTGAGCGAGCGCTACGGCGTGCCGGTCGTGGTCGACAACGACGCCAACGTCGCCTGCCTCGCCGAGTTTCGCTACGGCGCCGGCAGCGGCACGAGCGAGATGATCATGCTCACGCTCGGCACCGGCATCGGTGGCGGCATCGTCACGAACGGCCACCTCTATCGGGGCGCCAGCGGCGCCGCGGCCGAGATCGGCCACATGATGATCGACTTCAACGGGCCGCCCTGCCGGGGTTCGTGTCCGAACCACGGCTGCCTCGAGGTCTACGCCTCGGGCCACGCTATGGGCGAGGCGGCTCGCGACACGGCCCGCGCTCAGCCCGAATCCGCGCTGGGGCGGGCGCTGGCCGCCGGCGACGAGGTCGGCGGTCCGCTGCTCAGCGCGCTGGCCCTGGCCGGCGACCCGGTGGCGACCGCCGTGCTCGACGGCATCGGCGCCAAGCTCGGCCTCGGCATCGTGAGCCTGGTCAACATCTTCAATCCCGAGCTCGTCGTGGTCGGCGGCGGCGCTGCTCAGGCCGCCGATATCGTGCTCGGAGCGGCCCGCCGGGTCGTGGCCGAGCGCGCCCTGCAGCCCAATCGCGACCAGGTGCGCATCGTGCCGGCCCGCCACGGGGTCGACGCCGGCGTGCTCGGTGCCGCGGCGCTCGCGATCATCGAACTGTTCCCCGACGAAGCTCCGGGGCACGGTCGCTCGTTGTAGGCCACCGCGCTCAGGGGGCGCAGCGGGGCCGTGTTGCCGAGCACGCGGGCTCCCGGTATCCTTGGAACAGGAACGGTCAATCATGGGCGAACGCCGCACGGCTTCGCCCGACAGGAGGTGACAAGGCCACATGGCGCACAAGATCACTGAAGAATGCCTCGCCTGCGCGGCTTGCGTAGACGAGTGCCCCGAGGGCGCGATCTCCGAGGGCGACGACATCTACGTCATCGACGCTGAGCTCT
>CAZFJE010000158.1:0-8011 GCA_964519555.1 uncultured Thermoleophilia bacterium
GCATGTCCGTGGCCCGGGCGCGCCTGCTCGAGCCGCTCTACAAGGTCGACGTGCCGCTCACCCACACCACCGTCGTCATCGGCGGCGGCGTGGCCGGCATGACCGCCGCCGCGGCCCTGGGCGAGATGGGCCACGAGGTGCACCTCGTCGAGCGCGAAGCCGCCCTGGGCGGCCGCGTGCTCGAGCTCGACCAGACCATCAAGGGCTCGCGGCCGGCCGACTTTGCCGCCGCCCTGCAGCAGCGCGTCATCGACAACCCCAACGTCAAGATCCACCTGGCCTCGACACTCGAGGACTTCCACGGCTTCATCGGCAACTTCTCGAGCGTCATCGCCTCAGCCGACGGTCAGCGCACGCCCATCGACCACGGCGTGGTGATCGTGGCCACCGGCTCGCAAGAGGCGCGCCCCGATCTGTACAGCCTGGGCCAGAGCGACAAGATCGTCACCGGTCTCGAGCTCGAGCACCTCTTCGCCACCGACCAGGCGCGCCTGGCCAAGACCGACGCGGTGGGCTTCATCCTCTGCGCCGGCTCGCTCGAAGAGGGTGCCAACTACTGCTCGCGCACCTGCTGCCAGCAGAGCGTCAAGAACGCCATCCGCCTGAAGGAACAAGACCCCGAGCGCCCCGTCTATGTGTGGTTCAAAGAGGTGCGCACCTTCGGCCTCTTCGAGGAGTACTACACCAGGGCGCGCGAGCTCGGCGTGATCTTCACGCGCTACGACAACGACTCCAAGCCCGAGATCGTGAGCGCCGGCAGCGCCGCCAACGGCAAGCCCGGCACCCCGGTCAAGGTCGCCTACACCGACCCCTACCTGCAGCGCCGCATCGAGCTGCCGCTCGACCTGCTCGTGCTGGCCACCCCGACCATCGCCAACGACGGCGCCTCCGAGCTCTCCAAGATGCTCAAGGTGCCACTCCAGGGCGACGGCTTCTTCCTCGAAGCGCACGTCAAGCTGCGCCCCGTCGACTTCGCCAGCGAAGGCATCTTCCTGTGCGGCGGCGCCCACTACCCCAAGAGCATCGACGAGTCGGTCAGCCAGGCCTACGCGGCCGCCGGCCGCGCCGCCGCCATCCTCGCCAAGCCGGCCCTCAAAGCCGGCGGCGTGGTGGCCGAGGTCGATCAAGACAAATGCGCCGCCTGCCTCACCTGCGTGCGCATCTGCCCCTACGAGGTGCCGACCATCGACCCGGTCGTAAAGAAGGCCGTGATCGAAGCGGCCGCCTGTCAGGGCTGCGGCGTGTGCGTCAGCGAGTGCCCCGCCAAGGCGATCGTCCTGCACCACTACACCGACGCGCAGATCTTCGCCAAAGAAGAAGCGCTCACGATGGAGGTGAGCTGAGATGGCCGACGAGCCCACAGCGGCCGCCGCGGCTCCCGCAGACAGTCAAGGCGCGGCTCCCGTAAGCGACGCCGCGCCCGACCTGCCGGCAAACGAGGGCTTCGAGCCCGAGATCATCGTCTTTGCCTGTCACTACTGCGCCTATGCGGCCGCCGACCTGGCGGGCAGCATGCGCCTGCAGTACCCCTCGAACATCCGCATGATCAAGCTGCCCTGTACCGGCAAGCTCGAGGTCATCCACCTGCTCAAGGCGCTCGAAGCGGGCGCCGACGGCGTCTACGCCGCGGGCTGCCTCGAAGGCGAGTGCCACTACCTCAAGGGCAACCTCTGGGCCAAGAAGCGAGTGGGCTACGTCAAGAAACTGCTCGAAGAGATCGGCGTCGACCCCGGCCGCGTCGAGATGTACAACATGTCGTCTGCCATGGGACCGCAGTTCGCCCAGACCGCGCGCGACTTCACCGCGCGCATCCGCGGCCTGGGGCCCAACCCGGTGCGTCCGCGCGACGGCTTCACGGCCCACGAGGTCGTCGTCCGCGAGATGGGCGCCCTGGCCATGCCCGACGACGCCGACACCCCCCCAAGCGCATGACCGCGATCTTCGTGGAGGAAGGACACTCAAGATGATCACAGCCGAACGCAAGCCCTTCGACGAGATCTACGCCATGACTGAGGGGCACGACAAAGTCCTGGTGGCGGGGTGCGACACGTGCGTCGCGGTCTGCCTGACCGGCGGCGAAAGAGAGGCCGAGATCCTCGCCGCCCAGCTGCGCATCAAGGCCAAAGAAGACGGTCGCGACGTGCAGATCGAGCACACCGCCGCCATCCGCCAGTGTGAGTGGGAGTACCTCGACGCCATCGGCGCCAAGGTCGAAGAGTACCCGCTCGTGCTGAGCATGGCCTGCGGCATAGGCATCCAGTCGATGGCCGAGAAGTTCAGCCCCCGCTTGGTCATGCCGGCCGTCAACACCAACATGCTGGGCATGCCGCAAGAGCACGCCGTCTGGCTCGAGCGTTGCGGCGCCTGCGGCGAGTGCGTGATCGGCGAGACCGCTGGCATCTGCCCGGTGGTGCGCTGCTCCAAGAGCCTCATGAACGGTCCCTGCGGCGGCTCACACGACGGCAAGTGCGAAGTCACCACGCCTGAGAAAGAAGACATCGAGTGCGCCTGGGCGCTCATCTGGGAGCGCCTCAAGGCCCAGGGTCGCGAAGAGATGATGCTCGTCAATCGGCCGCCCAAGGACTGGAGCAAGGGTAGTTCCGGCGGTCCCCGCAAGATGGTGCGTGAGGAGGCGAAGCCGGTATGACCGCCACCGCTTACAAGGCTGGCAGTAACCTCGAGAAGATCCTTTCCGAGGGCAAGTTCGCGGTCACCGGCGAGTGCGGTCCGCCCAAGAGCGCCGACGGCAGCGTGATTGCCGACAAGGCCAAGATCCTCAAGGGCTTCGTCGATGCCGTCAACATCACCGACAACCAGACCGCCGTGGTGCGCGTGTGCTCCATGGCGTCGGGCGTGCAGGCCCAGCAGAACGGCCTCGAGGCCATCATGCAGATGACCTGCCGCGACCGTAACCGCCTGGCCATGCAGGCCGACATCCTCGGCGCCTACGTGCTGGGCATCAGGAACATCCTGTGCCTGACCGGCGACCACATGAGCTTCGGCAACCACCCGCAGGCCAAGGGCGTGCACGACCTCGACGCCATCAACCTGATCAAGATGTACAAGGACATGCGCGACGAGGCCAAGTTCCAGTGCGGCGACGAGATGGCCGTGTCGCCCGAGCTCTACATCGGCTGCGCCGAGAACCCGTTCGGCGACCCCTTCGAGTTCCGCGCCCAGCGCCTCAAGAAGAAGGTCGAGGCGGGCGCCGACTTCATGCAGACCCAGTGCATCTTCAACGTCCCCAAGTTCAAGAAGTGGATGGAAGAGGTGCGCGCCATCGGCCTGCACAAAGAGGTCAAGATCTTGGCCGGCATCACCCCCATCAAGGGCGCCGGCATGGCCAAGTACATGAAGAACTTCGTGCCGGGCATGGACGTGCCGCAGGAGATCGTCGATCGCGTCGCCGCCAAAGAAAAGGGCGCCGCGCAGCAGGCCGAGGGCAAGAAGCTCGCAGTCGAGATGATCAAGGAGCTCGCCGAGATCGAGGGCGTGGCCGGCATACACATCATGGCCGTCGAGTGGGAGCCGGCCGTGCCGGAGATCGTCGAAGCCGCCGGCTTGCTGCCGCGCCCGGCTGTGGCGTAGCGGGAAGGAGGGTGACGTGACGACGACTATCGATGCCACGCTCGCCCGCCGCGTCAACCGTGGCTCGGGCGAAAACGCCTACAAGTGCTACCAGTGCAAGAAATGCAGCACCGGCTGCCCGGTCGCCGGCTTTGGCGACTTTCACCCGGCGCAGGTCATGCGCGCCGTGCAGATCGGCGCTGTCGACGCCGCCGTCGACAGCCGCTTCATCTGGCTGTGCACCGGCTGCGAGACGTGCACCACGCGCTGCCCCCAGGGCATCGACATCGCAGCCATCATGGACGAGCTGCGCATGATCGCCCGCGAAGAGGGTCGCGTGCGCTCCGACGTGCCGTTCGCCAACATCCTCAAGCTGAACTACGACTCGTTCCGGCGTTGGGGCCGGCTCTACGAGGTCGAACTGCTCGCCCTCGACAAGATCACGCGGCCGTCGAGCTTCACCGACGACGTGGCGATGGGCATCCGCATGTTCCTGAAGGGCAAGATCAACCCGCTGCCCACCATGGGCGACCGTTCGCAGATGAAGCGCATGGCGCAGGTCGCCGAGCGCATCACCCGCGATAAGCGGGCCATCGGGCGGGCCATGGACCTGCCCGCCAAGGCGCCCGCCCAGTCGGGCCCAGGAGGTGTCGCATGAGCCGCGTCGCCTACTACCCCGGGTGCTCGCTGCACGGCACCGCCAAGGAGCTCGACAGCTCGTTCCTGGGCACCGCCAAGGCCCTCGGCGTCGACCTGGTCGAGATCCCCGGCTGGGAGTGCTGCGGCAACACCGCCGCGCACGCCACCAACCGCCTGCTGGCCACCGCGCTGCCGGCCAACGAGATGGCCAAGGTCAAAGACGACCTCGGCCTCGAGCGCGTCGCGGTGCCCTGCGCCGCCTGCTTCGCGCGCTTCATGGCCACCAACCACGACGTCGAAGACGACGACACGGCGCACGACGTGGCCCAGGTCGTCGGGCGGCGCTACACGGGCGGCGTCGGCGTGCTCAACCTGGTCGACTTCTACCACGACGAGGTCGGCCTCGACACGCTCAAGGCCAAGGTCAAGCGCCCCTACGCCGGCCTCAAGGTGGCGGCCTACTACGGCTGCCTGCTCACCCGGCCGCCCAAGGTCACCCTGGCCGAAGACCCCGAGTACCCGACCCACATGGACGACGTGCTCGAGACGCTCGGCTGCGAGCCCGTGCAGTGGACTTTCAAGACCGACTGCTGCGGCGCCTCGCTGGCGCTCTGCGAGCAGGCAGTGGTGGTCGAGCTCGTGCGCAAGATCGTGGCCAACGCCCGCGCCTGCGGCGCCCAGGCCATCGCCTGCGCCTGCCCGCTCTGCCAGGTCAACCTGGACACGCGGCAGGGCGACATCAAGAAGGCCGACCCCACTTGGGTCGACGTACCGATCGTCTACTTAAGCCAGTTCGTCGGCCGCGCCATCGGCGTAGGCGACGGCGAGCTCGGCCTCAAGAAGCACATGGTGCCCGTCGAAGCGGTGCTCGCCTAAGGCGCGGCCCGACGTGGCAACACCGACAAAGCCCAAAAAGGGCGGCGCTCACGCGCCGCCCTTTTGTTTGCTTGTCGGCGACGGGCGACCCGCTGCGGCTCCACCGGCGCGCCGCGCGTTCGCCCCACCGGCGCGCCGCGCACCGTCCGGCCGCCCCACGGGAGCGGGCCGCGCTGCCAGGCCGCCCCACCACGCGCCCGCGCCGCCCACCTCGTCAACCTCACCGGCGCGCCCCCGCCCGCCGGCGGGTATGAACCTGCAGCGACTACAGACGAACGAACGGGAGGCACATGAACGAGATCGCTCCGGGCATCTGGCGCTGGACGGCGCGCCACCCCGAGTGGCACACGCGCATCGAGTGGGGTCACGAGGTGGCGAGCTTCGCCCTGGTCGGCGACGCGCTGGTGCTGGTCGACCCGCTGCTGCCGGCCCCCGCCGAAGACGTTCGCCCCGCCACGGACGGTCGACCCGACACGCGCGCCGACGTCGAGCGCACCCTCGACCGCCTCGCGGGCAAGGCGACGCGCCTGGAGATCATGATCACCATCCCCTACCACGCGCGCAGCGCCGAGGAGCTGCTCGCGCGCTACCGCGACACCCTGCCCACCACCATCTGGGGGCACCGCGCCGTCGCCAAGCGGTTCCGCGACCCCGCGACGCCCCTGCGCGAGATCGAGCCCGGCAAACCGGTCGGCGACGGCGACGCCCTCGCCCTGGCGATCGGCAAGCCGCGGCGCTTTGAGATGCCGCTCTTCTTTCCCGCCCACCGGGCACTCGCCTTCGGCGACGCGGTGATCGGCATCGACGGCGGCCTGCGTGTCTGGCAGCAGGCATCGACCGACCCCACTTGGCACGAGCGCGTGTTCGTGCCGACCATGCGGCCGCTGTTGCACCGCGACGCCGAGCGCGTGCTCACGACCCACGGCGACCCCGTACTGCACGACGGCCGGCAGGCGCTCGAAGCCGCCCTGGCGGCGAGGCCGTGGGACTACCGGGCCGTGAAGGACTAGACTCTCCTCGGAGTGCTTTCGCTACCGCTCGGCAGTCGGGCGGAACGCAGCGACTGCCGGCGACGTAAGGAGCCCATCACCATGACCCTCTTCTTTCAGCGCGGCGCGATCGACGCCGAGCACCTGCCGTTCGTGCTGCGCCTGCTGCCGGTCGACGTGAGCTTCGCCGACGAGAACGACATCCTGCGCTACTGGTCGGGGGTCACCTACCGCACCTGCGACCCGCACTTCATAGGGAAGGACATACGCGCCTGCCACCCGGGCAAGTCACTCGAGGTCCTCGAGACCATCCTGCAGGCGTTCCGCAGCGGCGAGCGCGACATAGCCGAAGGCTGGCACAGCGACGGCGACAGGTTCCACTACACGCGCTACACGGCCGTGCGCGACGACGCCGGCGCCTACCGCGGCATCCTCGAGGTCAACCAGGACTTGACCGACGCCCGCGAGCTGAGCGGCGAGCAGGCGCTGCCCGGCTGGTGAACGCGGAAAGCGCGTGCGGTGATAGCGGGCCGCGGCGCGGCGCGACGCGAAGTGCGTCAGACAGGCAGGGCGAACTCGTGCAGGCAGGTGGAGTCGCCGTTGACGATAGACTTGGTGCGACGGTGGCCGGCGGGGTCGATACCCAGCAGGCCGCAGAGCAGGCCCGAGCTCAGGTCGCAGACCACACCGGGGTGATCGCGGGCGACTTCGGGATACAGGCAGCTGCCCACCTCGACGACCACCTTGTGCTCGTCGCTCGCTACGACACGCGGGCTGCAGCCGGTGGTGGCGAGGTAGGCCATGGCGCCGTCGAGGCCGCCGCGCTCGCGCGAGTCGTGACCGTTTGACAGGCCGGCCGCGATCTCGCGGCCGCACTCGTAGCCGACCGCTTGAGCCGACACCGACGAGCCGGCGCCCGAGGCGTCGGCCAGGCGCGCCAGCATACCGGCCAGGGCCTCGTAGCGGCGTGGCGGCAGCTGAATGTCGAGGCGCGCGCCAGACGGAGAGTAGACCTTGGCCGGGCGGCCACCGGCCGGGTTGCGGCGACTGTCCACCACCAGCAGACCCGCGTGAGCGAGCTTTTCGAGGTGCGAGCGGGCGACCGTGCGGTGCAGGCCGAAGGCGGCGGCGGCTTCGGCCGCCGAGACCGGCTGAGGCGCACCCACGACGAGCTTGTACATGGCGAACCTGGTCGCGTCGCCCAAGGCGCCCCCCAAGGCGCCGAGCTGCGAAAGATCCCACTGTCGCACGATTGCCATCGTTGCCTAACTATACGCCCCCGCTAAGACGCTGCAAGACGTGAGACGTTGAGGTGCTCGACGAGGCGGCGCACTCCGGTCCGCGGCCTCGGCTTCGAGCGTTCCGCGCCCTGTTCCTCCGCCTCGGCGACCAGCGTTCCGCGCCTCGCTTGCGCCGCCACGGCAACGCGTGGCCTGCTTGCGACGTACGTCGGGTGGGTATCTCGGGGTGACGCCCCGCAGGCGGCGCCGACTCGCCCACCGGTCGAAAGGACAGCCATGATCAAAGTGAAGACCTTCGCCACGCCCATCAAGATCTTCGCGACCATCCGCGAGCTCACCGAGCTCGACGAGGCGGTGGGCAAGTTCCTCGCCGACGAAAAGGCGACGACCGTCTACTCGGTGAGCGACTCCACGACGGCGGGCGACACCGGCGAGACCATCGGGCTCATCAGAGTGGTCGCCTACGACGCCTGACGGGGCCTGAGCACACACCGGTCGCCGGTCGTCGCCTCGCGGCGCCCCGCGGGCAACGCTCCCGCGCACCCGCCTAAGACATGTTTTTACACCGTCTTTTCGCAGGATGAGGACAAAGGCTGGGAGGACGTTTCGCGCGTCCCTATCCCCCACCCCCGCCTCGGGTTGACGGGATAGAAGATAGGGACCGGTGAAACGCGCCCAAGTGTGACATCTCCTGCAACT
>CAZFJE010000159.1:0-7921 GCA_964519555.1 uncultured Thermoleophilia bacterium
TTTCGATCTTGGCGATCACGAGCTGGTCGCCGCCGGCGGCCGCGATGAGCTCTTTAAGCTCGAGAACATCGGCGGCGCCGCGTACAAACGACAGGGCCACGTAGTCGACGTCCTGCCGCACGCCCCAGTCGAGCAGCTCGCGGTCGGCGGCCGTGAGGATGCTGGCCGGCAGCTGCGTGTCGGGCAGGTTCACCACCTTGCGCGACTCGATCGTGCCGTCGTTCAAGACCTCGAGCGTCACGAGCGGGGGAGTCACGTCGCTCACGCGCAGGGCGACGGCGCCGCCGTCGATCAGGACGCGCTCGCCGGCGGCGAACAGCGGCAACAGTTCGGGGAAGCTCACCGGCAGCTGGGCCGCCGCGGTCGGACCAAAGGTGACCGAATCGCCGGCGCGCACCTCGAGCCGGCGCGGCAGGTCGCCCAGGCGGAACTTGGGGCCGGGCAGGTCGATGATGACCGCTAGCGGCGCATCGCCGCCGGCCGCGGCGCGGCGCGCCGCAGCGATCGACGCCGCGTGCTCGGCCGTGCTGCCGTGGCCGAGGTTGATGCGGGCCACGTCCATGCCCGCTTCGAGGAGCTGCCTGAGCACGCCCTCGTCGCGCGAGGCCGCGCCCAGTGTGGCGACGATCTTGGTCTTGCGCCGGCTCCTTGCCGCCGCCATGCCGCCGTCTTCAAGCGTGAGCGTCACCCCTGTACCCCCTCGTCGTCTGCGGACACTGCACTGGTTCGCGACCGGCAAACCACTTGCCGGCAAGCCTACCCTCGACACCCACTTCACGAGGCGTTCGTGGCCGAAGCGCGTGGCCGCCGCGCGCGTTGCTGCCGGCGGCGAGGTGATTCTTCAGTGATGCGCGGCCGGGCCCTGCTGCCGCGAAGTCGCGGCGGCCTGCCGCCGCCAAGAGGGGCGACCCGCGTGGCCTGGTGCTCCCCGGTACCGGCGGGAGTCGTACACGGGTACGCCCCGTGCCGGACTCTCAGGCCGCCTGATCGCCGCCGATCAGGTCGCGTGCCTGGCGAAAGAGCTCGCCGCACACATAGCGACGGGCGGTGCGGTCGGCGATCTCTGCCGCGTCGGCCAGCTGCCCGCACTGGCGCGCCTCGCAGGCGGCCGTGTCGAGGTGTCCGCCGTCGGTGAACTCGACCAGGTAGATGGGGTCGGCCGCGGAGGTCGGCTCGACCTGCCGCAGGGTGAAGACGGCGGCCGCGTCGTGGCCGGACGCCGGCTGTGCGGTCTGCCGGCGGATGGTCCGGGCGGTGAAACGAAAGCGCCAGCCGCCCAGATCGCAGAGCGTCTCGCCGTCGTTTGCGGCGAGGTCGCAAAGATCCTTTTCGTCGATCGGGACGCCGTTCTTGCGCCACTGTCTCATGCTGCCCCCCTGTGAGGACCGGCTTGCCGTCTGGGGTGGTGCGCACCGACATGGGACCGGCGCACGTGGTGTCTTTGTCGTCCCTGCGCGATACCCACCGGCGGTCGTGCCGACACCGAAGCATCGAAAGGGCACGATCACCGCGAGAGTCTTCCATGCGATTGTCAGGAACGTGTGAGCGCCGACGTCCACCACCCGGCGCACGCTCACGAGGTCCTAACGTTGCAGGGCTATACTGCAGCGGCGTAACGCGTGAACTGTGATTTGAGGGGTGCGATGTCCAGGGAATCCATCCTCGTCGTCGACGACGAGCGGGAGATCCTCGAACTGGTCAAGTACAACCTGGCCAAAGAGGGCTACAGCGTCGTCTGTGTCGAGACCGGCGAAGACGCCTTGAGCGCCGCTCGTCTCAAGCTGCCCGACCTCGTGCTGCTCGACCTCATGCTGCCCGGCGTCGACGGTCTCGAAGTGTGTCGCAAGCTCAAGTCCGATCCCAAGACCCAGGACATCCCGGTCATCATGCTGACCGCGAAGGGCGGCGAGGCCGATATCGTGGCCGGCCTCGAGCTGGGCGCCGACGACTACGTCACCAAGCCCTTCAGCCCGCGCGTGCTCACGGCGCGCGTCAAGGCGGTGCTGCGCCGCGATCAGTCCGAGAACGCCGACGGCCAGGCCACCATCAAGATCGGCGATCTCGTCATCCACCCGGGCCGCCACCAGGTGCTCGTGGCCGACCGCCCCGTCGACCTCACGGCTTCGGAGTTTCGCATACTGCTCTTCATGGCGCGCAAGCCGGGCTGGGTCTTCACGCGCCAGCAGATCGTCGATGCCGCGCAGGGCGACGACGTGTACGTGAACGAACGTTTCGTGACCGACCGCTCGGTCGACGTCCACATCGTCTCGCTGCGCCGCAAGCTCGGTCCGTGCGGCGGCTACATCGATACCGTGAGGGGCGTGGGCTACAGACTCAAAGACGAGTGAGTCGTGCGCCACACCCCGCTGTTCTGGAAGCTCTACCTCACCTATCTGCTGGCGGTGGTGCTGTGCGCCGGGGTCGTCGGCTGGCTGGCCGTCGGGAGCGCCTCTAGCCTGTATCACCAGCAGGCGGTGAGCGACCTGAAGGCGCGCGCCGAGCTCGCCACCGGCCGCGTGACGCCCCTGCTCGACCGCCCGGCGGCCCTGCAGAGCCTCGCCAAGGGCATCGGCGCGAGCGCCGACACCCGCCTCACCGTGATCGCCGGACCCGACGCCGTCACGGGGACCGAAGGCCAGGTGCTCGCCGACTCAGAAGCCGACCCGGCGACCATGCCTAACCACGACACTCCGTCGCGGCCCGAGGTACAGGCCGCTTTGAACGGCGCCACCGGCGAGGTGACCCGCTTCAGCGACACGCTCAAGCGGCGCATGATCTACGTGGCAGTGCCGGTCTTCAACGCCGACCACCAGGTCGAGGCGGTGATCCGCACCGCTCTGCCGCTCACTCAGATCAGCACCAAGGTGAACGTCATGGCGCGGCGCATCGTGCTGGGGACCCTGCTGATGGCGCTGGCCGTGGCCCTGCTCGGCCTGGTCGTGTCGCGCAGCATCTCGGGACGCATGCGCGAGATCAGGCGCGGTGCCGAACGCTTCGCCGGCGGCGACTTCGCTCACGAGATCCACGTGTCGACCACCGACGAGATCGGTGAGGTGGCATCCGGCCTCAACGTGATGGGCCGGCAATTGAGCGAGACGATCCAGACCATCACCGACGAGCGCAACGAACGCGAGGCGGTCCTGGCCGGCATGACCGAGGGTGTCCTGGCCGTCGACGGACAGGAGCGCATCATCACGATCAACGCCGCGGCTGCCGCCCTGCTCGGCGTCCCGCCGGAGCAGGCCCGAGGTCGCAGCATCCAGGAGATCGTGCGCAACCCCGAGCTGCAGAGGTTCGTCGCCGCCGTGCTGGCCGGAGAAGAGCCCGTCGAGGACGACGTCGTCGTGCACGCCGAGCGCGACCCGCGCGAGCTGCGGGTGCACGGCGCCCGGCTCAGGGGCGGCAACGGCAACGCAAGCGGCAACGCAGGCGGCGACGCCGAGGGCGGCGCCGAGGGCGGCGACAAGGGCGCGGTGATCGTGCTGAACGACGTCACGCGCATGCGCCACTACGAAGCCATCAGGCGCGACTTCGTGGCCAACGTCTCGCACGAGATCAAGACCCCCGTGACGACCATCAAGGGCTTCGCCGAGACTCTGCTCGACGGCGCCCTCGACGATCGCCACGACTCGGAGAGGTTCCTGCGCATCATCGTCGGTCAGGCCGACCGCCTGAGCGCCATCATCGAAGACCTGCTGAGCCTCTCGAGTCTCGAGAGCGGCTCCGAGGACACCGCGATCTCACTCGAGCGCGGCAGCATCCGCGACGTGCTGCAGGTGGCGCTCGACGTCTGCGAGATGAAGGCCCAGGCCAAGCACATCTCCCTGGCGCTCGACTGCCCCGAGGACCTGTACGCCGAGATCAATCCCCCGCTGCTCGAACAGGCCGTCGTCAATCTGATCGACAACGCGGTCAAGTACAGCCCCGACGATTCGGCGGTCGGCGTCTCCGCGACGGTCCAGGGCACGATCTTGTCGATCAGGGTCACCGACGCCGGCCGCGGCATCGCGCGCGAGCACCTGCCGCGGCTGTTCGAACGCTTCTATCGCGTCGACAAGGCCCGCAGCCGCGACATGGGCGGCACCGGTCTCGGTCTCTCGATCGTCAAGCACATCGCCGTGGCCCACGGCGGCTGGGTGGCGGTCGAAAGCGCGCCCGGCCTGGGCAGCACCTTCACCATCACACTGCCCGTCTGACCCTCTCGCGCATCGGGCGCTCGCGCGGCGCGCGCTCGCCTTGCTCACTCGCTGGCGACGCGTCGCCAGCCGATACCCCTCCGCAGGTCTTACGCCAACTACACCGGGCGCTAACCGACCGCTAACCGCGCGTCGGTAGATTTCCCGAGGTGGCCGCAGGCCGCCCTCGTCCAGGGAGAGGACCAAGGAGACTGAAGGCATGAGAAGTTCGAGAAGGTTCTGGTACGGAGCGGCGATCAGCGCGCTGACCGTCGGTATCGTGCTCACGGCGGCAGCGTGTGGGGGTTCGAGCAGCCCTTCGAGCAGCGCGTCACCAGCAGCCGGCGGCGGCTTCGTCGGCGCGGGCTCTACGTTCGCCCAGCCTCTCTATACCGCCTGGGCCCAGACCTACCAGGGCGTCTCCGGCGGCGTGAAGCTCAACTATCAGGGCGTCGGTTCGAGCGCGGGCATCGCGGCGATCGAGGCCAAGACCGTCCAGTTCGGTGCGACCGACGCCCCGCTCACGGCCGCGCAGCTCGCCAGTAACGGGCTCGTGCAGTTTCCGACCGCCGTGGGCGGCACCGTCGTGATCGTCAATCTGAGCGGCGTACCGGCCGGTGCGCTGAAGCTCGACGGTCCCACGTTGGCGAAGATCTACCTCGGCACGATCACGAAATGGAACGACCCGGCGATCAAGGCCCTCAACCCGGGCGCGAAACTGCCCTCGACCGCGATCAACGTCGTCCACCGCTCCGACGGTTCGGGCACGTCGTGGATCTTCACGAGCTACCTGTCGGCCGTCTCGCCGACCTGGAAGAGCAAGATCGGCGCCGCGACCGCGCCGGCCTGGCCGACGGGCACCGGCGGCGCCAAGAGCGCCGGCGTGGCCGCTCTAGTCAAGCAGTTGAACGGCTCGATCGGCTACGTCGAGTACACCTACGCCCAGCAGAACGCCATCAGTACCGTGATGATGAGAAACGCCGACGGCAAGACCATCGCCCCGAGCCTGTCCGGTTTCGCGGCGGCGGCCACGAACGCCACCTGGGATGCCTCTCAGGGCTTCGCCCAGGCGCTCGTCAACGAGCCCGGCGCTACGGCTTGGCCGATCACCGGCGCGACCTTCGCGCTGATGCAGAAAAGCCAGACCGACGCGGCGACGGCGCAGATGGCCCTCAAGTTCTTCGACTGGGGATACAAGAGCGGCGCGGCGCAGGCCCAGAGTCTCGACTACGTGCCGATCCCGGCGAAGGTCTACGACGTGGTCGAACAGCAGTGGCCGCAGATCACGGTGAGCGGCACGGCGGTCTGGCCCGCCTGACTGGCCGAAAGACGACAGGGCGGGCGGGGCCGCAGCGGTCTCGCTCGCTCGTTCGCGTGGGGGGAGGGCAAGACCGCCCTCTTTCAAAGGGACGGAAGATGTGAGCACGGCACACGTCGAGACAGGTCCACCGGCCGGCGGCGCGGGCGCGCCGGCGCGCCCGCGCCGCCACCACTTCGCCTTCGGCGACCCGCTTTTCCGCTGGTTTACGATCGTCTGCGCGGCCACCGTCGCGGCCGCCATGTTCGTGCTCATCGGCGTGCTGGTGAAGAACTCGTGGCTGGCCATCCACGTGCTGGGTATCAAGCCGCTGACTCACGTGGCCTACAACCCCAGCACGAATCAGTACGGCGCCCTCTCCAGCCTGTTCGGCACGTTCGTGACGACGATCCTGGCGATGCTCATCGCGGTGCCGCTCGCTCTCGCCATCTCGCTCCTGCTCGTGGAGCTCGTTCACCCGGTCGTCTCGCGGATCCTGGGCACCTCGATCGAGATGCTCGCCGCCGTGCCCAGCATCATCTTCGGCATGTGGGGCATCTTCGTCGTGGCGCCGCTCATGGCCAACCATGTCGAACCCTGGGTGCAGTCCACGCCGCTGGGTCGGCTGGGGATCTTTTCAGGCGCGCCGGTCGGGCTCGGGATCCTCACCGCCGGCGTCGTGCTCAGCCTCATGATCCTGCCCTTCATCACGGCCGTCTCTCGCGACGTGCTCCAGATGGTGCCGACGGTCGTCAAGGAAGCCGGGTACGGCATGGGTTCGACGACCTACGAGGTGATGCGCAAGATCAGCATGCGGTACGCGCTGTCGGGCATCGCCGGCGCCGTCTTTCTGGGCCTCGGGCGGGCGCTCGGTGAGACGATGGCCGTTGCCTACGTGATCGGCGGCAACTTCACAGCCCTTCCGCACTCGCTGTTCGCCAACGGCACGACAGTCTCCGCCACACTGGCGCTGAACTTCGGCGAGTCGTCGAGCAAGCTCGAGACGAGCTCCCTGATCGAGCTCGCGCTCATCCTGTTCGTCATCACCATGGTGTTTCAGGTGATCGCTCAGCTCTGGCTGGCCCGCGCTCGCCGTATGACCGGGAGTCGGGCGTGAGCGTAACGACAGCAGGTCCGACCCGGCCGCCGATGCCGCCGCGCTCGGTCGGTCGCCGTCGCCTGGCCAACAGGGTGGTCACTGCCGGCGCCTGGACCGCGGGGGCGATCGGTGTCTTTGTGCTCGGCTGGATCGTGACGACCGTCGTGGTCCGCGGCATCGGCGCCTGGAACGTCGCCTTCTTCACGCAGCTTCCGCCGAACGGCACCGACACGGGCGGCGGTCTCGCCAACTGCATCATCGGCACGCTGGTGATCACCTTCGGCGCCGCGATCGTCGGACTGCCCCTGGGGTTCTTCGGCGCGATCTACCTGTCCGAGTTCGGCCGCGCCGGCCGCGTGGCGACCGGCATCCGGGCGGTGACCAACATCGTGCTGGGCGTGCCGTCGATCATCGCCGGCATGTTCGCCTACGCCATCCTGGTGCTGCCCAGCCACCACTTCTCGGGCTTCTCGGCTTCGGTGGCGCTCGCGTTCATCATGCTGCCGGTCATGACCCGCACCGCTGAAGACGTGCTCAACCTCGTACCCAACGAGCTGCGCGAGTCAGCTCTCGCCATGGGCGTGCCGCGCTGGAAGGCGACGCTCGGCGTGGTCGTCAAGGCGGCCCGCGGCGGTTTGATCACCGGTGCGATCCTGGCCGTCGTGCGGGTCGCGGGCGAGACCGCGCCGCTGCTGTTCACGGCGCTCTCCAGTCAGTACTGGATGAGCGGCCTGTTCGGCAACTCGGGCTACTTCGGCGGACCTACCCCCAACCTGACCAAGGAGATCTTCGACCTCTCCGGCCAGCCATACCCGCACCTGGTCCAGCTGGCCTGGGGCGGCGCGCTTCTGATCATCGTCGCCGTGCTGGGCGTGAACGTCCTCACCCGGCTACTCTTTCAGCGAGGCAAGGAATGGTAGACATCATGGACATGACCGACCCCGGCGCCCCGCCCGCGGTCTCGCGACCGTTGCCGCCGCGGCTCGAGGTGACCGGTGCCCGCGATGCCGCCGCCGACTTCGATACGCTGCCGAGCAAACTGTCGGTGCGCAACCTCGACTTCTTCTACGGCAAGCAGCAGGCGCTGTACGCCAACGACCTCGAGATCAAGGAGCACCGCGTCACGGCCATCATCGGCCCCTCCGGCTGCGGCAAGTCGACGCACCTGCGCTGCTACAACCGCATCTACGAGCTCTATCGCGATCAAAGGGCCACCGGCGAGGTCGTGCTCGACGGCCAGAACATCCTGGCCTCTGGCACCGACCTGCTCGGCCTGCGCCGCAGGGTCGGCATGATCTTCCAGAAGCCGAGCCCGTTTCCCATGACCGTCTTCGACAACATCGCCTACGG
>CAZFJE010000160.1:0-7907 GCA_964519555.1 uncultured Thermoleophilia bacterium
GAAGGCCGCCCGCGCCCGCTCGGGCTCTGCGAAGCAGTCCGCGAAGTCAGTGCCGATCAGCTGGTCGCGGGGGATGCCCGTGGCTTCCTCGGTGGCCTTGTTGACCTCGGTGATCTTGCCTTGCCGGTCGGTGCTGACCAGCGGGTTCATACTCATCTCGATGAGGGCATGGGCGTAAAGTGCGGCCTCGCTCGCGCCCTCGTCGGGCCGTTGTAAGGAATGGAGTCGCGAACGAGTGTCCATCTCGCCACCTCTCGCCATGTCCTCTGGAAGCTCCCGACAACCATTCCACCATGCCGCGGTTCCCAAATATCAATCCCGCACGACGTCCGACGTGACTCACACCCGCCGCATCCGTATCGACTTTTGCGTCTAGCTCGGTGTGGTTCTCCGCCTGAACTGGTTGCGCAGCCGAGCCGGTAGCTAATCACAACGACCTACGTTGTCGATGCAGTCTACGGTCTGTCTGTGTGATGTCGGCAAGGAGGGACGAGGGCGCGTGAATGCGTTTTCCGGCCAGATCCCGGGCCCTTCCGCGACCTGCAAGCAATGACCGCCTTGGAACAAAACAGCACGCCGAAGCTCCTCGACGCCGGTCCTGAGGCCATCGTCCTCATCGACGAGGCCGGCGTCGTGGTGGTCGCGAACGCGGCTGCCTGTGCCTTGCTGAGACGTGTCGAGTCGGAGATCTGCGGACTTGGCTTTCCTGGCCTTTTGAGGTCCGGTGCACACGACGCTCCGATGAGCGAGCCGCCAGGCGCCGCCGGGCAGTGTGTCGTCGAGACGACGCTCGTGCGAGGCGACGGCACGACCTTCCTCGCGCAACTGTTTGGCTCAACCAGTGGCAATAATGGCTGGGGTGCTCTGACGCCGATCATTCTGCGGGATCTCTCCGCACAGCGCGCAGATCAGGCCGAGCTTGAGGAGTATCGGGAGGGCTTCGGGGATCTTCTCAAGGAGCGCGCCGCAGAGATGCGCGAGGCAGCGGCGCGGGTGCGACTGGAGGCAGAGGAGCGCCGACATGCCGAGGCCGAACTGCGGGCAAGCGAAGAACGTTTTCGCATGCTCGTCGAGCGCAGCTCCGACCTGATCCTGGTCATCGATGAGCAGGCTCGAGTGACCTACTGCAGCCCGTCGGTCCAACGCCTCACCGGCTATAGCCAGGACGAGGCCACCGACATGATCGCCGATGAGCTGATCGACAGTGAGGATCTCGCCGAGTTCGCTGCCTTGCGGTCGCGCCTCGCCACGGGACGTCTTGGACCCGACACAGGGACGCTGCGCATTCACACCAAGGGCGGTTCGCTGCGCTGGTTCGAATGGTCGGCAAGTCCTCATCTCGCTCACGGCGCTGTCCAGGGTGTCGTCGTCAACGCCCGAGATGTCACCGAGCGCGTCCTGACCGAGCTCGCCATGCGCCGCACTGAGGAGCGCTATCGCATTCTCGCTGAGGCATCGCCCGACATGATCTACGTCGTGGGTGCGGACAGTCGCGTTCAATACGCTAACGGCCTCGCTGCGTTGCGCTTCGGCGTGCCTGCCGAGAAGCTCATCGGCGAACCGCTTGAAGAGATGTTCACAGGCAGCTCGGCCGCCAAGATAGCGTCGGCGGTGAAGGCGGTTCTCGCCAGCGGTGAGCCCTACGAGGCAGACTCAAGGGTCGCCTACCCAGGCGGGGAACGCTGGATCAGCACGCGCCTCGTCGCCCTCTCGGAGGACGGCCGGGTCACCTCGGTGCTCGGCGTCTCACACGATATCACCGAAAGGATCCTCGCCCGTGCTGCGCTGGTCGAAAGTGAGGACCGCTACCGCTCCCTGTTCGAAGACTCACCGGTTGCGATGTGGGAGGAGGACCACTCCGCGGTCAAGGCCTATCTCGAGGAGCTCGTCGCTGGAGGCGCCGATGATGTGGCAGGCTACCTGCGCGAGCACCCCGACGAGTACCGGCACTGTGTGGCGCTCACGCGCACGCTCGACGTGAACCGTGCCGCGGTCACGCTCTTTGCCGCTGCAAGTCGTGAGGATCTGCTCGCACGCAAAGACGAGCTGTACCCGCCCGATTCCGTGGGGGGCCGGTCGGCCTTCTGGGCGGCGATGCTCGATGGCGGACGGAGCGCAAGCTACGAGGAGAGCAACCTGACCCTCGACGGGCGCGAGCTACAAGTCCTGGAGACCTGTACGATCGCGCCGGGGCACGAGGCGACTTGCGACCGCGTCTACGTCGCCGACATCGACGTGAGCGAAAGCCGCCGGGCCGAGGAGCTGCTGCGCCGCTACCGGCTGCTGTTTGCCGAAGCGCGCGACATCATGCTCTTTATTCGGGCGGCCGACGGCCGCATCATCGAGGCCAACGCGGCCGCCGAAGCCGCGTACGGCTACCCACGCGAGGAGCTCCTGCGACTCGAGATCGCCGAGCTGCGGGCCGACAAGCGCTCCGTCGCCGCCGAGCGGATCAGAGAGGCAGCGGAGGCCGGCGTTCTCTTCGAGACGGTGCATCTTCGCAGGGACGGCTCGGCGTTTCCCGTCGAGGTGAGCTCCCGCGGTATCGCTACCCTCGGTGGCGAGACATTGCTCTTGAGCGTGATCCGCGACATCACCCATCGCAGACAGACCGAAGGTGAGCTTGCGCGCACGACGGCGCGGCTGTTGGCGACCCTCGACGGGGCAGTCGCGGCGCTGGGCGCCATGGCCGAACTGCGCGATCCCTATACCGCCGGTCACCAGCGCCGGGTGGCTGATCTTTCGTGCGCCATCGCCACCGAGCTCGGCTGGGGAGCGGAGCGTGTCGCGGCCCTGCACACGGGCGCGCTGCTGCACGACCTCGGCAAGATCGTGGTCCCGGCCGAGATCCTCGCCAAGCCGGGCAGACTCAGTGAGGCCGAGCTCTCTCTCATTCGCCAGCACGCCGCCGCTGGCGCCGAGATCCTCGCCGACATCGATTTCGAGGGCGACGTCGCCGCCATGGCGCTCCAGCACCACGAGCGCCTCGACGGCTCCGGCTACCCCGCCGGTCTCAAAGGTGATGAGATCCTGCCCGAAGCGCGCATCCTCGCGGTCGCCGACGTGGTCGAGGCGATGGTCAGCCATCGGCCCTACCGGCCTGCACTGCCCCTTGAGGCCGCCCTGGCGGAGATTGCGCAGGGCAGCGGCTCCCGCTACGACGCAGAGGTCGGTGCGGCATGCATGCGCCTTCTGCGCGAGCAGCGCTTCGTCTTGTAGGGCGTGGACGCACCTCGGGTGATGGGAAGACACACCGGCCGCCAAATGGAGCGCGCCGATCGCTGCGACGCCGGGCATGGCAAGCGCCGGCAGCGCCGGTGGCTCGTCTTGTTGCTGCTGGTGCTGGCACCATTGTTCGTCTTTGTGAGCATGGCGGCCTATGTGGTCGTCCAGGCCGGCACCAACTGGGATATCCCCGTCCTGGTCTACGTGGCCGACCATCAGGTCCACGTTGTATCGAGGGTCGTGGGAGTGGCCACCGAGATGGGCAGCGTGCCGGTCGTCTGTCTGCTGCTCGCCGGGGTCGTCGTCGCGCTGCTCGTCGCGCGGTTGCACTGGGAGGCGGCTTTTCTGGTCGTCGCCACCACTTCGTCCATGGTCGTCGATGGGATCATGAAGCTGGTCTTCGCCCGGCCACGGCCGACGCTGTTCGAACAGCCGCCGACGGGTTGGTCGTTTCCGAGCGGCCATACGATGAGCGCCACCGGATTCGCCGCGGCGCTTGTCATCCTCTGCTGGCACACACGATGGCGCTTGCCGGTCACGATCGCCGCCGTGCTCTATGCTGCGTTCATCGGTGCCTCGCGGGTGTACCTCAGCGCCCACTATCCCTCCGACGTTGTCGCCGGCTGGGCGTTGTCGCTCGTGGTCGTGGGGGCGGTCTGGCTGGCATTCTGGGATCGCCTCGCAGAGGCGCGCGCCGAGCCCTTCCCGCTGCTCCTTTCGGATGGCGAGGCGGGTCTCAGTCGGGACGTGGCCGAGCACGGGCCTTCTGACTGAGAGGTTGTCTGGGGCGGCGGCTGCGACAGCGCCGAAGCGAGCGGGGGACCAGTTTGGTCCCCCGCTCGCTTCTTGGCTACACCGGCGACGCACGCCGGTAGCAGACCAGCTCTACCGCAGGGCCTTGACCTGCGGAGTCAGTATCCTGAGCGCCGCGTCCATTGCCTTGAGGCGCGTGTTGAGGTCGCTGACATCGAGGTTGCGCATGGTAGTCAGCTGGGCGATGGTGGTGGAGTTCCAGGTGCCCGCCGTGATGGCGTTGTACTGAGGCATGAGGTCGAGGTAGTGGACCAGGTGGCCCTGGCCACCCCAGGTCACCCGGGAGTAGCTCGGGTCGTGGTGTCTGAGCTCGATCACGTACTGGGAGTGGTCGAGGACGAGTCCGACGGCTGTGAGTGCGACGTTGGACAGCGCCGTCTGGGCATCGCTCGTGTCGGGCACCGTCTGCCGCAGGTCGCCGATCGCGGTGTTGAGATACTGGATGTCCGACAGGACCTGCTGATGCGGGTAGATCGTCTGGTCCCAGACGTTGAGCGCGGTGAACGACCTGTTGATGGTCCTTTCGATGCGCAGCAGGGAATGGTTGTCCGCTGCGTAGTGAGTGATCGGAATGGCCGCTTTGCGAGCCTCGTAGGCAGCAGCGGCCGTGCGGAACTTGCCGATGTCGTTCCCCAGACGGGTGACCGTCGCCGCGGCGGCGCCGGCGCTCGTGAGGTCGCTGGGCACTACTTGAGAGGCGAGCTCTGTGGCGCGGGACTGGACGTTGTACGGAAGCAGTCCGCGTTGGGTGGCGTCGGTCAGCCGGAACATGACCTTTGCGATCTTTGCCACGTAAGGCCAGTCCACTTGGCGAGGGAGCATGTACTGAGTGTGGTAGGTGCCGTCGTCAGCGTTGGCGGCCGAGGCGCCGAAGGCGATGGTCGGCACACCGGCGGCCTGGAAAGTCCAGCCGTCGGTCCAGGTGCCTTGCGCGGTGCTCATCGTGGAGCCGAACGGCAACAGGCCGGTGGAGGTGCGTATAACGTGATCGGCAAGCGGCGCCAGGTCGGCTGACGTTGAGAACGCGAGCGGGGCCTTGTTGGCGAAGTAGTCGCTGTTCAGGAAGAGCCGGATCTTGCCTGCCCAACCGGGATGTGTGTGGGTGATGGAATACCAGGCGCCGATGCACCAGTCGTAGTAGGCGTTCGTGTAGCCGAACTCCTCACCTGTGTCGAACATGAACCGCACCGTATGCCGGGGCTTATAGCCGCTCGCTACCATCGCTTTGGCGATGGCGAGGTTGTTGGCCACACAGGACGTATCGTCGGTGCCCGAGTGGAAGTAGGCGTCGTGGTGGGCCGCCAGCAGGTCGAACGTCCCGTCCTTGACCGTCCCCGGCAGATCGCCGAAGACGTTGTAGCCGGTGCCGCCCTTGGCAGCCATGTGCACCTTCTCGATCAGCTTCATGGTGGCCACGGGGCCGGTGCCGTCGGAGTTCAGCTGCGTCTTGAGCCAGTCGCCGTCCTGCTTGGCGATGTAGACGAGGGGGTCGTAGCTCAGCTGCCAGCAGCCGTCGAACGTGCCCAGGGCGTCAGGAGCGTATGAGTAGTAAGGGTAGCTATCGGGGCCGTAGGTCATGATCACGCCGATGGCGCCGCGCGATGTCGCCTCGGCAGAGGCGTAGTTGGCCCAGAAGGCGTTGAGGTCGGCGTCGACCAGGACGAGCTTCCCCTTGACGCTGACGCCGGCGGTCGCCAAGGCGTCGTAGTCGGCCGCCATGCCATCGTGCACGTAGACGATGGCGGCCGTCAGGCCCGCGGCCGACGTGGGCGTGACGCCTGCGAAGGTCGAGGCGACAAGCGTGCGCCCCGCGACCTGGACTGTAGCCGACTCGAAGCTGAAGACATCGACTGGTACTGCCTCGAGATGGACGTTGCGCAGCCCGATGTTGCGCATCTGCTGGGCCAGGTAGAGAGCCCTGGTGGTGTCGGCAGAGGTCCCCGCCAGGCTGAAGCCGAGTTTCGGGTTAGTGCCTGGCATGGCCGAGAGGTGCCTGTCGACCGCTTGCGGGTAGCCGTGGGCGAAGACCTGGTCCAGTGAGTTGTTGAACGCGGTGGTGGGGGTAGCCTGTGCGGCTGCGGGAAGCAGCAGCAAGACCAGTAGACCCAATAGCGGGACAAAGCACGCCAAGCGTTTCATCCAACCCTCCCCTTTGGACCACACGAGCTGCCCGGGAGCTCGCCGCGGGCGCTCCAAACAGTTGTCAGGCTACCACCGTGCGCGTAGACGAGTATGGGACAGCGCGTACGCTGGAGGTCGGTCCGGATGGCCATTCAGTCAAATGTCAGCCGCGTGCTGCTTGCTCGGGTCAGAGCGCCGGGCTTGGCGACCAGACGGTCTTGCCCGGTGGCCGTGAGCCGGCGAGCGCGACACCGATGGCGTCCTGAGCGGCGTGCGCCTCGCCGACATCGATGTCGTTCTCGTTCATCAGCAGCGAGAAGACGAGCCACTCGCCGTTGGCGCTCTTCACGTACCCGGAGAGGTTGCTCGCGTCGTCCAGGGTGCCGGTCTTGCCGTGCAGGTCGCCCTGTGCGGCGGTGCCGCGCATGCGGTCGGCCAGTGTGCCGTCGACGCCAGCCAGCGAGAGCGAGTGCCAGAAGGTCCTCCAGTCGCTGCGCCGCAACATGGCGGCGAGCAGGGTGGTGATATCGGGGGTCGTCAGGCGGTCGGCATAGCTCAGGCCCGAGCCGTCGGTGAGGCGGAAGGTCTTGGCGGAAAGGCCCTCCGCGATGAGAAAGGCGCGTTCCACCTTGACGCCCGCGGCGGTCGTGCCGCCGTCGCCGAACGTCGCCCCCAGGCCTTTGGCGAGCGTCTCGGCAAAGAAGTTGTCGCTGGACTTGTTCATGGCGGCGAGGATGCGCCACAGCGGCGCCGAGTGTTCCGTGTACAAGAGCTTCGCCGTGGTCGGTGTGACCCCGGCCACGCCCGAGCGGCTCACGGGTATGCCGGACTCTCGCAGCAGGGCGGTAAGTTCACGGGCCACAAACTGCGGCGGGTCGCTTGTCCGGTGCCCATCGGCTTGGATGTCTTCGTTTAGGGACAGGGCCGAGAGAGGCCCGCAGTAGACGGCCATGGTGGGCTTCCACCAAGCCACCGTGCGGGCTGCATCGAAGTAACTGTCGTCACCGGTCACGCGGCCCACGATCTTCCTGACGCCCGCTTTGCGCAGCGCGGTGACGAAATCGCTGAGCTTCGAGGTCGCCAGGTGCAGGACGTGTGTCTGGTATGAGGTCGTCGAGAGGCTCGGGTCGCCGAAGCCCTTGAGATAGATCTGGCCCGTGAAGACGCCCTTGGCGCTGACTGTGCCACTGGTGAGTAGCTCGGTCTTGAAACGGTAGTCGGAACCCCAGTCGGCCAGCGCGGTCGCGGAGGTGACGAGCTTTTCGTTGGAGGCCGGCATGAGCTCTGTCTGGCTGTGGCGCTCGAAGAGCGCAGTCGCAGTCGACAGGTCGACGACCCCCAGGCTCGAGGTGGCGCCCGCGAAGCCGTCGGCCTTGAGGATCGTCGTGATACGGCCGCGCAGGGCGAAGTCGTCGGCCAAGCGCAGCGTCGTGGCCGTGCCTGGGTGCGCCACAAAAGAATGCGACACACGACGCCCACGTGCCTTGGGCCGGTGCGGACTCTTCGACGCCATAGCAAGGCCAGCTTCAGCGATCAGTGCAACGGCAAGCATGAGGATGACAAGCCACAACAGCACGCGGTTGTGCCGGTGACCCGGGGGCCGTCGGCTCGCCCGGTATCGAGTCATCTCAAGCTGCGGGTCTGGCGGCATCAGGTCGTGTCACTCCTCAGTACGCTGACGCGAGTCCGCGACGGCTCGCCTTAGAGGCCGCCGACGCGCCCCAGCGGCCAGTAGGTGAAGAACGCCT
>CAZFJE010000161.1:0-7864 GCA_964519555.1 uncultured Thermoleophilia bacterium
CCCGCGCGGCCATGCGGCCTTCGCCTACGTCTTTCGCGGTGAGGGCGAGTTCGGTGTGGCCTGCGACCTGGGCTATCGCGGCGAGCTCGACGGTTCGCTCGTGCGCGCTCCCGGCCTGATCGTGTTCGAGGACGGCGACGAGGTGCGCGTGCGCGCCTACGACGAGGCCGTGCGCTTCCTGCTGGTCTCGGGCGCTCCCCTGGGCGAGCCCATCGCGCGCTACGGCCCGTTCGTCATGAACACGCGCGCCGAGCTGCAGCAGGCGCTGGACGACCTGCAGGCCGGCACTTTCGTGTGGAGCGAAGCGCGCGGCGGCTGAAGACAGGCGGTCGAGCGAGCGGCACCGTCCCACCGCCAGGCGGCAGGCGACCCGCGGTCCGGCCCTGACGGGGCCGCCACGGGCGGGCGGATTGGCGCGGGCGTTGCGAGGCGGGTACTATAGGCGAGGTGGTCAGGTGCGCCGGGCATGGGCGCGAGCTGGCCGAACCTGCCCGATCGACCAATGCCTGGCCGGTGTCGACCCGGTTTCCTGTGATGACCTCGAAGCCGCAGTGGCTTGCGGTGTGGTCCCCCGGCCGCACGTTCCCAAGAGCCACGGCGCTTCGCGTGAGGAGCAAGAATGACAATGACCGCCTCGCCCGTGACCCGCGGCACATCGGAACCCGCAGAACCAGTCATCGAAGAAGTACGCGAACTGGTCGTCGAAGGCCACGAACAAGGCTATCTGACGAGTGACCGCATTGCGATCGCGCTCCACGACGTCGAGCTCACGCCCGATCAGCTCGAGAACATCTTCATGCTTCTCACCGATCAGGGCATCGAGCTGCTCGAAAGCGACGAGGCTCCCGTGGCCGAGGCTCCCGAAGCCGGCGACCTCGAAGACCCTCCGGCGCTCGACCTGTCGATCAAGACACCCAGCACCGACCCGGTCCGCATGTACCTCACGGCGATCGGCAAGGTGCCGCTGCTCACGGCCGCCGAAGAGGTCTCGCTGGCCAAGCGCATAGAGCGCCACGACATGGAGGCCAAGCGCAAGCTGACCGAGGCCAATCTGCGCCTCGTCGTGTCGATCGCCAAGCGCCACGTGGGTCGCGGTCTGCCGTTCCTCGACCTCATCCAGGAGGGCAACCTGGGTCTCATCCGCGGCGTCGAGAAGTTCGACTACCGCCGCGGCTTCAAGTTCTCGACCTACGCCACCTGGTGGATCCGCCAGGCGATCACGCGCGCCATCGCCGACCAGGCCCGCACCATCCGCGTGCCGGTGCACATGGTCGAGCAGATCAACAAGCTGATCCGCGTGCAGCGCCAGGTCCTGCAGGACATCGGCCGCGAGCCGACCTCCGAAGAGATCGCCAGCGAGATGGGCACCACGCCGCAGAAGGTGCGCGACATCATCAAGATCAGCCAGGAGCCCGTGAGCCTCGAGTCGCCGATCGGCGACGAAGGCGACTCGCAGTTCGGCGACTTCATCGAAGACCACGACGCGGTCGAGCCGGTGCAGGCCGTCAGCGAGACGCTGCAGTGCGAGGAGCTCGACGCCCTGCTCACCATGATGACGAGCCGCGAGCGGCGGGTCATCGAGCTGCGCTTTGGCTTGAAGGGCGAGCAGCCCCGCACGCTCGAAGAGGTCGGCCAGGCCTTCGGCGTCACGCGCGAGCGCATCCGCCAGATCGAGGCCAAGACCATCTCCAAGCTGCGCAGCTGCCACGGCTCGCAGCATCTGCGCGACTTCCTCGACTAAGCGCGCGACGTAGTCACGCACGCCTGAGCGACGACGACGAAGTCGATCGGCGGCCTAGACCGGCCAAGGGCGCCCACCGGCAGGCTCCGACGGTCATGGCCGGGTTTGGCGGCGGGTAATATCATCTTCGTCAGTAATGTGTCGGGAGGCAGTCGTGGTCAAGAGGGTCCTATTTCTCTCCAGCGGCAACAGTGCGCGAAGCCAGATGGCCGAAGGCTTTCTGCGTGTCCTGGCCGCCGACGCCTTCGAGGCATACAGCGCCGGCTCAGTGCCGCGCGAGCTGCACCCCCTGGCGGTCGCCGTCATGGCCGAACGCGGCATCGACATCTCAGGCCAGCGCCCCAAGGCCATGCAGGAGTACATGGGCAAGGCGCAGTTCGAGTTCCTCATCACCGTGTGTGACCGCGCCGAGAAGGGCTGTCCCATGTTCCCCGGCGTCGGCACGCGCGAGTACTGGCCGCTCGACGACCCGGCGCTGGCCGACGTGACCGACGACGAGCGCCTGGCCCTGTTTCGCGAGACGCGTGACTACCTCGAGAAGCGCGTGCGGCGTTTTCTCGTGGAGCGTCGGTACAAGCCGGTCGTCGAACTGAGCCGCGAGAGCGCCACCGCCGACAGGTAGGCCGGCGCGCGGCCCGCCGACAGGGTGGGCCGGGCGCTGTCCGCCGACGGCGCCGACCAGCGGTCGGCCGCCGACAGGTGACCCCCGAGTGCTACTTGACCGCCGTGAACTTCGCGGGCAGCCGGTCGGCGGCTTCGGGGCTCACGCCGCCCAGGTCGCCGATCACGTTGACGAGCTGGGTGTCGGCCGGCACCACGATCTTGGCGTTCTGGTAGAGAACCCGCTCGACAGCTTCGAGCTTGCGCAGCATCTGCGCGTTGCCCACGAAGTACTTGTCGGCGGCCTCGTTGACTAACTGGATGGCCTGGGCCTCGCCCTGAGCCTCGAGGATCTTGGCCTGCCGCGTGCCCTCGGCCTTCTTGATCTCGGCGCGCCGGGCGCCGTCGGCCTGGGCCTCGACCGCGGTGGCGAAGTCGATCGCCGCGACCTTCTCGTTCTCGGCCTTCACGACCGGCGGCCGGTCGTGCCGCCATGATTCCCCGTGGCCCGCGCTTCGAGACAGAGCGCGAGCCGGGCGCTCCCCGCCGCTTCAGGCCGCGAGGCGACCGACCAGCCCCAGCAGGCGGTCCTGCAACGGGGCGTCGGCGGCCACCGGGACGGCTGGTCCGAACACGCCGAGCTGGCGCCACTCCTCGGCGACCGGCGCGATCTCGCTCCACAGGCCGCGCACGAGATCGTCGGGAAGGCTTGCGTCGGCGCCGATGAAGCGCGCCAGGTCGTAGGCGCGCAGGCCGCGGAAGTAGGTGATGTGCCTGAGGTACTCGCGCGCCGCGTAGTCGCCGTAGGACAGGTGGACGGTCTTGTCGAGATCGTCGAAGGCGCGCACGGCGGCGGTCGCCGCGGCGGCGATCGCGGCGAAGCTCGCCTTGGGGTCGACGCCGAGCAGGTCGCCGTCGTGGCTGTGCCCTACCTGCTCCATCGTCTTGCCGGCGAGCACGTCGGGTACCCAGGCGTCGTCGTAGGCGTGGTAGTTGATGACCTCGCGCAGGGTCGAGCCCGGCTTGCGCGTCCAGCTGTCGAGCACGACGCGGCCCCACTGGTCGCCGTCGATAAGCTCGACGACGCTGCCGAGCGCCCTCTCGGCCGCAATGAAGACCTCTTGCTCGTTCACGGTATCCTCCTCGGTCATGCGTCACTCCTGGTCGTCGAGCTCGCTGTGCCACCGCGCGCGGGTGCCGATGCGGGCGCGCAGGCGAAAGCGCAGGCTGCGAGGCGCGGTGTCGATGGCGGCGATCAGGCGCAGCAGGCCGCGCCGCGCGCGCGCCAGCTCGGAGTCGGCGAGGCCCAGGCGTCCGACGCGCTCGTCGACGCGCTGCAGGTTCTTGACGACGTCGTAGAAGAGTCCCCAGTCGTCGGCGCACAGCCCCGCGATATAGCGCGCGTCGATGGTGCCGGGCTCGTCGCCGTCGCGCACCTCGGCGCCTTCGAGCAAGGTGACGATGTCGCGGATGTCTTTGTCGTTCAGCCTGAAGATCTGCAGCTTGGTCAGCAGCAGGTCGGCCAGCGAGAGGCTGACCGGCTCGAGCTCGAGGCGGCGCTTGAGGGCGATATCGTGATCCATGCGGAAGGTGTCGAGGAAGACGTCGATGTGGTCGTCGGCGTGGGCCGCGCCCGCCCGCTCGGTGCCGTGACGGCAGGGCCGCACGAACTGCAGCTGGCCGGCGCCCGTCGATACGGCCACGTCTGTGTTCTCGCGGTAGCCGAACCGGGCGAACAGCTGCGGCAGGCGGCGCGCCTCGGCTGACGGCGCGACCATGTCGAGGTCGCTGTAGTCGCGCGCGCAGAGCTGGACGCTGTGGCAATGCTCGCGCACGCCAAGCCCGCCGAGCAGCCGCAGGGTGAGTCCGTCGGTGCGCGCCGCCTCGATCAGCGTGTGCGCCTCGTCGGACATCTCGCGCCGGACGCGTTCGGCGACCGGTGCGGCAGGTGTCGGTTCGCTCGTCATGCTCGTCTTGTCACCACACGGAGGCCGCCACAAACTACGATGGCGGTGGCGGGGTAAGGTAGCAGGCGGCAGAGTCGGGACCGCACGGCCAGACGATCACCGCGCGAGGACGGCCTTCGACGACGGGGCGGACTCTGCGCATCAAAAGAAGGGGAGTACAAGATGGCGGCAGAGCCGCAGTGGAGGTGCGTGACGCCGACGGAGTCGCGCCGGCCGATCATTGCCGTGGCGCTGCTTATCATCGCGGGCCAGACCTGGGTGTCTCACAGTCTTGCCCTGCGGCCCGTCTGGGTCTTCCCGGGCATCGCCACGGTCCTGCTGATCGCCTCGATCGCGGTCTACGAGAGCCGCGCCGAGCCGCGGCCCGCGGCCCGTGCCCTGTCGTACTCTCTCGTCGTGGTGCTCGTCGCGGCCAACGGGGCGAGCCTGGTCTTGCTCGTGCACGGCGTGTTCGTCGGTTCCGGGCTCGGACCGGCCGGACTGCTGGCGGCGGGGGTCGCCCTGTGGTTTGTGAACGTCGCGATCTTCGCCCTCATGTACTGGGAGGTCGACGGCGGCGGCCCCGAGTCGCGGGCCGGCGGCTACGAAGGTCGCTACCCCGATCTCGTCTTCCCGCAGCAGCAGACCGACCAGCAGGGCATCGCGCCGCCCACCTGGAAGCCGAGCTTCTACGACTACCTCTACGTCTCGCTCACAGCGGCGATCGCCTTCTCGCCTACAGACGTGATGCCGTATACCATGAGAGCCAAGCTCGTGATGGGTGCCGAGAACCTGCTGGCCTTCGCGACCCTTGCCGTGGTCGTCGCGCGCGCCGTCAATATCGCCCACGGCTGACCGGGACGGCCACGGGCGAGCAGAGTTTTACGGCGTCGCGGGCGCTCGCAGGCTCCCCGCCGGGCAACTATTCGCTCGAAGGATTGTCTTTCTGTACGCAAGCAGCGTAGTCTAGAAGCTCGCCGCCCGCGGTCGTGTATCATAGGCCGCCAGCGGCGCGATAGTGAGGAGCGCCCACCGCGGCCCCACAGAGGTGCCGCGGACACGCTCATGAGACGAGGAGAACAGGTTGACTCAAGGCAAAGTAAAGTGGTTCAACGGCCAGAAGGGCTACGGCTTCATCGAGCAGGCTGAGGGTAAAGACGTGTTCGTGCACGTCAACTCGCTCGCCCCTGGTGTCGACACCCTGAACGAGAATCAGGCCGTCGAGTTCGAGGTCACCGAAGGTCAGAAGGGCCCGCAGGCCGTCAACGTCAGGCCTGTCTGAGCCAAGCAGACCCACGCGACGCCCGCTGCGCCGGCTTTGCCGCCGGCGCGGCGGGCGTCGCTGACGGCTAAGGTCGTCACCACGCCGCCCGCGGCGCAGATCACGGTTGCGGCGGCAGCGCCTTTTATTGCACACCAACTCTGCTGAAGGGAATCGAACGTGCCGAGCTCCAAAGGCAAACCACGTCCCGACCGAAAGAGGGGTCGCCCGCTCGACCCCACGAGACGTCGTTACTGCCATTTCTGCAAAGACAAGGTCGTCGGCGTCGACTACAAAGACCTGGACGCGCTGCGTCGCTGCATCAGCGAGCGCGGCAAGATCAAGTCGCGTCGGGTCACCGGTACCTGCCGTCGTCACCAGCGTCAGGTCGCCGTCGCCGTCAAGCGCGCCCGCGAGATGGCGCTGCTTCCGTACGCGACTGTCGGTAGAGACCTGCGCGAGGGCGGGGGCCGCGGCCGCAGAAGGTAAGCGACCCGGCGCACCCCCGCACACGGGGGCGCGATCCGCGGCCGGTCTTTCGCAGGCCGGCCGGCCCCACGCCCGCACCCGGCAGCCGCATGGCCCGGGCGTCGGTGCGCCCAACGTCGGTACGTCCGCACCCGGCCGCTGCCGATGCTGCGCGCGAGCTCGCGCCTGACATCGTGAGCCGTCCGCTCCTCACGTTTGGAGTCGTGGCGGCCGTCGTTGCTTTCGCCTGCCTTGGTGCCTCGACGCCGAGGGCGAGTGCTTACGCCTTGCTCGCCGGCTCGCGGCCTGCTGCCGGTGAGTCGCTTGCCCGGCCGCCACACCAGCTCACCCTCTCGTTCACCGAAGCTCCCGACCCACGACTCTCGTCGGTCGAGCTCCTCGACACAACCGTCTCCGCGGCGCTCGACTTCACGCTGCCCGGCCACGGGGGACTGGGCGCCGATCTGGGCCTCGGCGCGGCGTCGACGGTGTCTGGAGGGGCCGCGGCTTGCAGCTTTCGATCTTCGGGGACTGGCGCTGCGAGGTCGTGGGTGGGCCGCCGACGACCGCCGTGGTGGTACCCTTGACCGTGCGCATCGCGCCGCGCCAGATGCGCGTAACGACGCGGCCGCAACACGAGCCGCCGCCGCAGCCCGCAACCTAAGGATCCGCGATCATGAGCCAGCTCATTCTTGGTGAACGGCCCCTGACCATCGGCGACATCACCGACGTCGCCCGCCACGGGCGCACGGTCGGCCTGGGCCCAGTGGCGCGCGAGCGCGTCGCCGCTGCGCGCGCCGTCGTGGAGCGCATCCTCGCCGAGGACAGCGTGGTCTACGGCGTGACCACCGGGTTCGGCCTGCTGGCCACCACGCGCATCCCGCTCGACCAGGTGCGCAAGCTGCAGCGCAACCTCATCCGCAGCCACGCCGTGGGCGTCGGCGAGCCGCTGCCGCGCGACGTCGTGCGGGCGGCCATGCTGTTGCGCACCAGCACGATCGCCAAGGGCTACTCGGGCGTGCGCACCGAGGTGCTCGAGACGCTCTGCGAGCTGCTCAACGCCGACCTCGTGCCGTGGGTGCCGTCGCGCGGCTCGCTGGGCGCATCGGGCGACCTCGCCCCCTCGGCCCACGTCGTGCTGGCCATGATGGGCGAGGGCGAGTTTCTCACCACCGCGGGCGAGCGCGTGCCGGCCGGCCCGGTGCTCGCCGCGGCGGGCATCGCGCCGATCACGCTCGAGGCCAAAGAGGGCCTCTCGCTGCTGAACGGCACGCAGTTCATGGCGGCCATCGCCTGCCTGGCCGTGACCGACGGCGAGGCGCTGCTCGATTCGGCCGACGTCATCGGGGCCATGAGCCTCGAGGGCCTGCGCGGCTCGGTGGGGCCTTTCGAGGAGCGCATCCAGCGCCTGCGGCCGATTCCCGGCCAGCTGCTCACGGCCGCCCATGTGCGCGCCGTGTGCACCGACAGCGAGATCATCCTCAGCCACCTGAACTGCGACAAGGTGCAGGACGCCTACTCGATCCGTTGCATCCCCCAGGTCCACGGCGCCTGTCGCGACGCGCTGCGCTGGCTGCGCGAGGTCGCCGAGGTCGAGATCGAGTCGGTCACCGACAACCCGCTGATCTTCCCCGACTCAGGCGAGGTGATCTCGGCCGGCAACTTCCACGGCGAGCCGCTCGCCCTGGCGCTCGACCTGGCCGCCATGAGCCTCTCCGAGATCGGCAGCATCAGTGAGCGCCGCACCTTTCGCATGCTCACCGCGTCGCTGTCCGAGCTGCCGCCGTTCCTCACCGCCGACAGCGGCCTGAACAACGGCTACATGATCGCCCAGTACACCGCCGCCGC
>CAZFJE010000162.1:0-7627 GCA_964519555.1 uncultured Thermoleophilia bacterium
ACCGGGTCGGCGACCTCGATCATGTCGACGATCAGCTTGCAGCCGTAGTTGTGGGCGGCCTCGATGCACTCCTTGATGGTCGAGTCGCTGGCCGCGCCGAGCACGCCGACCAGACCGGCGCCCGCCTTGGCTGCGTACTCGACCTCGATGCGGCCGGCGTCCATCGTCTTCAAGTCGGCGAAGATGAGCTTGTCGGGGAAGGCGGCCTTGAGCTCGCGCACGGCGCGCAGGCCCTCGGCCTTGATGAGCGGCGTGCCGGCCTCGACCCAGTCGACGCCGCCGGCGACCGCTTCGCGGGCGATCTCGATGGCGCGCGGCAGGTCGACGAAGTCGAGGGCGACCTGCACGACGATGCGTGCGCCTGTGCTCGGCGAGTCGCTCATACGCCCATCACCTGCACGATCAGCTCGCGCTGCCGGGGCCGCGCGTCGAAGTCGCAGAAGACGATGGTCTGGTAGCGCCCCAGCGTCAGGCGGCCCGCGACGAAGGGCACCGTGAGCGAAGGGCCCACGAGGCCGGCGCGCACGTGCGAGTGGCCGTTGCCGTCGCGCAGGTTGTCGTTGTGTACGTAGTGGCGGTCGGGCGGCGTGAGCTGGTCGAGCGCCTCTTGCACGTCGTGCACCACGCCGGGCTCGAACTCGAGCGTGGTGACCGCGCCGGTCGCGCCCGGCACGAAGATCGTCGCGGTGCCGTCGTGCAGTCCCGAGCGGCGCACGGCCTCGACGACCTCGTCTGAGATCGCGATGATGTCGGCGTCGCCGCGGCTGGGGAACTCGATCGTGTCGGTCACGACGCGCGCTACGCCTTCGCGCTCCGTGGTCTTGTGCCGTTCACTGTCCATGACTGTCGCCACGCTGCCTCTCCTTGTCGTGCGATGCCGGCCCGCGGCGCGGGTCCGGCTCGGGTGATGTCGTGTCCGTGGTCGCGGCCGGCGCTGCCACGCCGATCGCGACGTTGTCGAGCAGCCGGGTCTCGCCGAGCCGCACGGCGGCCACGATGAGGTCGTCCGGGCGCGGGACGTCGCCCACCGGCGCGAAGCTGTCCGGGTCGACGACGGCGACGTAGTCGATCGCCAGGCCGGCGGCCTGCAGCTCGGCGGTGACCCTGGTCACGACGGCGCCGGTGCCGTCGGCCGAGACCGCGCCGCCGGCGACCAGGGCCGTGTGCAGCCCGGCCGCCTCGGCGCGTTGCGCCGCGCCCAGGTAGACGTTGCGCGAGCTGCGGGCGAGGCCGTCGGGCTCGCGCACCGTGTCGACCGCCACGATCTCGACCGGCAGGTCGAGGTCGGCGACCAGGCGCCGCACGACCGCAAGCTGCTGCGCGTCTTTGCGCCCGAAGTAGGCGCGGTCGGGGGCGACGATCGTGAACAGCTTGGCGACGATCGTGGCCACGCCGTCGAAGTGGCCGGGCCGTTGCGCCGCCTCGTAGCCCACGGCCGGCGGACCTTCGACGTGCACGGTGACGGCCGCGCCCGCCAGGTACATCTCGGCGACCGCCGGCGCGAAGACGAGCGTCGCGCCGGCGCCGGCCGCGAGCGCCACGTCGCGGGTTTCGTCGCGCGGGTAGCGGGCGAGGTCGTCGTCCGCGCCGAACTGGGTGGGGTTCACAAAGATCGACACCACGACGGTGTCGCACTCCCGCGCGGCCGCCGAGATCAGGGCCAGATGCCCGTCGTGCAGCGCCCCCATGGTCGGCACCAGGCCGACCGGCCGCTCGCCGGCGGCCACGGCCGCGCGCGTCTCGGCCACGGTGCGCACGACGGTCGTCGTGGCGTGGCGCGCGGCGCTCACAGGCGTCCTTCGGGGCGGTCGAGCAGCTCGCGCAGCGTGCGCACGGTGTCGTCGTCCAGGCGTGGCGCGGCCAGGTGCAGCGCTTGCAGCGAGAGCGAGCGGTAGGTGTCGGCAAAGCGCGGCGCTTGCTCGGCGAGCAGCGCAAGGTGGGCGCGCACGGTGCCGACGTCGCCGCGCGCCACCGGACCGGTCAGCGCCTGCGCCGGCCCGCGCGCGGCGACGTTGGCGGCGGTGGTGGCCACGAGCGACTCGAGCAGGCGGGCGGCGGCGGCGGGCGGCACGCCCGCCGCCGCCGCCATCAGCTCGCCGGCCTCGCTCTGCAGGGCTACGAAGAGGTTGCTCGCCGCCGCAGCGGCGAGGTGGTAGAGCGGCTTGGCCTCGTCGGCCAGGGCAAAGGGGCGGCAGCCCAGGCGCTCGGCGAGCCAGACGCCCAGCTCGACGTCGGCCGGCGTGTCGCCGGTGACGGCCATGGGTACGCCGCGCAGCGCGCCTTCGTCGCCCGGTACCGCGAAGCTTTGCAGCGGGTGCAGCGACAGGATCCCGGCCACCCGGCCGCGCAGCGGGGCGAGCAGGTCGAGCGAGCCCAGGCCGCTGGAGTGGACGGCCACGACCGGACGCTCGAGCGGTGTCGCGAGCGCCGCGGCGACGTCGTGGGCGACGCCCTCGATGCCGTCGTCGGGCACGGTGATCCACACGACGTCGGCGCGCGCGACGCCATCGGCCAGCGAGAGGCGGGGAGGGTCGGCTGCGGGGTCGAGCGGCACGGCCGGCGAGGTGACCACCGCGGACACGGCGACGCCGGCCTTCCTGAGCGACGCGACGAGCGTCGCGCCCAGGCGGCCCGGTCCGATCACACATACACGTAGCGCTTCGTCTGGAAGCAAGGCGTCGGCTCCTTGGCTGCAGTCCCCCCGTGGCGGGCGGTACCACGCCGGCCTAACGTCCCGGCGCACTTTCATCGTGCGGTCGTCGTCTCCGGCCCCTGGGCTCGAAGCGACGACGTTGGACAATCGGCCCGACTCGTGGCCGATTGCACAATCGTAAGAGTAGGGGCAGAGGCCCGGCACGGTCAATTCTGCCGTAGGGACGGCGTGGACAAACGCGAGCGGCTGCGCTGGACGGCGTGCGTCTGACGCAGTGGGGTCGCGGCGAGTCCGCCGTCTCGCTCGAGCAAGCGGCCGCCCGCGAGGCTCGGTGATACACTGTCGCCATGCCCATCTACGAGTTCATCTGCGAGCATTGCGAGCTGCGGTTCGAAGAGCTCGTGCGCAACGGCGACAAGCCGCGGTGTCCCGAGTGCTCCACCGGTGACATCCGTCGCATGCTCTCGAGCTTCGCCGTCCACTCCGCGTCGGCCAACCTCGGCGGCGGCGGGGGCAAGAGTTGTGGTTCGTGCGGGAGCTCATCCTGTGGCACCTGCCACTGACGACCCGGTCGCAGTCGCGCTCGACGAGCTGCGTGCCGAAGCCGAGGCCTGCGAGAAATGCCTGCTGTCGGCCACGCGCACCCGCGTGGTGTTCGGCGAGGGCGACCCGCACAGCGACCTCATGTTCGTCGGCGAGGCGCCCGGCTACCACGAAGACCAGCAGGGCCGGCCCTTCGTAGGCCAGGCCGGCAAGCTCCTCGAGCAGCTTCTGCAGACCATCGGCCTGTCGCGCGAGCAGGTCTACATCGCCAACGTGCTCAAGTCGCGGCCGCCCAACAACCGCGATCCCAAGCCCGAAGAGATCGCCGCCTGCGAGCCCTACCTCGTGCGCCAGGTCGAGATCATCGCGCCGCGCGTCGTGTGCACGCTGGGCAACTTCGCCACCAAGCTGCTGTCGGGCAGCCAGACCGGCATCACCCGCGTGCATGGCATTCCGCAGCGTACGCACGTGGGCGGCCGCGAGCTCTACCTCTACCCGATCTTCCATCCGGCCGCCGCCCTCTACACGCCGGCCATGCTCGAGACCTTGAAGCAGGACGTGCTGCGGCTGCCCGAGGTGCTCGGCCTGCCGCTGGGCGGTGACGTCCCGACCGACGAGGCCGCCGACGCGCCCGTCGCGCCGCGCGCCGACCCACCGGTACGCCGTCCGATCGTGCTGCCGACGCTGGCGGCGGCGCCCGAGCCAACGGCGCCGCTCGAGCCCGCGGCGCCGGCGCTCGAGCCGAAGCCGCCGCAAGTGCAGCCGCCGGCTCCCGCACAGCCGCCGGCTCCCGCACAGCCGCCGGCGTCTCCGCGGCCGCCGGCGCCCGGCGGGCCGGCTGAACAACTGGGCCTCTTCTAAGGGCATGCTCACGGCCACGCTCACTTCGCCGGAGGCGACCGGCAGGTTTGCGCGCCTTTTCGCAGCCAGACTCACGCCGCCCGCCCTGGTGACGCTGCGCGGCGAGCTCGGCACCGGCAAGACCACCCTCGTGCGCGATGTCCTGCACGCGCTCGGCGTCGAGGGCGTGGTCGCCAGCCCGTCGTTCACCCTCGCCCAGAGCTATGAAGGCGCCGCGTCCCTGCGGCTGCACCACCTCGACCTCTACCGCCTGGGGCGGGGCGCCGACGTGACCCTGTTCGCCTGGGAGGACTACCTCGACGGCTCCTCACTGACCTTCGTGGAGTGGCCCGAGGCAGGCGCGGCGGAGCTGCCGCCCGCCGACGTCGACGTCGCGCTCACGCATCGCACGCCCGACAGTCGCGGTCTCGCGCTGCGCGCTGGCCCCGATCTCGAAGCGGCGCTCGCCGCCGAGATGGCCGCTGCCGGCATCGACGACGTGCTGCTGGCGCCCGGGGCGTCGGCTTCAGACGAGGTGACGGCGGGCACAGGGGCGGCGCCGCGCGCAGGCAGGGCGGACACGCCGGCCGGTCGCGAAGCCCGATCGCCGCAGGCCGCGACGTGATCCTCGCCGTCGAGACCTCGAGCGCCGCGGCCTCGGCCGCGGTCGTCGCGACCGACGGAGCCGCGCTCGGCGAGTCGCGCCCCAGCGCCGAGGCGCAGCAGGCGCGGCGGCTGCTCGAGTGCGTGCACGAGGCCCTCACGATGGCCGGCGCCGCGCTCGCCGACATCGAGACCGTCGTCTGCGGCCTGGGCCCGGGCACGTTCACCGGCCTGCGCATCGGCATCGCCACGGCGCGCGCCCTGGCGCAGGGCGCCGGCCTGCCGGTGGCCGGCGTGCCCAGTCTCGAGGCGCTCGCCTGCGGCCTCGCCGCAGGCGAGGCGGCCGCGAGCGCCACTCACGTCGTGCCCCTGATCGACGGCCGCCGCGGCGAGGTCTTCGCGGCGGTCTACCGGCGCACGGCGCGGCCCGCCGCGGCGCCGGGCGGGCCGACCGCTGAGCCCACTCCCGGGACCGCCGCCTCGCTCGCGGCGGCGCCGACGACGCGGCTCGCGTCGTGGCCCGAGCTCGAGCTGCTCGTGCCGCTCACCGTGGTGAGCGTCGACGAGCTGTCCGCGTTTCTCTCTCGCTTTCCGGGCGCGGTCGTGGGCGGCGACGGCGCGCTGCCGCACGTCGACCGGCTGCCGCCGGCCGTCGTGCTCGAGCGCGCCGTCGCCGGCCCCAGCGCCCTCATGGTCGCCCGCACGTTCCTGGCCGGCTCGCCCGCGCTCACGCGTGGCTTCGCCGACACGCTGCCCATCTACGGCCGCGAACCCGACGCCGTGCCCCGCAAGCAGGCGCTCGCGCTGCCGCGGGCCGCCGGCGCCGCGCCGCGGGCCGCCGCCACGCCATCGTCCACCGACCGCGGCGCTCCGCCGCCGACCAAGGAGCCGCGCCGATGATCGATTCGCTGCCCGAACGTCCGACCGCCGGCGTGACCGTCATCCGCCGGCTGCTGCCGGCCGACCTGGCGGCGATCGTCGCCATCGAGAACGACACCTTCACCCTGCCTTGGCACCCGAACGTCTTCGCGAGCATGCTCGTCAAGCCCGAAGCGCTCTGCCTGGGCTGTCTGGCCGGCGGTCGCCTGGTCGGCTACCTCATCGCCGACATGTTCGTCGACGTCTGGCACATCATGAACCTGGCGGTGAGCGCGTCGCAGCGCCGCAACCACATCGCTTCCGACCTGCTCGAGCACTACTTCGAGATCACCGACGACGACCCGCACCGCGGCCACACGCTCGAGGTGCGCGTGTCCAACGAGCCGGCCATCGAGCTCTATCGCAGCTACGGCTTCGTGGCCACCGGCGTGCGCCGCGGCTACTACTCCGACAACCGCGAGGACGCCCTCATCATGTGGAAAGAACGGGACGGCGACTCGGCGTGAGCCTGCTGCTGTGCATCGAGACATCGTGCGACGACACGAGCGCGGCCGTCGTCGACACCGCGGGCCCCGACGGCGCCGCCGTCATACGCTCGTCGATCGTCTCGTCGCAGCACGAGTTTCACGCGCCCTTCGGCGGCGTCGTGCCCGAGGTCGCGTCGCGGCGCCACACCGAGCTGCTGGTCGGCGCGGTGGCCGATTCCCTGAGCGAAGCCGGCGTCGGCTGGGACGATCTCGAGGGCGTCGCGGTGACCACCGGCCCCGGACTGATCGGCGCGTTGCTCGTGGGCCTGGCCGCCGCCAAGGCGCTCGCCTACGCCCGCCGTCTGCCGCTCACGCCGGTCGACCACCTGCAGGGTCACCTGGCGGCCGCCTACGCCCTCGGCGTCGAGGCGCCGTTCGTGTGCCTGACGGCGAGCGGCGGCCACACCATGCTTGCCGTGGTCGAACGCGGCGTCGAGTTCCGCGTCGTCGGCCGCACGCTCGACGACGCCGCCGGCGAGGCCTTCGACAAGGGAGCCCGTCTGCTCGGTCTGCCCTATCCCGGCGGCCGCGAGCTCGATCTGCTGGCCGTCGCCGGCGACCCGGCGCTGGTGACGTTCCCGCGCAGCCTGCCGCAGGGCTTCGACTTCAGTTTCAGCGGCTTGAAGACGGCGCTGCTCTACTACCTGCGCGAGCACGAGGGGGAGGCCGGCTTCGCGGCGCGTCGCGCCGGCGTGGCCGCTTCGTACCAGGAGGCCATCGTCGACCAGCTCGTCCACAAGACGGTGCGCTGCGCCGAGCACGAGGGTCTTCGTCAGGTCGCGGTGGGCGGCGGCGTGGCCGCGAACTCGCGGCTGCGCCGCCGCCTCGCCGACGCCTGCGAGCGGCGCGGTCTGACCGCGTTCATCCCGCCCGTCGCGCTGTGCACCGACAACGCCGCCATGGTCGGCCTGGCAGCGCGCCACCTCGAGGCCGTGCCCTGGCCGGGCTACCTGGGCCTCGACGCCTACGCCTCGGAAGCCGCCCTGAACGCCCTGCGAGGGCGGCGGTAAGCCGGTGGCCGTCGGCTCGCCGCCGGAAACGGGTAAGACTACGGGCATCGACATCAGCGGCGGGACAGCCCTGCCCGGGACAGGAGCCTGACGGCACGAGATGAAGACAGACGTCACACCCGGTGACACCCCGCTCGCGGCGGCGCTCGGCAGCACAACGTCCCAGGCGGCGCCGGCCAAAGGCGCGACGCCCCAGGTAGCGCCGGCCAGGGTGTCGACGTCGGCTCGCCGGCATCCGTTGATCGCGGCCGATCAGTTCGTGTCGTGCCTCGAAAACGAGGGTGTCGAGTACGTCTTCGGCATACCGGGCGAGGAGACGCTCGATATCAACGAGGCGCTCGACCGCTCCGGCCAGATCACCTTCATCCCCACGCGCCACGAGCAGGGAGCCGCCTTTATGGCCGGGGCCTACGGGCGCCTCACCGGCAAGGCCGGCGTGTGCCTGGCGACGCTGGGCCCGGGGGCGACCAACCTGGCCACCGGCATCGCCGACGCCAATCTCGATCACGCTCCGGTCGTGGCGATCACCGGCCAGGTCGACCTGTCGGGCATGCACAAGGAGACCCACCAGT
>CAZFJE010000163.1:0-7625 GCA_964519555.1 uncultured Thermoleophilia bacterium
CCCTAGATGATTGATTCCACGCCCACAGCTCAGGCGCAGTAGTCGACCAACGCCCTGCTCGGCCGTCCCAACCGGTGGTTGAGGCTGATGCAGGCCGCCAGGCAGCAGAACCTCTGCAGGATGCGCTCGCGCAGGCCGGCCAGGGTGCGCGCCCCGTGGCGCTCCAAGGTGAGCAGGTCCTTGGCCGTCCAGAAGATCGACTCGATGCGCTGCCGGATGGTCGCCAGGTGGGGGCCCGCGCCGCTCTCGTCGGCACGCCGGGGGCGTACGACCGCAACGTCGAGCTCGGCGGCCGAGGCGGCAAAGGCGCGCCCGGCGTAGCCCTTGTCGCAGATCAGCAGCTCACCGCCGCGCGCCGCGCGTCCCAGCAGCTCGAGGGCCACCTCGCGTTCGCCGCGGCCGGGATCGGCGAGCGTGAAGGCTCGAGGAGTGCCGTCGGGGGCGGCCAGCAGGTGGAGGCGAAAGCCCCAGAACCAGCGCGAGTGGGCGGCACAGTAGCCGTAGCCGGCGGCCTCGCCGAGCGCCGAGCGCTTGGCCGTCTCACGGCTGGCGGCGCAGGGCACCGGGGTCGAGTCGCACAGCAGGAGGTCGTCTGCGAAGCCCGGGCTGTCGCTGGCGAAGACGCCCATGAGCCATTCGATCGTATCGGCCAGTCGCCGGCGGCGTCGCCAGTAGGCCGACTGGCTGGGCAGGTCCGGGAACAGGTCGATGAGCGTACGGCGGGCGGTCCGCAGGAAGCGCCGGTCGGAGGGGATGCCCATGACCGCCTGGGCGACGCACAGGGTGACCAGCTCGGCGTCGGTGATCCGGCGCCGCGCGTTGGCCCGTGCCTCTGGCAGAAGATCGTCGGCTGTGCAATAAACGACGGTGCAGAGAGTGTCGAGGTCGGCGTCCATCGTGGCCTCCGGGCAGACGGTGACTTAGGGCACCGTCGGCTTCGGCCTCTCTGCTTCGCTTTCCTTGCCTGAGGCGAATCTCGTGGAATCAATCATCTAGTCCTCGCCATCGTCGCGGTGGCCGGTTGCGGCAGCTCCAGCGGCGCCGGCTCCGGCTCAAGCAGCTCCGCCACTCCCGCCATCAAGATGGGCGGCACCCTCAAAGTGGGTGCGGTGGCCGGCAACGGCAACTTCGACCCCGTCATGTTCGCCGGCGCGACCGGTGACATCCAGCTGCAGTCGCAGATCTACGAGAAGCTCGTGACCCTGGGCCAGGACTACAGCGTCGAACCTGCGCTGGCCACGAAGTGGAGCACCACCAACGGCAAGGTCTGGACGTTCGACCTGCGGCCCAACGTCACGTTCACCAACGGCCAGCCGTTCACCTCAGCCGACGTCGTCTACACCATGGGCCGGCTGCGCGCCAAGACCTCGCCTATGGCGAGCATCTACGCCAACGTCAAGAGCGTGACGGCGCCCAACGCGACCACCGTCGTGTTCACGCTAGCGCGGGTCGACTCCGAGTTTCCCGCCTCGCTCACCGACTACCGTGACCTGATGCTCTGCAAGTCGGTCGCCAACCCGGCCAAGAACCCGGTCGGCACCGGTCCGTTCATGCTCAAGTCGCTCTCCGCCGAGGACCGCGCGGTCCTCGTGAAGAACCCGCACTACTGGGGCAAGGACGCGCAGGGCAACCAGCTGCCCTACCTCGACGAGATCGACTACATCTACTCGCCCGATGTTGCCGGCCAGGTCGCCAGCCTGCAGGGCGGCGCGCTCGACTTCGTGCCGAACCTGGACGTCGAGCAGGCGCAGGAGGTCAAGAACAGCGCCTCGCTGAAGACGATCTCCACGTCGACCAACTACTGCTTCGAGCTCCAGATCCGCTGCGACGTGGCCCCCGGCAACAACCTCAAGTTCCGTCAGGCGCTGCTCATGGGCACCAACCTGCCGGGCATCACCGCACTGGTCGCGCCCGGCGGCGCCACCCCCGGCAACGGCACACTGGTCGGACCCGCCTACAAGAGCGACTACCTGACCACGACCCCCAAGTTCGACGTGGCGGCGGCCAAGCAGCTGCTCTCTCAGGCGGGTTACCCGCACGGCACGACCGTGAGTGTCGTGACCCAGACCATCGACCCGATACCCGCCGTCGTGACCGCCTGGCAGGCCCAGATGAAGGCCATCGGCGTCACGGTCAACATCCAGCAGGTCCCGCCGAGTGTCTACTACGCCGACAAGGGCAATGATACCTGGTACCAGGCGCCGTTCGGCGTTGTCGACTGGGGCACCCGAGCCGCTCCGGTCACGTACTTCCAGCTTTCCCTCCTGAGCACCGCTCCCTGGAACTACTCGCGCTGGAAGGACCCGCAGTTCGACTCGGTGGTGGCGCAGATCGTCGCCCAGCTCGACCCGACGAAGCGGGCCGCTCTGTACCAGCAGGCCCAGCAGATCCTGCAGCAGCAGGTGCCCATGATCAACTTCATCGAGCAAGAGGCGATCGCCGGGGAGTCCAAGAACCTCGACGGTATCGCGATCGCCCCGGACTGGTCGCAGACCATCCTGGGCAACGCGCACTTCACCCAGTAAGCGGTAGTCGCCCGGCGCCGTCCTGACGGACGGCGCCGGCGAGGGGGCGGGGCCGCGAGGCCCCGCCCCCTCGGGCTCCGCCAGCAACCCGGCTCGTGCGCCTGCCGCCTGCCAGCATTGGCGGCGTCGTGCGCGCTCAGGCCAAAACCAGCGGATGGTGAGATGGATAAGCCACTGGATGACACACTGGTCGCAGAAGAGGAAGCCCTGAGCGGTTTTCACGCCCAGCTCCCCAGCCAGCGTCCTGCGCAATGGCGCATCTACTGGCGCCGCCTCAAGCGGCGCCCGGCTGCGCACGTCGGTACGATCATCTTCTGCTGCTTTGTCTTTCTCGCCATCTTTGGACCCTGGCTCGCGCCCTACAACTACGCCGCCCAGAACGCGGCGCTGCGCCTGCACGGCCCGATGCTGTCGCATCCGTTCGGCACCGACGACTTCGGCCGCGACATCTTCAGCCGCATCATCGTCGGTACGCGCAACATCTTCGTGCTGGGCGGCGTCGGCACGCTGATCGCGGTGCTCATCGGCACGGCCATCGGACTGGCCTCGGGCTACGTCGGCGGCATGATCGACGAAGTGATCATGCGCCTGCTCGACGTGCTGCTCTCGTTTCCCTCGCTGCTTCTCGCCCTGGTGCTGCTCAGCACGGTCGGCCCCTCGAATGTGAACCTCATCTTCGTGGTGGCCGTGCTCTACATCCCCATGGTGGCCCGCGTCGTGCGCAGCATGGTCCTCGATCTCAAGTCCAAGGAGTTCGTCGAGGCGGCCCGGGTGCGCGGCGAAAAGCGCTCCTACGTGCTCTTTCGCGAGATCCTGCCCAACTCGCTGCCGCCGCTGCTGGTCGAGGCGTCCATGCGCTTCTCGTACTCGATCTTCCTGGTCGCCTCGCTCGGCTTTCTGGGCCTCGGGGTGCAGCCGCCTTCGCCCGACTGGGGCCTGCAGATCAACGAGGCGCAGGGCTACTTCGCCCTCGCGCCGTGGGCCCTGCTCTTTCCGGCCTGCACCATCGCCCTGCTCGTGGTCGCGACCAACCTCATGAGCGACGGTCTGCGCCAGGTCATGCTCGTCGGCGGGGGGAGAAGCTGATGGGCGTCCCCGCCGCACCGACGGCCGCCGCGCGGCCGTCCGGCGCTCCGGCGCCGGCCCCTCGCACCATGTTCGAGGTCGAGGGACTCCACGTCGACTACACCACCGAGTTCGGCGTGCTGCACGCGGTGCGCGACGTCTCGCTGACCATCCGCGAGCACGAAAGCTTCGGCCTTGTGGGCGAGTCCGGCTCGGGCAAGTCGACCCTGGCGATGGGTGCGATCCGCTACCTGGCCAGCAACGGGCGGGTGACCGACGGCAGCGTGCGGCTTGACGGCATCGACCTGCTGAGCCTCTCCGCCAAAGAGTTGCGGGCGCTCTGGGGGTCGCGCATCGGCGTCGTCTATCAGAGTCCCCTGAGCGCGCTCAACCCCTCGATCGTGATCGGCAAGCAGCTCGCCGAGGTCGCCCGCCAGCACCTGGGCATGGACCACGGCGCCGCCCTCACGCGCGTCGGCGAGATGCTGACCAAGGTCGCCATGCCCGACCCCGAAGCGGTCATGAAGCGCTATCCGCACCAGCTCTCTGGTGGCATGCTGCAGCGCTGCGTCATCGCCATGGCGCTCATGACCAACCCCTCGCTGCTCATCATGGACGAGCCCACGACGGCCCTCGACGTGACCACGCAGGCCGTCGTGCTCGACCTCGTCGCCGAGCTCAAGCGCGAGTTCGAGTCGGCCATCCTCTACATCACCCACGACCTCGGCGTGATCACCAAGATCTGCGATCGCGTCGGCGTCATGTACGCCGGCGAGTTCATGGAGCAGGCCGGGCTGCGCCAGCTCTTCAAGCGCCCGTTGCACCCCTACACGCTCGACCTTCTCGGCTGCGTGCCGCATTTCGACCCCACGCCGCAGAAGCGCTCGCTGGTCACGATCCCCGGCTCCATCCCCCGGGTCGACGAGTTGCCGGCGGGCTGTATCTTCGGGCCGCGCTGCGCCTTTGTCGAGGACCGATGCACTGCGGCAAGGCCGTCGCTCACAGCGGTCGCCGACGCTCACCTTTCGGCCTGCCGTCGCTGGCAGGTGGTGCCGCCACCGGCCGAGTACCTCCGCGAAGCGACCAAGACGGTACGCGTCGCCGAGGCATCGTGTGTCACCGCCGACACGCTGGTGAGCGTGCGCGACTTGGAGGTCCACTTCAAGGCCACGAACGGTATCGTGCCGGGCCGCCCGGCGCGCCTGATCCGCGCGGTCGATGGTGTCGACCTCGGGGTCTGTGTCGGCCAGACGCTGGGCATCGTCGGCGAGAGCGGCAGCGGCAAGACCACCGTGGCGCGCGCCATCATCGGCCTGACGCCCGCCACCAAGGGCACCATCGCGCTCCACGGTAAGTCGTTGCCGCGCTCCACCAAGTCGCGGCCGCGGGCGACGCTCAGAACTATTCAGATGGTCTTCCAGAACCCCGACGCTTCTCTTAACCCCACGCGCAACGTGGGCGCCGCGATCATGCGGCCGCTCTCCCTGCTCGGCGGGCTCAGCCGCCCCGAGGCCAAGGAGCGCGCCCTCGAGCTGTTGCGGGCCGTGAGCCTGCCCGAGAGCTACTTCGACCGCCTGCCGAACGAGCTGAGCGGCGGCGAGAAGCAGCGCGTCGCCATCGCCCGCGCCTTTGCCGCCGACCCCGAACTGATCCTGTGCGACGAGCCCATCTCGTCGCTCGACGTCTCGGTGCAGGGCTCGCTCATGAACCTGCTCATGAAGCTGCAGGTCGACAAGAAGACGTCGTTTATCTTCATCTCTCACGACCTCTCGGCGGTGCAGCACCTGTCCGACGCCATCGCCGTCGTCTATCTGGGTCACGTCATGGAGATCGGCGACGCCGTCCGTGTGCTCACACCGCCGTTCCACCCCTACACCGAGGCGCTGCTCTCGGCGGTCCCCCTGGCCGACCCCGACGCCCAGCAGCTGCCCATCCGCCTGAGCGGCTCTGTGCCGAGCGCCATGCAGGTGCCGTCCGGCTGTCGCTTTCACCCCCGCTGCCCGCGCTTCCTCGGCGATCTCTGCCGCGACCACGAGCCGCCTTGGCACGAGGGCGAGGGCGATCATCGCGTCTACTGCCACATCCCGCTCGACGAGCTGCGCGAGCTGCAGGCCAAGACGATCATGCTGTCCGGCGACGAGGGAGGCGACTGATGGGCCGCTTCGTCCTTCGGCGCCTCGGCTTCATGGTCCTGACCGTGTTTTTGGCCTCGGTCATCATCTTCTGGGCGACCGAGGTGCTGCCCGGTGACGTCGCCAGCCAGGTGCTGGGCCGCTTCGCGACCCAGCAGGCCAAAACCGAGCTGCGTCATCAACTCGGTCTCGACAAGCCCATCCCCGTGCAGTACGAGCGCTGGGTATCGAGCTATGTGAAGGGCGACTGGGGCACCTCGGTCAGCATGAACGAGCCTGTACGGAGCGTGGTCCTCGAACGGCTGCGCAACTCTCTCATGCTCGCCCTCGTCGCCTTTGCCCTGCACGTCCCGCTGGGGATAGTCCTGGGGCTCATTGCGGCCCTCCGACGAAATACCTGGCTCGACCAGACGATCTCGATCGGCTCGCTGGCCTTCATAGGCCTGCCCGAGTTCGTGAGCGGCGTCATCCTCATCTCGATCTTCGCCGTGAAGCTCCACTGGTTCCCGGCGAGCTCGGCCATCGACCCACACTCGAGCTTCACGCAGGCGTTCCCCTACCTCGTGCTGCCGGCGATCACCGTGGCGCTCACCAGCCTGGCCTACGTGGTGCGCATGACCCGGTCGAGCACCGTCGACGTGCTGCAGATGGACTATGTGCGCACAGCCAACCTGAACGGCCTGTCGCCGCGGCGCGTGCTCTTCACCCACGTGCTGCGCAACTCGCTGCTGCCGACCGTCACCGTCGTGGCGATCGGCATCGGCTGGCTCATCGGCGGCCTTATCATCACCGAGTCGGTCTACTCGTACCCGGGGATCGGCCGGCTCCTGCTCTTCGCCATCACGAACCGCGACCTCAAGCTGGTGCAGGCGACCGCTTTGTTGATCGTCATCATCTACGTGGTCGCCAACTTCGTCGCCGACATCATCTACGCGCTGCTGAACCCGCGCATCAGGTACCAGTAGGGCGACGGGGCCGGTAGCGGCCCCGGCCGGGCGCGGGCGTGGCGCGCGGCCGGGGCCGCGCGCGGCCCGGTCGGGGCGGCGGGGGGTGAGCGCGCAACGACCGTGCGCTGTTGCGGGCGGCTAGAATGCGCAGCGTCGCCGTCGTCGCATGGCAAGGAGGGACCCGTGCTCAAGCACCCCCGCAACCCGAGGCGAGTGCAGCGTGACCTCGAGGTGCCGCCCATCTTCTCAGCCGAGCTTTCGCGTGTGCCGCGCGACGAGCTTCCGGCGCGCGGCATGCCGCCCGACGCCGCCTACCAGATCATCCACGACGAGCTCATGCTCGACGGCAACGCCCGTCTGAACCTGGCGACCTTCGTGACGACCTGGATGGAGCCCCAGGCCGACCGCCTTATGGCCGAGACCTTCGACAAGAACATGATCGACAAGGACGAGTACCCGCAGACCGCCGAGCTCGAGCTGCGCTGCGTCAACATGCTGGCGCGCCTGTGGCACGCGCCGGCCGCCGACGAGGCCGTGGGCTGCTCGACCACGGGCTCGAGCGAGGCCTGCATGCTGGGCGGCCTCGCCCTGAAGCGCCGCTGGCAGAAGCGGCGGCGGGCAGCGGGCCTGCCCGCCGATCGCCCCAACATGGTGATGGGCGTGAACGCCCAGATCTGCTGGGACAAGTTCATGAACTACTGGGACGTCGAGGCCCGTCTGGTGCCCATGGAGGGCGACCGCTACCACCTGGCGGCCGACGAGGCCGTCGCCCTGTGCGACGAGAACACGATCGGCGTGGTCGTCATCATGGGCTCTACCTACGACGGCAGCTACGAGCCGGTGGCCGAGATCTGCCGAGCGCTCGACGAGCTCCAGGTGCGCACCGGCATCGACGTGCCGGTGCACGTCGACGGCGCCTCGGGGGCGATGGTCGCGCCCTTCATCGACCCCGACCT
>CAZFJE010000164.1:0-7593 GCA_964519555.1 uncultured Thermoleophilia bacterium
GCGTGCCTACGAGCGGTGGGGTCGGGTACCTAGACCTGTCGTGGCAACAGCGTCGCTCGGCCAGTTCTCTCAGGTTTACTCTCCCGCCCACCCTGGGCGCGAAGGTTCACGGTCGGCCTCACAGGCGAACAGGTCAGTCAGACCTGTTGGGCCTCCGATTCCGCTGCACAGGGCGCCATGGCCGACTGGATGCCGACCTGTCTTCCTGCATGGCGTGTCGACATGCGTCGGTAGATCGCACGGGGCTGGTGTGCCGCGCTATCTCGCCCACGATGCGCCGCAGCTCACATTCGATCTCGTCGATGGTGAACGGCGTCCGGCGCGGCGGCCGCGCCATGCCGAGCAGCTCGATGCGGCGCTTCATGATGCCCCAGGCGATCTCTGGCGCGGCCGTCGCCGCGCTGCACGTGCCGACAGATGGCGAGCAGGGCAGCGCCCAGGCGCGCGATCTCCAGCCCGCACGCCCCATCGGCGCGCTCGCCCCGCCCTTTTGCGACGACCCCTCTGAGACGAACCGCGATTGGCTCCCGGCAGCACTGGCAGTAGGCTGGTGCAGTCCCTGGCCGCGCAAAGGAAGAGGGTGGCATGGAGTACTCCGCGTTCCCGGTCCTGGTCGTCGACGACGACCTCAAGGCCGACACGGCGGCCGGCCGCGCCTCTCGCGCGGTGGTCGGCGAGCTCAAGGACTGCGGTCTCACCGTGATCGAGGCGGCCACCTACGACGACGGCGAGATGGTCCTCGATTCGAATCCCGGCATCGGCTGCCTCGTGCTCGAGTGGGGCTGCGGCGACGGCGACCCCGCCTGCGAAAACAGAGCGCTCGACATCATCGCCCTCGCCCGTTCGCGAGGACGTTCGCTGCCCATCTTCGTCGTGACGAACCGCGTCTTGCTGGCGCAGCTGCCCTACGCCGCTCTGCACGGAGTGACGGGCTACATGTGGAAGCTCGAAGACACGCCGCACTTCATCGCCGGTCGCGTCTCCTACGCCGTCCACAGCTACGTCAATGCCCTGTTGCCGCCGTTCTTCGGCCGCCTGGTCGAGTTCGCCGAACACCACGAGTACTCGTGGCACACGCCAGGTCACACGGGCGGCACGGCGTTCCTCAAGACGCCCGTCGGACGGAGCTTCCACAATTTCTTCGGCGAGAACATGCTGCGCTCCGACCTGTCGATCTCGGTCGGGGAGCTGGGCTCGCTGCTCGACCATTCCGGCGTGGTCGGCGCTGCCGAAGACTACGCGGCCCGTGTCTTCGGCGCCGACTTCACGATGTTCGTCACCAACGGCACCTCGACCTCGAACAAGATCGTGCTGCACGGCTGCGTGACGCAGGGCGACCCGGTGCTGATCGACCGCAACTGCCACAAGTCGGTGCAGCACGGTCTGTCGATGACCGGCAGCATCCCGGTGTACCTGCGGCCACAGCGCAACGGCTATGGCATCATTGGCCCGATCCCGCTCGCTCAGCTTCAGCCCGAGGCGATCGACGCGGCGATCGAAGCGACGCCGCTACGCGGCTACATGAATGACGAGACCCCCGTCTACGCCGTGGTCACCAACTCGACCTACGACGGCCTCTGCTACGACGTCGAGGCGGTCGATCACACCCTGGGTCAGCGCGTCGATCGCATCCACTTCGACGAGGCCTGGTTTGCCTACGCACGATTCAACCCGCTCTATGCCAGGCGTTATGGCATGTACCGCGAACCGGGCGACGACCGCGGACCGACGGTGCTCACCACGCAATCGACCCACAAGCTTCTCGCCGCCCTGAGCCAGGCATCGATGATCCACGTGCGCCAAGGGCGCAAACCGGTCGACCGCGACCGCTTCAACGAAGCGTTCATGATGCATTCCTCGACCTCGCCCCAGTACGCGATCATCGCCTCGAACGACGTCTCGACGGCCATGATGGACGGCCCGTCGGGCCTCAGTCTCACGCAAGAGAGCGTGCAGGAGGCGATCGCCTTTCGCAAGACGACCGTGCGTGTGGGGCGCGAGATCATCGCCCGCAACGAAGCCGGGCCGCGCGGCCCGTGGTGGTTCGGTGTCTGGCAGCCCGACACCGCCATCGACCCGGCGAGCGGGAAGGAGTGCGACTTCAGCACGCTGAGCGACGAGGTGCTCGGTCGCGAGCCGAGCTGCTGGACCCTCGCGCCGGGGGCCGACTGGCACGGCTTCAACGACCTGGCCGAGGGCTACTGCATGCTCGATCCCATCAAGGTGACGCTGCTCACGCCGGGCATCGACTCACGCGGCGCCATGGCACCATGGGGCATACCCGCCGAGCTCGTCTCGCGCTTTCTCGAGACGCGCGGCATCGTCGTCGAGAAGACCGGCGACTACACATTGCTGTTCCTGTTCTCGATCGGCATCACGAGGGGCAAGTGGGGCACCCTGGTCGATGCCCTCTTCGAGTTCAAGAGCCTCTACGACGACGACGCGCCCCTGCACGCCGTCTTTCCCGACCTCGTGAGCACCTACGGCGCCCGCTACGGCGCCCTCACCCTGCCGCTGCTCGGCGACGAGATGCACGCCTACTTGCGCGAGGCCGAACTGCCGCGCAAGCTCGAGCGGGCCTACGACGCTCTGCCCGTTCCGGTCATGCCGCCGGACGTCGCCTATGAGAATCTGGTGCGCGGCAAGGTCGCCATGACGCCCCTTGACGAGATGGTCGGGCGCACCTCCGCGGTGATGGTAGTGCCCTACCCGCCGGGCATCCCGATCCTCATGCCCGGCGAACGCGCCGAGGCGTCGACGGTCGAGTACCTCGAAGCGCTCCAGGAGTTCGATCGCCGCTTTCCGGGCTTCCACCACCACGTGCTTGGTGTGGCATTGGCCGACGGCAGCGAACACGACAGCGGCTACCGCGTGAGCTGCATGCTCGAAGACGCGACCACCGTTGCCGGTGGCAGCGCGGCCGCCCGACAGGCGGAGCTCTAGCTGCGACGCCCTCAGCCCCAGCACGCCTTTCGGCATGGTTTGTGCCAGACCCACCATTCAACGCCGCGGTCGGTGGCCGGCCGCGACCGGCAGGGGAGCGGCTACCAGCCAGGCAACATCATGCCCGCCCATGCGCTCGAGGGACGCTTTCCACGCATAGGTCTGTTGAACCTGTCTATATGGCATTTGCGCTGCAAACCGCAGTGTCGCCGACTTGATGCCGACGGGCTTCTCGCTGGCCGACTACGGCCCTCCGTCGCTCACAGCGGAGGTGACTCTGGCACTAACATAGGAAGTGGACCGGCGAATGGGTTCCCGCCAAAAGAGATGAAGACCTGGAGCAAGGAGGAGCTTCGCGACTTCCTCGATGCTGTGAAAGACGAGCGCCTCTCCCCTCTCTGGCACACGATCGCCATGACCGGCATGAGACGAGGCGAAGCCTTGGGCCTGCGCTGGAACGATGTCGACTTCGAGGCCGGACGACTCGCGATACGCCGCGCCCTGATCCCCTTCGGGCGCGAGGTCGTGGTCTCCGAGCCCAAGACCGCCAAGGGCCGCCGGGTCATCGCCATCGATCCCGGCACAGTCGAGGTGCTCAAGGCCCAGGCGGCACGCCAGCTTCACGATCAGGAGCAGTGGGGCGAGGGCTGGGTCGACTCAGGCTACGTCTTCACCTGCGAAAGCGGACAGTTCCTCGACCCCGAGTCAGTCTCACGCTATTGGCGACAGGCACTCAAAATGGTGATGGTGCCCAGGATCCGCCTGCACGACCTGCGCCACACCCACGCGACCCTCGCCCTGCAGGCCGGCGTGCACCCCAAGGTCGTCTCCGAGCGCCTGGGCCACGCCACCGTGGCGATGACGCTCGACATCTACTCGCACGCCATCCCCGCAATGCAGGAGGAGGCCGCGGCGCTGATCGCGGGACTGGTGTTCGCGAACAAGTAGACGCGCGGCGCTGCCCCGCAACGATCACACGGCCTCAGGCGTGAGCAGACACCGCAACCGGCGCGTGCAGAAGCTCCGCCGGACGCACGCCGACCCCTGCCCTGGTGAGCTCGTCGGCGGTGCGGTTCACCGCGACGTGCTTGGCAAGGTAATCGGCTTCGAGAGCGGGCATGAGCCCCTGCCTATCGATCTCGTCGCGCGACAGGAAGTAGTCGAAGATGTCGCTGGGATGCTCACTGTCGGCCTCATCGGCGGGTTCGCCGCCCTCGTGCTTGGCCGACATGTTGCAGACCGCCCCGGCCGCAGCCACAAGCTCGTCGCGCCGCTCGTAGGGCTGGCGCACGATCGACCTGTAGGCCTCGGTCACGTGGTGTTCGAAGCGGACGGCACTGGTCAGGCCAAGACTGTCGCGAAGGTATGCCGACGTCTCCAGCGTGGCCCTGTCGACCGAGTTCGACAGGTTGAGCCCGGCAAGGCTCGTCGAGCCGTCATCTGCGGCCAGCAGGCTCGCGCCCATCAGCAGCCAGAGCACCGAGAACGGGTTGTCGACGCCCATGAACACCGAGACCTTGAACTCGTTCTCTATCCCGAGCTTGTGCAGCAGCAGAGCGACCAGGACGGTGCCCGGATTGACGTTCAGCACCTCGCGTATGCCGTACTCGGTCAGGTAGCGCAGATACTCGTTCGCCCAGATCAGCGGGTACTGATTGGGCTGGCCGATGCCGCCGAAGTAGCCGGTGATCGTCTCGGGGCCGCCGAGCATCACGTTGCTACCGTCGATGCCGCGCGTGTCGAGCGTCTCGACGTGCGAGGCACCGATAAGCTGCATAGCCGCTGCGACGGCGACGATGTCCCCGCCCGCACCCGACTGCTCGACCATGTTGCGCACGCGGATATATCGGCCGGGCATCAGTTCGCGATGTTGGATCGCATGCCGCGCCTCAGCCATGAGCCAAGGGAAGTACTGCAGGGCGCTGATCTCGAGGGTGACGGCGTGCTCTTGGTCTACGCTGGCCCCATCGGCCCGCTCGCCGAGTACCCGCTGACGATGCTCCGCAAGCGACACGAAGGCACCGGCATCGCGCTGCTCCCGCAGCCACTCAAGGTCCCCGACGTAGGGAGAACGCTCGTCGCGCAGGCGGTCCAGCTGCGCCTCGAGACGATCGGCCTGCGCCGCCTTGCGGTTGATCTCAGCGACACCGCCGTAGCGGTCAATCAGATCGAGCAGACCCTCGACCAGAGGGTTATCGGGTCCTGTCAGCAGGGCGTTGACTGCGGCGATGCCCGCTGGAGCAAGCGCCAGGCGCTTGCGCAGCTCGGACCTAGCGTCGCCCAGGTCCGGGGCAGAGCGCCCGTCCTGCCTGTAGTCGGGAACTGACCCATCGACCGCCATTTCGTGCCTCCAGCCGTGACTTCGGCCGCCACGTGAGGCGGCCTTGCAATCGCCGTCGGCACCGACAGCGACGGCCTTCATGCGGCATGATGGCAGAATCATTGACGAAACGCCGACGGAAGTACCAGATTCCGCAGATTCTTCGGTTCGCCGAGAGCACGCCTGTCCCGCTGCAAATCGCGGACCTTGCAGCGCGGCGAGTCTGTCCGCAGAATCTGCGCCCGACCGCAGAGGCACAGACGTACAGCAGCGCACCAGTGTCGGAGCAGCTTAGCTTGAGCCAGCAGGCCAGCCGGCGAAGGGCTTGACCTCGGAGAGCACCAGCATGGTCTCGAGCTTGGACACGCCGGGGATGGCGGCAAGGTCGACCCTGATCAGCTCGCGTAGCGCCGCCAGATCAGGCACCGCGACGCCAACCAGGTAGTCGTACCCGCCGGTCACATGGCAACAGCTGCAAACGCCTGAGACGTCGCCGATGTGCTGCTCAAACTGCTCGATCGAATCGCGGCCGTGCACGCGCAGTCGCACGCCGATCACGGCCTGAATGTCGAGGTCGAGCGCCTCGGGAGCGACGAGGGCGCGATACCCGAGTATCTGTCCGTCCTGCTCGAGCCGGCGCACACGCTCCAGCATGGCCGAGGCCGACAGTCCTAGCGACTCGGCAAGGTGGGCGTTGGTCTGGCGACCGTCGCGTTGCAGGGCGATCAGGATGTCGCGGTCAAGGGAGTCTATGGTCACCTCCGCAGGCCCACCTTGGGCAGCATTGCAACGAACTATAAGCGATGCGACGCAACGGAGTCATCGGCTCGACGTCCGAGCCTTCGCACCACTGTACGCGCTGCGTGTGGAGCATCGCCATGGATCTGGACGACCGACGACCACGGCGTACTCCCGACACGTTCGCAGCGGGGCATACTCTTAGGTGACGTGTCAGCGTCTGCGCCGGAAGCAGCCGTGATGCGCCGCAGGACCCTTGCCATTCGTGATCGCCGATGCGGTCGCCGCGGCAGTCTCGACTAGGGGGAGTCTCGAAGCAGATGCGATCGCTGCGCCTCGAGCTGGTCAAGATCCTCAACCAGAAGCGCACCTATGTGGGCTGGCTGGGCCTGATACTCCTACCGGTGATCGTGATTGCCGCCGGGGCTCTGGAGAAGCCCCGGCCTGCAGACCCCGGCGATCCCCCCTTTGTCACGCACATCAGTCAGAACGGCCTGCTTGTGATGCTCTCGGTGCTCTACGCGCTGGCGTCGTTTCTGCTGCCCATCATCGCCGCCATGGGCGGCGCCTCCTCGGTGGCAAGCGAAGCCGAGGCGGGCACGCTCAAGACCTGGCTCTCGCGTCCTGTGAGTCGCACGGGCGTGCTGCTTGCGAAGTGGGCGATGGCTGTGCTCTACGCGCTGGCCGGGGCGGCCATGGTGGCCGTGGTAGCGCTGGTCGCAGGGGTGGCCGCCTTCGGCCTGCATCCACTGGTCACCCTCTCGGGAACGACGCTCCAAGCGCCGCATGCGCTGGAGCTGATCGGCGCAGCCTACCTGCTGGTGGTCGCCGGGGCGATCTGTTCGCTGACGATCGCGCTCTTCATCTCGACCTTCAGCGGCTCGAGTCTCACGGCGGCGACTATCGCCATCGCGGTGTTCACTGTGCTGAGCATCCTCAACCTGTTCAGCGTGTTCGACTTCATGAAGCCCTACACCTACTCGTCCTACCGGTTCGTCTTCCTCAACCTCTTCCGCTACCCGATCTACTGGCAGCCCATCAGGCAGGCCCTGGAGAACTACGCAGTGACGGTGGGTGTGCTGTTGCTGGCCGCATGGGCGGTGTTTGGACGCAAGGATATCCTGACGTAGTCAGGCTAGTTAGCGCCGGCGACTCGTCGCCACAGCGACGACGCCGAGTACGACTGTGAGCACGAGCAAGGCGATGACGAAGAGCACTGCGTGCTGCGCTCTGAAGGCGCGCGCCGCGGCGTAGACAAGCAGACCGTAGAGCGCGGTGACCGCCCATCCCTGCCAAGAAGCCGGCCGGAAGTTCCAACCGTTGCGCCGGCGACTAAACCACGCTGGACTCACGTCTCCGCTCTCCTTACCCATGCCAGTGGGCTGCGACCTCAGGCCAAGGGCAACGAGTGTCGCCCCGTGCCTAGCCGTGCCCTACTATGATGGTGAGTCTCGTCAGCATTATGTCGGCATTCCTGCCGATTCGGAAGTTCCGTGCGCGACCCGCACGAAATGCAATCGCCCTGAGCAGGGACTTCTGGCGCCCCCGGCTGGAATCGAACCAGCGACACCAGGTTTAGGAAACCTGCCGAA
>CAZFJE010000165.1:0-2993 GCA_964519555.1 uncultured Thermoleophilia bacterium
ACGCTGTCGTTGTAGAACTGGCGCGCGAACGAGATCTTGTTCTCGGTCGTGGTGAGCTCCTCCTGCAGTGCCATCACGTTCTGGTTGGCCTTGAGGTCGGGATAGTTCTCGGCCACGGCGAACAGCGAGCGCAGCGACTGGGTGAGGGTGTTCTCGGCCTGGGCCTGGGCCGCGGGGCCCTGGGCGCCGGCGGCGACGGCGGCGGCACGCGCGTTGGTGACCTTGGTCAGCGTGTCCTGCTCGAACTGCATGTAGCCTTTGACCGACGAGACCAGGTTGGGGATCAGGTCGTGCCTTCGTTTGAGCTGCACGTCGATCTGGCTCCAGGCGTTGTCGACCTGGTTGCGGCGGCGCACGATGCCGTTGTAGGTCGACCACAGCAGGAGGGCCACCACCACTACGATGACGATCACCACGATGAGTGCGATCACAGTGTCTGCTCCTTTGGTGTTTTATCCCTGCGCAGTATCGTCATTGTACGTCAGGACGATAGGTTTGGGTGGCGGCGCGGCGGGTCGGCCGGCGCCCACGCACTGGAGAGCTTGCCCGCGCGAGGAGGATGCTATGCTGGCTCGCATGGAGCCTGACGCCGAGAGCGCACGAGTCACCCGCGGGGCGCGGCCATGAAGCGCGCCTGGGTAAAGGCGGCGGCCGTGGCCGTCGCCCTCGTCGTGCTGGCCGGCGTCGGCTACGCCGTCGTGCACGGCCGCACCGGCGACGGCGGCACGGGCCAGCCGGCGTTCTCGCCGTCGGCCACGCCGACCGTCGCGAGCGCGGTGGGGAAGACCCCCGCGCCGACGCCGCGCTGGCAGGTCGCCAAGGCCGTCGGCACCGTCGTCGCCTACAGCGCGCCGACCACCACGGCCACCGTGCGCCAGCGCTTCGCGCGCGTCAACGTGAACGGCTATCCGACGGTGTTCCTGGTGCGTGGCGTACGCCAGGTCGGCGGCGTCACCTGGTACGACGTCTGGTTGCCGATCCACCCCAACGAAAGTCACGGCTGGGTCAAGGAGGGCGGCGTCGCGATCTACACGACGACGGCCAAGATCGTCATTCGCCTGAGGCAGCGCCGCTTGATCGTCTACAAGCGCGGCGCGCTTGTGGGCAGCTTCCCGGTGGCCGTGGGCACCGCCCAGCTACCGACCCCTACGGGAATCTACTACGTCAATCAGAAGCTGCGGCCCACGACGTCGGGGGGGCCGTACGGCGTGCTCGCCCTGGGGATCAGCGCCTTTCAGCCGCGACTGCTCAACTGGCCGCAGGGCGGCCCCGTCGCCATTCACGGCACCAACGAAGACTCCCTGATCGGCAAGGCTGTGAGCCACGGGTGCGTGCGCATGCACAACGCCGACGTGCTCAAGGTCAGCGCTCTGGTGCCGACCGGCAGCCCCGTGATCATCGTGAAGTAGATGGGGCGACCGCCGCAGGGCGGTCGCGCCGCGGCGTCTTACCAGTACTCGCCCTGAATGAGCTGCATGTCTTTGGCCTTGCATTTCGGGCAGACGTACGACTGCGCCTTCTCCAGAAAGAACAGCTGGCCGTCGCAGTCCGAGCAGTGGAACTCGTCGACCATGATGTCGGCGCCGGTCAGGTCGACCGACGTGATCGCCTTGCACTGCACGCAGACGGCCGGCATGAACCGCTTGCGCGGGTCGTTGGCGCTCACGCCCCAGCGGATGTTGTCTGCCGTATACCCGCACTCGCGACAGACGAAGGTGGTGTACTCTCCCATGCCGAAGGCCTCGTTTCGGAAGTCGACGTTTGTAGCCACACGTGCCCGGCCTTGGTATCGGCAGCATCGTCCGACCTGTTGAGCGGCAGGCACGAGCTGAAAGTCCGGGACTTTGATTAGTCTTCGAGGCCGGTGGTATATACTTACGCGGACAGACACGGACAATCAGGAGGCGAAGGCTTTCGAGAAGTGGGTGCGCGAGTCGCCCACTTTTGTTTTGTGGAGATGAGTGAGCGCGACCGTGAATTAGTGACCGAGATCGAGACGACCCTCGCGGGGCAGTTCCCCGAGCTCGAGGTCGTCGATGTCGACGTACAGGGTGGCCGCGGTGCGCGTCTGACGGTCTATGTCGATCATCCTCAGGGCGTCGACCTTGCGTTGTGCGAGGCCGTGGCACATGCCCTCGACGATCTGCGCAGCCGCTATGCGCTCGATATCTCGTCGCCTGGTCTCGACCGCCCACTGCGCACGCCCGCTCACTTCGAGCGTGCCAAGGGCGCGAGAGTGTATGTGAAGACCGAACCCCGCCTCGAAGGGCGGGCGGTCTTCAGGGGCCGGCTCACGCAAGCCGGTCCCACCGTCGTCACGCTGGCGCTCGACGAGGGCGCAGCGGTCGATATCCCGTTCCAAACGATTGCGAAGGCCCACGTGATCTTCGAATTCGACGACAACGGAGGGCACCAGTGAGCAGAGAGATCATCGAAGCTCTACGACAGATCGAAAAGGAGAAGGGCATCAGCGCCGAGACGCTCCTGAGCGCGCTCGAAGACGCGTTGCACTCCGCCTACCGCAAGACCCCCGATGCCGTCGAGACAGCCAAGGTCGAGATCGATCCCGAGACGGGCGATATCCGCGTCTTTCAGCTGATCTTCCCTGAGGACGTCGACGTCGAGGCGCTCAAGGTGCGCAACGAAGAGGGCGAAGAGATCGGCATCGACCTGTCGACGGTCGACGAGACCGCGATCGAGCGCCACGAAGTGACGCCCGACAACTTCGGACGCATCGCCGCCCAGACGGCCAAGCAGGTCATCCTGCAGCGCATCCGCGAGGCCGAGCGCGACCTCATGTACGAGGAGTACGTCGATCGCGTGGGTGACATCGTCACCGGCATCGTGCAGCAGAGCGACCAGCGCTACACGCTCGTCGACCTGGGCCGCGTCGAAGCTTTGCTGCCCAAGAGCGAGCAGATCGACAGCGAACGCTACGAGCACGGCGCCCGCGTCAAGGCGATCATCATCAAGGTGCAGAACTCGACCAAGGG
>CAZFJE010000165.1:3093-7433 GCA_964519555.1 uncultured Thermoleophilia bacterium
GCCAGCAAGCTCACCGGCTGGCGCATCGACATCAAAAGCCAGAGCGAGATGGCCGACAACGAAAGCGAGCTCACCTACGCCGAAGACGGCGACGACGTGAGCGGCCACTGCGTCGCGGTCATGTCGAACGGCAAGCGTTGTCCCAACATGGCGCTGTCCGGCAGCCGCTACTGTGGCATCCCCGCACATCAGAAGCTCGCCGAAGCCGAGACCGGCGGAGCGGTGGCGGCGGAGTGACGGTGGCGACAAAGACCAGCATGCCGCGGCGCACCTGCGTCGGCTGCCGGCGGGTCGCCGACAGCGAGGCCCTGGTGCGGCTCACCCTGCACGACGGGCACGTCGTGCTGGCCGCCACGCACCCCACGGGGCGGGGCGCCTGGCTGTGCCCGCAACCCGACTGTTTGGAGCAGGCGACACGCCGGCGTGCGCTCGATCGCGCCCTCCGTGCTCGCGTGCCCATCGACGACGATCTGCGCAGGCGCTTCACCGGCGTCTGCGAGCAGCGAAAGGCGGTGATGTGAGTGGCCCGCATGAAACCTGTCGCTGAGGTCGCCCGCGAGCGGAATACGACCATCGAAGACGTACTGGTCCACCTGAAGCGAGCCGGTATGGAGCTCGCCGACGGCCAGACCGAGGTCGACGAGGACATCGTCGACAAGGCCTTTGCCACCACCTCGAGCGGTCCCCGCCGGGCGCGTCCCGGCGGCGGCAACCGCCGCCGCCGTGTCGTGATCGACGCTCAGGCATCGCGCCGCGGCCCGGGGCCGTCCAACGACCGCCGCGGCCGCCGCGACCGCCACCAAGGCGGCGACCGCGCCGAAGCCGCGCTCGTGGTGCCCGCCGAGGGCCAGAAGGTCAAGGTGCCGTCCGGTTCGAGCGTCAAAGACGTCTCGCAGCTCATGGGCGTCTCGACCGCCGAGATCATCAAGACCATGATGGGCTACGGCGAGATGGCGACGATCACCCAGCCGCTCTCCGACGAGGCCATCAGCATCCTCGCCGACGACTTCAAGCGCACGGTCGAGATCACCCACGCCGCCGACGAAGAGGTCGAGCTCGAAGAGGTCGTCGAAGACAAGCCCGAAGACCTCAAGCGCCGCCCGCCGGTGATCGCCGTCATGGGTCACGTCGATCACGGCAAGACGAGCCTGCTCGACGCCATCCGCGAGACCGAGGTGGCCGCCGGCGAGGCCGGCGGCATCACCCAGCACATCGGCGCCTATCAGGTCACCCACGACGGCAAGACCATCACTTTCTTAGACACGCCGGGCCACGAGGCGTTCACCGCCATGCGCGCCCGCGGCGCCAAGGTCACCGACATCGCGGCCATCGTCGTGGCCGCCGACGACGGCGTCATGCCGCAGACCGTCGAGGCCATCGACCACGCCAAGGCGGCGGCCGTGCCCATGGTCATCGTCATCAACAAGATCGACAAGCCCGACGCCAACATCGAAAAGATCAAGCAGCAGCTCACCGAGTTCAGCATCGTGCCCGAGGAGTGGGGCGGAGACACCGTCTTCGTCGAAGCCAGCGCCAAGAAGCGCATCGGCCTCGACAACTTCCTCGACATGCTGCAGCTCGTCGCCGACGTGCAAGACCTGAAGGCCAACCCCGACGTGCCGGCCAGCGGCGTCATCATCGAAGCCAAGGTCGACGTCGGTCGCGGCGTGGTCGTGACCATGCTGGTCGAACGCGGCACCATCCACGTGGGCGACGCCATCGTCGCCGGCGAGGCCAGCGGCCGCGTGCGTGCCATGCACGACTTCCGCGGCAAGCCCATCACCGAGGCCGGCCCGTCGGTGCCGGTCGAGATCATCGGCTTCGACTCGGTGCCCGACGCCGGCGAGTTCTGCCGTGTCGTCAAAGACGAAAAGGCCGCTCGCGTGCTCGCCAACCGACGCACCAACCGGCTGCGCGCCGAGGGCCTTGCCAAGCAGCATTCCCTCACGCTCGACGATCTCTACGCGCGCATCGCCGAGGGCGAGGTGGGCGAGCTCAACCTGGTCATCAAGGCCGACGTGCAGGGCAGCATCGAAGCGCTGGCCGACGCCCTCGGGCAGATCAGCCACGACGAAGTCAAGGTGAACATCATCCACTCGGGCGTCGGCGGCATCAACGAGTCCGACGTCATGCTGGCGACCGCCTCAAAGGCCATCATCATCGGCTTCAACGTGCGGCCCAACGTGCCGGCGACGGCGCTGGCCGAGACTGAGGGCGTCGACATCCGCACCTACCGCGTGATCTACAAAGTCACCGAAGACGTGCAGGCCGCCCTCGTGGGGCTGCTCAAGCCCGACGTCGTCGAAGAGGTGCTCGGCCAGGCCGAGGTGCGTCAGCTCTTCAAGGTCTCGCGCCTGGGCACCATCGCGGGCTGCTACGTGACCCGCGGCAAGATCATTCGTTCGGCGAGCATCCGCGTGCTGCGCGACGGCATCGTCGTCCACGACGGCAGGCTGGCCTCGCTCAAGCGCTTCAACGAAGACACGCGCGAGGCGGCCGAGGGTTTCGAATGCGGCATCCTGCTCGACGGCTTCAACGACCTCAAAGAAGGGGACACGCTGGAGGCGTACGAGACGAAGGAAGTCGCCCGTGGCGGGTGATGCGCACGTCGGTGTGCTGCACGCCGAGCTTCATTTTCCGGCAAACCGCTCGCTGAAAGACAAACGGCAACCGCTCACCAGCCTGCGCGACACGCTGCAGCGTCGCTACCGGGCGTCGTTTGCCGAGGTGGGCGGCCAGGACAGCTGGCAGCGGTCCGAGGTGCTCGTGGTTCTCGCGGCGTCCTCGGGCCGTCAGGCCAGCGAACGCATCGACGAGATCGACCGCTATCTTCACGGGCGCGACTTCGATGTCTCACGCGTGTTCGTCAAGTCGGTCGACGCTGTAGAGGATCTGTGGGACTCAGGCTCCTGAAGGTAAACGAAGCGCTGCGCGAGGTCCTCTCGCAGGAGATCGCCGCACTCAAAGACCCGCGCATCGGTTTCGTGACCGTGACCGGCGTCGAGGTGTCGGCCGACCTGCGTCACGCCAAGGTCTTCGTCAGCGTGCTGGGCAACGCCAAGGCCCGCGAGCGCACGCTGGCCGGCCTGCGCGCCGCCCACGGCCACCTGCAGCAGCGCATCGGCGCCGACGTGCGCACCAAGCGCACGCCTCAGCTGCTGTTCCTCTACGACGAGTCGATCGACCGCGGCCAGCGCATCGAGACCCTGCTCAAACGCTACGAGGGCGAGCTCGGCCCCGAGACCGACGACGAGGTCGAGGACATGGCCGGCGGGTCCGCCATCGGCGAGACCGTCGACGAAACTCCCGACGCCGTGGGCGACGAAACCACCGACGCCGCGGGCGACGACCCGGGGCCGTCATGACGATCGTCGCTCCCGAGCTCGCGGCCGTGTGCGCCGCCATGCGCGCCGAATCGCAGGCGGCCCTCGCCGTGCACGAAAGCCCCGACGGCGACGCCGTCGGGGCCGCGGCCGGCATGCTCGACCTGTTCGCGCAGCTCGGCGTCGAGGCGGCGCTCTACGTAGACCCCGGCGTGACGCTGCCGCTGGCCGACGAGTTCCTGCCGGCCGAGCGAGTCGTCGCAGGCACGCCGCCCGACTCAGCGACCCTCTACGCGCTCGACTGCGGCTCTCGCGAGCGCCTGGCCGTGACCCTCGGCGAGCGCAACGGGCGCACGATCGACATCGACCACCACCACGACAACACGCGCTTCGGCGACCTCAACCTGGTGGCAGGCGACGCCAGCAGCACCTCCGAGCTCGTCTGCGACATCGCCGAGCGGCTGGGACTGCGCTTCTCGCCGCGCGCCGCGGCGGCGCTCTACTCCGGCATCTCGTTCGACACCGGACACTTTCAGCACTCGAGCACCTCGGCCTCCACCTTCGCCTGCTGCGCGCGCCTCGTGACCGACGGCGCCGACCCCAACCGCATCTACCGGCTGCTCTACGAGACCCGCACGCTGGCCTCGCTGCGCCTCTGGGCGCGCGCCATCGCCGCCGCGCAGCCCGCGGCCGGCGGCCGCGCCCTGCTCGCGCCGGTCACCAGCGCCGACTTTGCCGCGACCGGAGCCTCAGACGACGACACCGAGGGGATCGTCGAAGCCCTGCGCAGTGTGCCCGGCGTCGAGGTCGCCGCCCTGTTGCGGCCGCGCGGCGGCCGCAAGGTGCGGGTGAGCTTGCGCTCCGAGGGCTTCGACGTGAGCGCGGTCGCCGCTCTCAAGAGCGGCGGCGGCCATCGCCAGGCGGCCGGCTTCACCGCCGACGGCACAGTCGAGGAGGTGACCCAGTGGCTCAGTACCGTACTCGACGAGCGCCTCTCGACGGCGTCCTCCTGATCGA
>CAZFJE010000166.1:0-7387 GCA_964519555.1 uncultured Thermoleophilia bacterium
AGGGCTCGCACGTGATCTTCGGCAACCTGCTCGTGATGCCGATCGCCGACTCGCTGCTCTACGTCGAGCCTCTCTACCTCGAGTCGTCCACGACGCCGGTGCCGCAGCTCCAGCGGGTGATCGTCTTCTATCGGGCGAGCACGTCGGCCGGCGTGAGCGAGATAGGTGGTCAGCAGCAGGTGGCGATGCAGCCGACCCTGGCCGCCGCCCTCACCCAGATCTTCGGCGCGGCGCCTCCGGCGGCCGGCAGCGGCGCTTCGGTCACCACTCCGGTAACAACGCCCACCGGACCCGTCTCGGCGCGCGTCCACAGCCTGATCGCCAAGGCCAACAGCGAGTTCCAGGCCGCCCAGGCGGCGCTGAAGTCGGGTGACTTCGCCCGATACGGAGCGCAGTTGAAAGCGCTCGCCTCTACGCTTGGCACACTGCAGGCCGCCAGGTAGCGTCGCCAGCCTTCGCTAATGGCGCGTCGCATTGCCCATAGCGGGCTGCATAACTGTAGAACCCGTGATCGCGCAGATATCGCTGCACTGGGCCATTCAGCCGACGCGATGCCGCCCGACGATTCGCCATATGAAACGCCTGTGAAGGGTCACGGGGGCGTGCTTTGATTGCCGAGCCGCCAGCCCCCCACCGGCGGCTATCACGCATCCAGGGAAGGGCCGAAGCGCTCGGGGATGCTATGGCCCTCCACCGCTGAGGCGAAGAAACTCTTCCGGCGCTCGTTGGCCAACATCCGGCACGAGCCGCAAGCTCGCTGGGCGCCCGCTCGGCGGGGGCTGGCGACAGTCGGCTGCCGGCGTGGCTGGCAGAGTTGGTCAAGAATCGCTCTCCGTTGTCGATATTGTTGACGATGAAAGCCACGAACTCCAAAGAGCTTCGCGTGCAGCAGGCTGCCGACCTGCTGGGCGTCAGCGCGAACACGGTGCGCCGTTGGGCCGCCGACGGCAGGCTCGTCTGCCACCGCACGCCGAGCGGCCAGCGCCGCTTCCCGCGGGACGACCTCGAGGCGCTCGTACCCGGGGCAACCGTCCACGTTGGTGCGAGACTGCGGGCCGCCGACGGCGAACAACGCTATCAGCTCCTGCTCGAGACGAGCCTCGAGCTGGCCTCGACCCTCGAGACGGGCGAAGTCCTGCAGTCGGCGGCGCGACGCTTGAGCGCCGCCCTTCAGATCCGCGACTGCGATATCTACCGACTCGAGGGCGACGGGCGCCTTGTCTGCATTGCCTCCACGATCGACGGCGCCTGTGACAACACCTGGGTGGGCCAGGAGATTTCCCTGGAGGATTGGCCTTGCAAGTGGCTCGCCGTCGAGACTGGCCGTGCTGTCGCCGTGGCCAGCCTTGACGACCCGCGGCTCAGCGACGTGGAACGCGAGAACATGCGCAGCTACGGGCAGCGCAGCTCCCTCTCGTTACCCCTGGTGGCGCGCGACAAGGTGATCGGCCTGATCGGCTTGCTCGACCGCGTCGAGCGTGAGTTCACTGCCGACGAGATTGCGATCGCCGAAGCGGTCGCCCGGCTCGGGGCCCTGGCGCTCGAGCACGCTCAGCTCTACGAGGAGGTCAAGAACCTCCATCTCGGTAACCTGCGAGCCCTAAGTTCGGCGCTGTCCGCCAAGGACTACTACACCCTCGGCCACGCCAGCCGGGTGGCCGCCTACATGGCGCTGCTGGGTCGCGAGCTGGGCTGGCCGCAAGAACGCCTCGAGGAGGTCGAGAATGTCGCTTTCCTGCACGACATCGGCAAGATCGGCGTCTCCGACCGCGTGCTGCTGAAGGCCGGGCCATTGACCTCGGAGGAGTGGGAACTCGTCCGTCAGCACCCCGGTATCAGCGCCGAGATCGTGCGGCCGCTGTTCGACGCAGAGCTCGTGGCAGCGGTGCGTCATCATCACGAACGCCTCGATGGCAGCGGCTATCCCGACGGCTTGGTCGGGGAGGCGATTCCCCTGATCGCCCGCGCCATGTGTGTCGTTGACTGCTACGACGCCATGTCGTGCCAGCGGCCCTATCGGCCAGCACTGAGCTATAAGCAATGCCTCGCCGAGCTACGACGCTGCGCCGGCACGCAGTTCGACCCGGACATGGTGAAGGCCTTCTTGCAGGTGCTGCAGCGCCTGCGACGGCGGCGGGCGTGGGTCACCAGGCTCGCCCAGCAGGCCGCGCAGCTGATTGATCCCGCCGCCCACGCCCTGTTGCGCAGTCGCGCCGACGAGGCGCGCCCCGCCTATGCGGGGATGGTGGCCACGTTGCGTGCGTTCCGCGACGCCCACCCGCCGCTGCGCTTCGTCACGAGCTTCGCGCTTGTGGGCGACCAGTGCATCACCGTTTTAGACACCGGCGAGACCGACAACGAGGTCTCGCACTGCGGCGATCCCTGGCTGGCAGAAGACGAACTGGCCCGCGTGCTCGCCCACGAGGAAGCGCTGGCTAACGTCGTAAACGCCGACGATTTCGGCGTCTGGGTGTCCGGCATCGCCCCGCTGCGTGACGCCCAAGGCACGATCGTCGCGGCGGTCACCGTGGACGCACCCGTCGTGGAGTCGCTCGCGCAGGACTTGCAGACCGATCGCTCCCACGCGCTGGCGGCCATGCTGCAGTCAGCGGCCATCCGCTTCAGCCGGGCAGAGGTCGAGGCGATCACCGACGGCCTGACTGGGCTCTACAATCACCGCTACCTGCACGAACGCCTCGACGAGGAACTCAAGCGGGCTCGCCGGCGCATGAGCGCGGTCAGCCTGCTGTTCTTCGACTGCGACCACTTCAAGATCTACAACGACACCTATGGCCACAAGGCAGGCGATGCCGCCCTGGCGCGCATCGCGCGGATCGCCGAGGCCTGCGGCCGGCGGGTGGACCTGGCCGCCCGCTACGGCGGCGAGGAGTTCGTGCTCGTGCTCGTCGATACCGACATCGCTGGCGCGCTGATCGTCGCCGAGCGCATCCGTGCCGAAGTCGAGGAGACGAGCATCAAAGGAGCACGGCCGCTCACCGTGAGCATCGGCGTGGCCACCTGCCCCGACGACGCCTCCGGCCACGACGAGCTGCTCGACAAGGCCGACTGGGCGATGTATGTGGCCAAGCGCGCCGGGCGCAATCGTGTGATGGCCTTCTCTGACGAGCGCGTGGCCAAAGAGACCTGGCTTTCGCGACGGGGGCGCTAAGACCAGCGGCGAGGCATGTCGACTCGACTGCACATCACAGCCAGCCATGTGCGGCAGGCTTTTGTCCTGCACACAGCCCTGCAGCCGACGCACCGCCAACGAGCCACATGCCCTCATACCGACTCGACCTTCAGCGCCGCCAGCCACTGGTCGACCACCGACATGTCGCGGCAGTTGCTGCACATGCGGCCAGTCGAGTCTTGGCACCGCCACGGCGGTATCAAGCTCGCTGGTCACGATCGCCCGTGTAACCGAGGCGGTGGCGGAAGGGCCGACCGAAGCCCACCCCTCCGCCGCATCTCAGTGACATCTCACTTGGCGACGGTGACGCGAGTCGAGTCCTTGGATGTCTTGAACGGCGGGAGACTCGAGCCTGCATAGGAGGCCGTCACCAGTTCACGTTTGCCCTGTGGGGTCTTCGTCGTGCGCAAGGAGCCCGCGCCGTTTGACAGCTTGATCGTGCCGAGCAGCGTCTTGCCCACCTTCACCCGCACCGTGCCACTCGGAGATCCATACCCAGACGTGACGTGCACCGAGTAGCGCACAGCAGCGCCCTTCTTCACCTTCGTCGGTTTCGCCGTGATTGTCGTGGTGCTAGCGGAGGGCGACCGTGTGAACGATACGCTCCCTGCGGACCCGTTGGTGTCGTGCCAGGATCCGTTCGCGGTGTTTCCGGCGATCGTGCCGGAGTTGTAGGAGTAGTACCAGGGCGACGTCGCCCCGGAGGTCGTGTCGGTGATCGTAAGGACATAGGAGTCACCGGTCACTACACAATCAGTGAGGGCGTAACCGCTGCCGTAGTTCGTCGTGCCGGTGCAGACCCCTGTCGTGAAGTTCTCTGTCTTGATGACCCACGTTCCGCCGTTCCATACGCCGCGAAAGTCGACGTTGGCAGCTGTAGTTTTCAGGGAACCCGTGGTGCTGGCGGTGGCTGCCGTAGCCACGATGGCGAACGTCAGGACAACAGCCAGACTCGTGAGCAGAATACTGGTCTTCTTCACTGCCGGTCTCCTTCTGTGTGTGTCCTTGCGGGTACAGCTTCGCTTCTCAGACCTTGGGCAGGCTATTGAGTCCCCCCTCATACCCAGGACGCTCCATCAGCATGCGGCTTTGTGGGCTTGGGAGAGATGGGCGGGCGGGCATCCGGGTCCTCTAGGGAGGTCACACGAACCTGTGCGGCCTGCGGAGTAGCCGCATTTCGGCAATGCCACCGACCGTGAGCCGACGCTGTCGTCGAAAGCGGAGTCCATCGGGCTCCCGGCCGATGGGATTCTGTACGCCACCTCAACCTCCGGCGTCGCATCGGACAACACTTAGGATTACACGAGTACGAAAAGGCTCGCCGACCGCACGAAACGCGACTACCATGGGGGTAGACAATAGAGGGGGGCAAGATGGAACGATCCGTGAGGCTCTTGGCGCTTGGGGCGCTTGGGGCGCTGGCGGTCGTGTTCGTCTTCGCGGTCCTGCCGGCGTCGGGCAGTGCAGCCGCGATCAAGGGCAGATCGATCGCTCTAGCGGCCCGCACCTCGCCCAGACAATCCGAAACCGCGCCCATGATACGTGTCGGTCACGTGCGTCCAGGCTACGGCCCGCTTTTCGGCGGCGCAGTGCAGCAGAGCGGTAACTGGGCGGGCTACGACGCCATCGGCGGCGGCTTTCACAGCGTCACGGCAAGCTGGACTCAACCCTCCGTGTTGGCGGTCAACTCCGAGAATGCGGCCAGCTGTTACTGGGTCGGTCTCGACGGTGACGGAAGCTCCTCGGTCGAACAATGCGGGACTGAAGCAGACGACACCTACGGCACCGTCACCTACTACGCCTGGTATGAGATGTATCCCGCACCCGAGACGCTCATTCCCGAGATGACCATCACGCCGGGGGACACGATGACCGCCTCCGTCACGACCGACGGAGTCGGTGACTTCGCCATGACCCTGATCGACGACACGACCGACGTGTCCAAGACCGTCACGGCGCACAGCGCTGCCAAGGGCTACTCCGCCGAGGTCATCGCCGAGGCGCCGACCGATGCCACCACCGGCACGGAGTACCCCCTCGCCGACTTCGGCACGATGGACTTCAGCAACTGCACGATCAATAGCAAGCCGATCGCGGATGCCGCCTGGCGACAGATCGACATGGTGGACCAGTCGAGCACGCCCTTGGCGACTCCCTCGCCACTCGGCCCAGACGGGTCGAGCTTCTCGGTCGCCTGCGACCAGACGCCGCCGTCGACCCCGGTGCCCGGATGGCAGACGCAGTACCAGGGCACGACCGGTTCGCCTTACTTCAACGGCGTCGGCTTCGGCAGCAGCAGTGTGGGTGCAGCCGTGGGCAACAGTATGGTGTCCGGCTGGAGCGGCACGATCTACGGCACCACAGACGGCGGTAGCGCCTGGGGCGAGCCGTTCTATCAGGACGCCACCAATACGATGAACGGCGTCGCCTTCACTAGCGCCGACGACGGTTGGGCGGTGGGCGGCAACTCGGGCGCAAGCCCTCACGGCATCATCCTCGCCACGACCGACGGCGGTGCCAACTGGAACCCACAGTACACCGACACCAGCGACTACCTCTTGGGTGTCTCCTTTGTCAACGCGAACGACGGCTGGGCGGTAGGCGGCGACGGTTCCGGGGGTGGCGTCATCCTCGCCACGACCGACGGTGGCACCGATTGGAGTGTGCAGTACCGGGGTTCCAGTCCGTACCTCTACAGCGTGTCATTCGCCAACTCACAAGACGGGTGGGCAGTCGGGGAACGCGACGTCATCCTCTCTACCACCGATGGCGGCACTGACTGGACGCGTCAGAACTGGAATGCCACGAGTACCAGCCACCTCAGCGGCGTGGCCTTCGCGAACGCAAACGACGGCTGGGCAGTGGGCGATGATGGCGTCTTTGACACCACGGACGGCGGTACCACCTGGAGCCTGCTGCAGTCGGTCGGCAGCGCTACGGGCGTCACCTGCGCCAATGCCCATGATGTCTGGCTAGTGGCGGGTTCCAACATCGTGGCCAGCGCGAACGGCGGAGCCACCTGGATCAGCCAGTACTCCTTCCCGACCTATGACCTCACCCTCAAGGCGATCGCCTACGCCGACTCGAACCATCTGTGGGCAGTCGGCGGCTCGCCGGATCTCGGCGGTGGCACCATCCTCGCCACGACCGACGGCGGCTGGCCCACACCAACCGGCCTGGGCGTCTCTCCCGTGAGCGGCATGATCGGCAGCAGCGTCGTATTGACCGGAACCGGCCTGACGAGCGCTACATCAGTGGAGTTCGACGGAGTGAGTGCCCACTTCACGGCCGACAGTGACACACAGATCACGGCCACGGTGCCCGCCGGAGCCACAAGCGGCCCGGTCATCGTCACTACCCCTGGCGGTACCGTGGTCAGCTCGGACTTCACAGTGGTCGGCCCGACGCTCGCCAGCTTCACGCCGCAGTCAGGCCGCCTGCGGGACCTCGTCACGCTCGTGGGCAAGGGCCTCACGGGCGCGACAGCGGTGAAGTTCAACGGGCAAGCGACCTCTTCATTCACCGTGACCGGCGACACGCTGATCACGGCCTCGGTGCCGTTCGGCGCGACCAGCGGCCGGATCTCGGTCACCAGCCCGGCGGGCGTCGCGGTCAGCGCCTCTTCATTCACCGTACTTGCGACCACCGCGAGGCTGTCGCTTGCCGTCTCGGGGCTGGCTCACGGGCAGCTTCGACTGGGGGGCAGCTGGTGGTGAAGGCGACGCTGTCGCCTGCGAACCTGGCCGGCTGCCGGGTCACCGTTGTGCTGCAACGCAAGCGGAGTGGTGAGTGGCGGACCTTGACCTCGTCGGTCCGCTCGACCAACAGCCTCGGCCGTTGCAACGTCAGTTACAAACCGGGAGGACGTGGCACGTATCGCGTCAGAGTCAGCATAGGCGCAACGAGCACGAACACGGCGGCTGCAACAGCTTGGCGCGCCTTTACGATCACGTAGGTCGACCGCTCGCTCGGGGAGGCGAACAGGTCTGCGGAACCTGTACAGGCCCCTTTTCTGCTGCACACGGCCCCACAGCCGACGCGATGCCGACGCCCGACGTGGCTCTCAGGCCCGCGAAGGCTCGCCAGCCGGAGGCGTTGAGTACTCGACCGTGACGATGGCTTTGGCCTGCACGCCGCAAGTCGCAAGGTGGGCCTGCGCCGCATCGAGGGACTCGAAGTGCCGACCGTCGTCCCATG
>CAZFJE010000167.1:0-7338 GCA_964519555.1 uncultured Thermoleophilia bacterium
CGCCTCGGGCCGCATGATCGCCGCCCACCTGCCGAGCGACCGCTACGAGGTCGTGCTGTTCGACTCACTCGCACTGATGGCGGGCAACCCCGCGCTGTCGGCAGACCTCGCCCAGAAAGCGCGCGCCCTGCTCACGCACAGCGCCCGGCACGAGGATCTCACCGCCCGCGACCGCGAGCTGCCGGCTGCCTTCCAGCACGAGATCCAGACGGCCGCCGCCGAGGCGGCGCCGGCGACCGACGCGCTGCCGGCCACCGACGGCAAGCAGCGCATCGACGTCGCCTTCATCGCGCTGCACGGCCCCTATGGCGAAGACGGCACACTGCAGGGCATGCTCGAGATCGTGGGCATCCCGTATGTCGGCTCCGGCGTCCTTGCCTCGGCTCTGGCGATGGACAAGGCCATGGCCAACAAGGTGCTCGCCGCCGCCGGGCTCCCGGTCGCGCGTGCGGTCGTGATCGAACGCGACGCACGCGACCCCGACGCCACGCGCCGCGCCGCGGCGCTCACGCCGTCGTTCGTCAAGCCGTCGCGCCAGGGATCGAGCCTGGGCATGAGCATCGTACTGCGGCCCGAGGAGCTCGAGCCGGCCATCCAGAAGGCCTTCGACTACGACAGCCGGGTCCTGGTCGAAGAGCGCCTCGTGGGCCGCGAGATCACGGTGGGCGTCATGGGCAACCGCCGCCCGACCGCCCTGCCGGTGGCCGAGATCGTCTCGGGGCGCGAGTTCTTCGACTACCGCGCCAAGTACGACCCCGAGTGCGCCCAGGAGATCTGCCCCGCGCAGCTCGCCCCCGGCGAGGCCGAGACCTTCCAGGACCTGGCCGTGCGCGCCCATCGAGCGCTCGACTGCCGGGGATATTCGCGCGTCGACATGATCGTCACGCCCGAGCGCGGCGCGGTGCTCCTCGAGGTCAACACCCTGCCGGGCATGACGATCAACAGTCTCTTCCCCAAGGCGGCGCGCGCCGCCGGGATACCCTTCGCCGACCTGCTCGACCGCCTCGTGCGACTGGCGCTGGGCGAGGAGTAATCGCCGGCCCGACGGCCGCGCGCCGGCGACGGCCGCCGGCCCCTGCACCGTGTCGCGGCGCAACGGCCGCCGAATCGCGGCGCAGCGACCGCTAAGCGCTCACCGTGTCGGAGCGCAGCGCCGCGGCGATGGCCCGCGCCATGTCGCGCACCTCGGCTACCAGCGCCGCGTTTTGGGCGGCGTCGCCTTCGTGGTAGGCCAATCCGGTCACCGACAGCGGTTTGATCTTCTTGTCGCACGCGAGCGAAACGAAGCGCCGCAGGCTGTCGACGGCGTCGTCTAAGCCGGTGCTCTCGGCGACTGCGATCAGCCCCACGGCGCGCGCCCGCAGCCAGATCTCGTGGTAGTTGTTGAAGCAGTTGCGGTCGATGAAGACCTTCATCTGACCCGAGACGTTCTCGTAGTAGACCGGTGTCGCGAGAATGAGCCCGTCGGCCGCGTAGACGCGCTCGAGGATGGGGCCGCCCTCGTCGCCGAGCGGGCAAACCTCGAAGTCGGCGCAGTCGTCGTGGCCCTCGCAGGGCAGGATGCGATGCTCGCCCAAGCCGATCTTCTCGACCGCCGCGCCGCGACGCGCGAGCTCGTCGAGAGCGACGTCGACCAGATACGAGGTGTTGCCCGAGGCCCGGGGGCTGCCGACGATGGCCACCACGGTGGGGCGGTCGGGACTGTCTGCGAGGTGTTCCATGCCGATGCCGCCTCCGCTTCGGATCGCGTGTCTAGCAAAGATTCAAGAGTCTACTACCGCACGGCCTCTCGCCCAACGGCAGGGAGGCCGCAGCGCAGCGCGCCAATCTTGATTCTCGCCGCTCGAGGCCGTACAGTGACGCAGGTGCCGGTTGCGGGCGCACATACTGCTCGCAACGGAGTCTCCGTCGCACGTGGAACCCTGTTCTCAGGCCAGCGAAAGAGATTGGACAACAGCATGGTCGCCGTAGACCTCAACCCTGTCACCATGGGCATCATCTTCGCGATCGTCGTGCTGCTGTTCGGCGCGTCGCGCATCCCCGGGCTCGGCAAGTCGATCGGGCAGAGCATCCGTGGCTTCAAGACCGGCCTGAGCGGCGACGACGAAGAAAAGCCCAAGGAGCTCGAGAGCAAGCCGCCCGACGACACCACGCCGCCGACGCCGCCGAGCTCCGCCCCGCCGACCACCTGAACCTCAGGCCTGCTCCAGCAGGCAGACGGCCGTCGCCGACACTCCCTCGCCGCGGCCCTCGAACCCCATGCCCTCGGTGGTCGTCGCCTTGACCCCGACGGCGTCGTCCGCGACTTTCAGCGCCGCCGCCAGGCGCGCGCCCATCGCCCCGCGGTGCGCCGCCAGACGCGGACGCTCGGCGACGATCACCAGGTCGACGTTCACGACCTGCCAGCCCGCCCCCGCCACGCGCGCCATGACGTCGCCCAGCAGGGCGATGCTCGAGGCGCCCTCGTAGGCAGGGTCGGTGTCGGGGAACAGCCCGCCGATGTCGCCCATGCCGGCGGCGCCCAACACGGCGTCGATCACGGCATGGGTGGCGACGTCGGCATCGGAATGACCGGCCAGCCCCTGGTCGCAGGGGATCTCGAGCCCGCAAAGCACCAGGCGGCGCCCCACGGCGAACCGGTGCGCGTCGAAACCGATCCCGACTCTAGACGTCAGACTCGGTCTCCCACGAAAGCAGGGCGCCGGCCAGCGGCAGATCGGCAGGCGTCGTGATCTTGACGTTGGCCTGGATGGAGGGCACGACGACCACGCCGGCGCCGGCGCGTTCGAGCACCGAGGCGTCGTCGGTGGAGCCGCTCGCGTCGGAGCCCGCGTAGGCGGCCCGCAGGGCCGCCGCTCTGAACACCTGCGGGGTCTGCGCCGCCCACAGCTCGCGGCGATCGACGGTGTGCGCCACCCGGCCGCCTGCGTCGGCCCGCTTGAGGGTATCGACGACGGCGGTCGCCGGCACGGCGCCGTCGGCGTCGGCCAGCGCGGCGAGACAGTCGAGAAAGACGTGGCGGCCGAACAGCGGCCGGGCGCCGTCGTGGACGGCGATGACCTCGGCGTCGGCGGGCACCACGGCCAGGCCGGCGCGCACCGAGTCGCTGCGTTCGCGGCCGCCTTCGGCGATGAGCACCGGCTTGCCCTGCTCGGCCACGTCGGGCAGGCCGGCGAAGCGCACCACATGCGACGGGTGCAGCACCACGACCACGCCGGCCACCTCGTCGATCGCCGTGAGGCGCCGCACCGAGTGGCAGATGATGGGCTCGCCCGCCAGCAGCAGGAACTGCTTGGACTCGCCCTCGGGCAGTCCCATGCGCCGGCTTTCGCCGGCGGCTGCGACGATCACCCAGGCCTTTGCGCCTGTTGAAACCACGTCATTCCCACCTTTCAAGGGGTCAGGCCCCTACGACCTTTGCAAGGATCATCTTACCCGCGGGATGTTGCAACACGCTCGTCACCTGGGCGCTGATGACGCTGCCCACCATCGTGCGGCCGTCCTCGACCATCATCATGGTGCCATCGTCGCGATAGCCTACACCCTGGCCGGGCTCGCGCCCCCCGCGCAACGCAGTAGCGAGCCGGCTCAGCGTGAGGAGCTCGACGTTTTTGCCGGCCGCCGGATGCACGAAGGCGTAGCCGAACACGACGAACAGCGTCAAGAGCAGGTAGGGCCCGCCGGGCAGGTGGACGACGGCGCGACTGAAGAGAGCGATGGCAAGGCCGATGGCGAGGCCGGCTGTACCCGCCACGGCGTCGGAGCCGTGCGGCATGAACGCCAGGCGATCGCCGCGCTGCAGGTAGGCCGTTGTCTGGGAGCCGGCCACGGCGCCCAGCACGGCGAAGAAGAACCGCACGATGTCGGCGAACACGCGACCAGCTGATCGCCGACGCCGCGTACCGCTGTTTCAGGCGACCGGTGCGACCTCGGCGACCTCGGCGAGATCGGGCGTGTCGATGGGCGCCACCGCGCCGGCGGCGCCGACCTCGTCGAGCACGGTGTCGAGATAGGCGTTGGCTTCGTCTTCGTTCATGTCGCGCGCGTACATGAGCTCGCTCGCCAGGATCTTCTTGGCCTTCGAGAACATCTGCTTCTCGCCGGTCGACAGACCCTTGTCGCAGTGACGGATGGCGAGGTTGCGCACGACTTCGGCGACCTCGAAGATGTCGCCGGTCTTGAGCTTGTCGCGGTTGTGCTTGTAGCGACGGCTCCAGTTCTTGGGCATCTTCGTGGGGTTCCCGTGCAACACGGCAAGAACGTCGTCGACGACATCGGAGGCGACGACCTTGCGCAGACCGGCGCGGTCGGCGGAATCGACGGGGACCATGACGGTCATGTCGTTATGCAGGATCTGGATGGTGAGGTACTCGCGCAGCTGACCGCGGACTTCCATGTCCTCGATCTTCACGATCTTGCCCGCACCGTGGTGCGGATAGACGACCTTATCGCCGACTCTGTACAAGCTCAGCCACCTCCCGGCGTCTCGTTCTGTGGGTGGCGTCCCCGTTAATGAGCGGGCGACGACAGGGCCTTGGTGATAGCATCCCTGAGACTGGCGAGACCCTCCACTTGGGCTCCGCCCCGCAGTCGCCGGGCATCGGTCATCGGCATGAGCACGGTCTCGAAGCCCACTTTGGTGGCTTCGGCGACCCGCCGCTCCGGTTGCCCGGTCGATCGCAGCTCTCCGGTGAGGCCGATCTCACCGAACACCGCGGCGTTGCTCGCAAGCGCGACGCCTCGTTCGGCAGAGGCCACTGCGAGCGCCACGGCAAGATCGGCCGCAGGTTCTTCGATGCGCACCCCGCCCACTATGTTAACAAAAACGTCGGCACTTGCCAAAGTGAGGCGTCCGTGACGGGCCAGGACGGCCACGATCATGGCCAGACGGTTGCGGTCGAAGCCCGTCGCCAGGCGCCGCGGCAGGGCGAGGTCGGTGGGGTTGACCAGGGCCTGCACCTCGACCAAGAAGCAGCGCGTGCCTTCGACTGCGATGTGCACGCACGAGCCCGCCGCGCCGCGCTGCGCCAGGAAGATGGCGGAGGGATCGGCGACCGCTTCGAGACCCCGCTCCCCCATTTCGAAGACGCCGAGCTCGTTGCTGGAGCCGAAGCGGTTCTTGACGGCACGCAGCAGGCGGAAGTAGCGGTTGCGGTCGCCTTCGAACTGCAGCACGGTGTCGACCATGTGCTCGAGCACCCGGGGGCCGGCGATGGCGCCGTCTTTCGTGACGTGACCGACTAGAAAGACGGCGGTGCCGCTCTCTTTGGCGTAGCGGAGAAAGCGCGAGGTGGCTTCGCGCACCTGGCTCACGCTGCCCGGAGCCGACGAGAGCTCGTCGCTGTAGAGCGTCTGGATGGAGTCGATCACCACGAGCGCGGGCCGATGCTGGTCGAGCGCCTCGAGGATGGTCTCGAGCTCGGTCTCGGCGAGCACCTGGATGATGCCGGGGTCGCTGCAGACCCGCTCGGCGCGCATTCTGACCTGGGCGGGCGACTCTTCGCCGCAGACCAGCATGACGGGGCGCTCGACGCCCTGGGCGCCGACGGCGTCGAGCACCTGAAGCAGCAGGGTCGACTTGCCGATGCCCGGCTCGCCGCCGACCAGCACGAGCGAGCCCGGCACCACGCCGCCGCCGAGCACGCGGTCGAGTTCGGGGATGCCGCTCGTGAAGCGGTCGTCGGCCGACGAGGAGAAGCTCGAGAGCGGACGCACCGCGGCACCGCCGTCGAGCTGGGAGCGACGACGACGGGCAGGGGCGGCTATGCCGCCCCTGCCCGTCGTCACGCTCTTGACGAGCTCTTCGGTGAACGAGTTCCAGGCGCCGCAATCGGGGCAGCGTCCGGCCCAGCGCGCTTCGTGGCGCCCGCACTGGCCACAGATGAAGACGACGTGGTCTTTGCGCGGCACCCCGGCCGACGGCCCCGGCTCAGCTTTCGCCGGGGACTTCGGCGAGTGAAGACTGACCGTCGCCGGCGGCGGCGGCGACCGTGTGATCGATCGGCGGCGGGCCCATGAAGGGCTCGTCGATACCGAGCAGCGACAGGTCGTCGATCGGCGAGCCGATCTCTTCGCCGTTGGCGGTGAGCAGCGTGTCGTCGTCGCGCCGGTCGACCTTGATGACCGTACCGGGCTCGAGCTTGCGCTCGAGCAACACGTCGGCGAGCTTGTCTTCGATGTAGCGCTGGATAGCCCGCCGCAGCGGACGTGCACCGAGCGTGGGGTCGTAGCCCTTGTCGACAAGCAGGTCGGCGGCCGCGTCGGTGATCTCGAGCGACAGACCCTTTTCGGCGAGCTGCTTGCCGGTACGCAGGACCAGCAGGCCGACGATGAGACGGATCTCTTCGCGGGTCAGCTTGTGGAAGACGATGACTTCGTCGACGCGGTTCAGGAACTCGGGCCGGAACAGGCGCTTGAGCTCGCCGGTGATGCGCGACTTCATGTCGTCGTAGCTGATGCCCATGGTGTCGGCCTGGGCGAAGCCCAGCGTGGTGTTCTTGGAGATCATGCCGGCGCCGATGTTGCTGGTCATGATGACGATGATGTGGCGGAAGTCGACGGTGCGCCCCTGGGAGTCGGTCAGCCTGCCGTCTTCTAAGATCTGCAGCAGGATGTTGAAGACGTCGGGATGCGCCTTTTCGATCTCGTCGAGCAGTACGACGCTGTAGGGCTTGCGGCGCACGATCTCGGTGAGCTGGCCGCCCTCTTCGTGGCCCACGTAGCCTGGCGGCGAGCCGACCAGACGCGACACCGAGTGCTTCTCCATGTACTCGCTCATGTCGAGCTGCACGAGCATGTCTTCGTCGCCGAAGAGGAACTCGGCCAGGGTACGGGCGAGCTCGGTCTTGCCCACGCCCGACGGGCCCAGGAAGATGAACGAGCCGGCCGGCCGCTTGGGGTCTTTGAGCCCCGAGCGCGAACGGCGGATGGACTTGGAGACGGCGCGCACGGCCACGTCTTGGCCGATGAGCCGCTTGTGGAGCTCGTCTTCCATGCGCAGGAGCTTCTTGGATTCGGCTTCGGTGAGCTTGAACACCGGGATGCCGGTCCACATGCTGACGATCTCGGCGACTTCGTCTTCGCCGATGCTGGCGCGCATGCCTTCGTCGGAGGTCTTCCACTGCTCTTCGAGCTCGAGCTTCTTGTGCGACAGCTTGCGCTCTTTGTCGCGCAGGTTGGCTGCCTTCTCGAACTCTTGCGCCTCGATGGCGGCCTCTTTTTCGGTGCGCACGGTGGCGATCTCTTCTTCGAGCTCGCGGTAGCTGGGCGGCGCCGTCATGGTACGGATGCGCATGCGGCTGGCCGCCTCGTCGATCAGGTCGATCGCCTTGTCGGGCA
>CAZFJE010000168.1:0-7304 GCA_964519555.1 uncultured Thermoleophilia bacterium
TCGCCGCGCTGCTCTGCCTGTGCTGGGCGATCGTCGAGGTCGGCTGGTTTCTCTACGAGCTCTATCTGCGCATGCGCTATCGCGACCTCGAAGCCCTCGAGATCCGCGCCCTCAAGGCGCGCGACGCGTTCGCCAAGGGCCAGCCGCGGCGCGCGTACAAATACCTGCAGGAGAACTGCTACTCCACGGTCGTGGCGCGCTTCCTGTTCGACCTCATCCGCAACTACCAGACCGAGCGCATCGCCGAAAAGCCGCTGAAGCTGCTCCAGGAGTACGAGTTCTACACGGTCAAGCGCCTCGAAAAGACGCGCATCCTGGTGCGCGTCGGGCCCATGCTCGGCCTGATGGGCACCCTGATCCCGCTCGCCCCGGCGCTGACCGGCCTTGCCGAAGGCAACACCAAGATGCTCACCGACAACCTGCGCATCGCGTTCTCGGTCACCGTGATCGGTCTGCTGATCGGCGGCCTCGGCTTCATCGTCAGCATCGTGCGCGACCGCTTCTACCAGCAGGACATCTCAGACCTCGAGTACATGCTCGAGCTTCTCGAGGGCGGCGGCGGCCGGCTGCGCCTCGGTCCGCCGCGCCGCCACGCCGCCGACTTCGACGACGCCGACGACGACCTTCCCGACCTCACGCTCGTCGCCCCCAACGGCGACGGCGCGACGTCGGGCGCCGCCGTGGCCGCGGCGCACGACCAGGCCGACGTTCCGATGGGCGCCGCGGCGACGCCGGCCGACCCGGCGGCGGCGTTCGCTCCGGCGACGCTGCCGTTCGCGCCGTCGCCCGCGACGCCCGATGTCGACCCGGTGCTGCCCGACATCGCCGACGAACCCACCGAGATCTTCTCGTGGCGGCCGCTGTCGTCCGGCGGCGTGGCCGACGACGACGTCGACCCCACCTGAGCGGCGCGGCCATCCCATGAGCACCACCATCGCAAGACCTCCGCATTCCCAGGGGCCACCCGGCCACGAGCCCGGCAGCGGCCGCCGCCTGCGGTACATGGGCCGGCGCCGCATCGACCGCAGCGACCGCAACGGCGATCCGCTCGACGGCGTCGTCAACCTCTTCGACGTGGCCATCGTCCTGGCGGTCGCCTTTCTGCTGGCCGCGCTCACCGGGATCGGGTTGTCGGGGGCCCTCTCCGCCCGAAACCTGACGATCGTCACCAATCCGGGTCAGGCCAACATGCAGGTCATCGTCAAGAACGGCACCAAGACCACGAAGCTCGACATCAAGCCCGGACAGCAGGCGTCGGGCCAGGGGACCCTCATCGGCCAGTTCTATCGGCTGCCCGACGGGACCACCATCTACGTGCCGTCGAGCGGCGCGGCGACCCAGACGCCGGGCACGACCACACCGGGCGTCGCGATCACGCCCACACCGCCGGGTGTGGTGATCACGCCGACCGCGAGCCCGTTGCCGAGCGGCGGCGCGCCCGGCGCCGTCACCCCCGCCCCGACGGCCCTGCCGAGCGGCACGACTGGTCAGTAGCCCCTTCGGGACACGTCGCCGGCGCCCGGGGGGTTTGCGGCGTTCCGAGGTCTGTGGCGCTGCGGCTCTGCGGTCGCGGGGCTTGCGACGCGAACGACCTACTTGAGCGAGCGGAGCAACTCCACGAGCCGTTCGAGCTCGTCGCGGTCGCGAAAGCGCAGCTCGAGACTGCCGCCGCGTTTGCCCGAGCGAATGCGCACCGGCACGTCGAGCACCCCGTAGAGCTCCTCGACCAGGTCGTCCCAGACGTCGACCGCCGGGCGCCCGGCAGGCCGGGGGGCGCCGGCAGCGTCGTGCGCGGCGCGGACCAGCGCCTCGGTCTGGCGCACCGTCAGGCCGCGCGCCATAACGAGGCGCGCCACGCGGCGCCGTTCGAGATGGTCGGCCAGGCCCAGGAGCGCCCGCCCGTGTCCTTCTGAGAGCTCACCACGTTCGATCGCCTCGCGCACCTCGTCGGGCAGGTCGAGCAGGCGCAGCACGTTGGTCACCGCCACGCGGCTCTTGCCGACGAGCTCGCCGATACGGTCGTGGGTGAGACCGAACTCGTCGGCGAGCGCCGCGTAGGCGAGCGCCTCTTCGATCGCGTTCAGGTCTTCGCGCGCGACGTTCTCGGCAAGGGCGATCTCGAGCGAGGCCGCCTCGTCGGCCGGCCGCACCAGCGCCGGGATGGTCGCGATGCCCGCCAGGCGGGCGGCGCGCAGGCGGCGCTCCCCGGCGATTAGCTCCCACGGCGCCGGCGCGCCGTCGGGCGCGGGGCGCACCACGATCGGCTGCACCACGCCGAGACTCTTGATCGACGCCGACAGCTCGCCCAGCTCGCCGGCGTCAAAACTGCGGCGCGGCTGCCTGGTCGAGGCGCCCACGTCGTCGATCGGCAGGTCGCGCAGGCGCGCGTCGCCGGCGGCCGACGCGGCCGCGCCCGGCGTGCCGGGCGCGGCGCCCGCCGCTCCGCGCTCGGCGATCAGCGCCGACAGACCGCGCCCCAGGCGCCGTTTCGGGGGCGGCGCGACGTCGCCCTCGGCGGGCCTGCGCGGAGCGTCGCCTGGCGGCATGTGCTCGGCGGCGTCGCGGACGGCCTTGTCCGCATCGTCGCCGGCGCGCTTGCGCACGTCGTCGCGGGCGCGGTTGGGCCGCTTGCCGGCGGCGCCGGCGTCAGGTGTCCCGGCCATCGTCCACTCTCTCTGCGGTCTGGCCGGGGCTGCGCGTGACGATCTCTTTGGCCAGGTCGAAATAGGCGTCGGAACCGGCGCACGTGGCGTCGTAGCGCGAGATCGGCAGGCCGTGGCTGGGCGCCTCGCCGAGCCGCACGTTGCGCGGCACCTGCGTGGCGAACACGTCGCGGCCGAGGTGCGCGCGCAGCTCGGCCGCGACCTCTTTGCCCAGTCTCGTGCGCCCATCGAGCATGGTGATGACGATACCCAGCAGACGCAGGCCCGGGTTGATGCGCTCGCGCACCAGGTCGATGGTGCCCAGAAGCTGGGTGAGCCCCTCGAGCGCGTAGTACTCGGCCTGGACCGGCACCAGGGCCTCGCCCGCCGCCGCCAGGCCGTTCACGGTGAGCACGCCCAGCGACGGCGGACAGTCGATGAACACGAACTCGTAGGCGCCCAGAGCGCCCTCGAGCGCCGCGCGCAGCACGAACTCGCGGCTCTCGGCGCCGGCCAGCTCGACCTCGGCGCCCGCCAGGTCGGGGCACGCCGGCACCACCGACAGCGCCTCGACGGCGCTCGCCCGCGTGGCCTCGGCGAGCGAGACCTGACCGGCGAGCACCCCGTAGACCGATCGCTCCGGCGCCGCGGCCGCCAACCCGAGACCGCTGCTCGCGTTACTTTGGGGGTCGAGGTCGATGAGCAGCGTGGCAAAGCCTGCCTCGGCAAGGCAGGCGGCGACGTTGATCGCTGTCGTGGTCTTGCCCACACCGCCCTTCTGGTTGGCGACGGCGACGATGCGTGTCACTAGGTCTCCCGCCAACCGGCAGGGGCATGAACAACACGCAGCGTTGAGGGGGCGGCGATCATCTCGGTCGTCATCTTACCGACCGCCCCGCGGCGCTGCCACAGCAAGGGGAGCGCGCCCGGGGGCGTCTGGCGGCCGGGCCGTCTGGCGACTAGGCGCGCGACGAAGTCACGCGTGCCTGAGCGACGACGACGAAGTCGATCGACGGCCTAAGCAAGCGGCCGCTTGGCGGCCATGCCCGGGCGCCGCGGAAAGCGCGGCGCAGTCGGGGCGATCTTCTCGAACACCACGCAGACCGAGCCGGGCAGCGGCGAGCGCGTCAGCGCGACCGTGCGACCGCGAGCGAGGCCGCAGGCCGCAGCGGCAACCGCGGCCGCGGCCGCTTCGGCGTCGGCCGCGGCGGCGGTCTTGCTGACCAGTAGCAGGCCTCCGGGGCGCAGCGCCGGAGCCGCCAGCTCGACGACCACGGAGAGCGATCCGACCGCCTTGGCGAGCACCACGCCGAAGCTCTCGCGCGCCGGGGCGCCGACCGCCGTCAGCTCCTCGCTGCGCGCGCAGGCCACCTCGACCCGCTCGCCCAGCCCAAGCAGGGCTACGGCCTCGCGCAGGAAGGCGCACTTCTTGCCGACCGCCTCGATCAGCGTGAAACGCACGTCGGGCAGCGCCAGGGCCAGGGGAATGCCGGGCACGCCGCCGCCGCTGCCCAGGTCGACCCAAGGCGCGCCGTCGACGGCCCGCGCGGCGCCTTGCAGCTCGTCGACGTCGAGCAGCGCCAAGGCGTCGCCGATCAGGTCGGCGACGCCGGCAGCCGAGCCGCGTGCACCGGTGACGTTGGCGCGACCGTAACCTGCCAGCAGGTCGGCGTACGACTGCAGAGGATCGCCCGGCACAGGCCGCTCAGGTCGCAGGGGAGGTCGCCGCCGCAGGCCGCCGCGCGGCGGTCAGGCGTCGCAGAGTTTGGTGAGCGTAAGGATGGTACCGCCCGCCTCGGGGTGGTCGAGGCGAAACTCGTCGACCACGGCGCGGATGATCGAGATGCCCATGCCGCCCTCGGCGAGCTCGACACCGACCGCGGCGCACTCGGGACAGTCGACGTCGTCGTCGTGGAAGCCGCCGCCCTGGTCACGAACGGTGAGCACGACCCGATCGGAACTGGCCTCGAAGGAGAGGTGGACCTGGCCGTTGTCGTGGTCGTAGGCGTGCCGGATGGAGTTTGAGCAGGCCTCGGTGAGCGCCAGCTTGAGGTCGGCCACGGCGTCGGCCGAGAAGCGTCGCTCACGCACAAGGCCGGCGAGCGCAAGGCGGCCGAGTACGACGTACTCGGCCTTGGCCGGGATCTCGAGTGTGACGAGTTCGTTCACGGTGCTGCCTTCAATCGTATCTTAGCTGCCACCCGGGGCCAAGCCGGTCAAGCGCTTTCGTCGTCCGCTCCGAGTTTCACCGTCTGGCGCACGTTCAAATCCTCGCCGCACATATCGCAGCGCCCGCCGCGCAGCGCGACGTCTTCGACGGCAGCGCCCGTACGGCGCACGACGAGCCTGTGGCAGTGTGGACAGATCGTGTTCTCGCCCTCGTGGCCGGGCACGTTGCCCACGTACACGAAGCGCAGGCCGGCGTCGTGGCCTATGGCGACCGCGCGCTCGAGGGTGCGGATAGGCGTCGCCGCCAGGTGCGAGAGCTCGAGCTCGGGGTGGAAGCGGGTGACGTGCCAAGGCGTGGCCGGACCGAGACGCTCGACCATCCACTCGGCGATGCCGCGCAGCGTGTCCTCGTCGTCGTTCATGGTGGGGATGACGTTGGTGACGATCTCGACGTGGCAGCCGTGCTCGTGGAGAGCCCGCTCGGCCGCGGCCAGCACGGGCTCGTGGTCGGGCACCCGGCAGAGGCGGCGGTAGAGCTCGTCGTCGAAGCCCTTGACGTCGACGCGGTAGGCGTCGAGGTGCGGCGCGACCGCGTCTAAGGCCGCGGCGGTGATATAGCCGTTGGTCACCATCACGGTGTAGAGCCCGTGGTCGTGGGCGACCCTGGCGCCGTCGATCACGTACTCGAGCCAGATGGTGGGCTCGTTGTAGGTCCAGGCCACGCCGGCGCAGTCGTTGTTGGCGGCGAGCACCGGCAGCTTCTCGACGGGCAGCGCGCGCAGGTCGTTGAGGCCGGCGACCACGTCGGCGTGGGCGATCTGCCAGTTCTGGCAGTGAGCGCAGGTGAAGTTGCAGCCCAGCGTGCCCACCGACAGGACCGTGGTGCCGGGGAAGAAGTGGAACAACGGTTTCTTCTCGATGGGGTCGGCGGCCACGCTGCAGACGCGGCCGTAGACCAGGCTGTACAACCGCCCGCCGCGGTTCTCGCGGGCGCGGCAGGTGCCACGCTGGCCCGGGCCTATGACGCAGAGGCGCGGACAGACGTGGCACTGCACGACGTTGCCGTCGCGGCGCTCGTACAGGATGGCCTCGTGCAAGGTATCGTCGGTCATGTCCCCCCAGTCGCTTTGGCGAGCTTACCCGGCAAGCCGGTCTATGCCACGCCCGACCGCGGCGATGAGCTCGCCCTGCAGGGTGTCGTTGCCCGACACGATGCAGGCGAGCTGAAAACCGGCGTCGCTGCCCAGCAGCGGTCGCCGCTCGAGCGACGACCCGTCGGCGTCGGTCATGGGCACGCCGGCCTCACGACAGAGCAGCCAGGCCGCCGCCAGGTCGTACGGCGAGTTGCAGAGCACATGCCCGTTGCCCACGCGCCGGAACTCGGCTTCGGTGGCGGGGTGCGCGGCGATGATCGCCGGACCGATGTCGACGTAGGCGTCGAGCTGTCCGGTGAGCACGCGCGTGATGGCGTAGGTCGCCGAGCCCAGTTCGAACACGGCGCCGCCCACGCTCGAAACGTCGACGAGCTCTTCGATGACCCGTGACAGCAGCATGAGCGGCCGGCCGCGAAAGCCGGTGTTCCAGAACAGACCCTCGAGGGTGGTGCGCGGCGAGGGCAGCAGGGCGAGCGGCGCGCCCGAGGCGCGCCGCATGATCAGGCCGCCGCCGCGCTCGGCGGCGAACAAGTCGCCGGTCTTGATCTCCTGCACGACGCCGGCGACGAGCTCAGCCATGGTCGGCGTGGCGGCCGGCCGCGCGGCGGCGATGCTCACGCAGGCCGACTCAAGGCCGGCCGCCGCGGGCCGTGTGCCGTCGATGGGGTCGACGATCAGGACGAGCTCGGGGTCGACCGCGCCCTGCAGGCCGCGGTCCTCGGAGTAGTAGGCCCAGCGCGACAGCCGCGTGGCCATGTAGTCGGCCAGGTATCGCTCGGCGACCTCGTCGATCTCGAAGGTCACGTCGCCGCCCACGGCTTCGCCTGCGTGAGCGCGGGCGGCGTGCAGTCCAAGGAAGGGCTGCACCACCTCGCGCAGGCCGGCGCAGAGGGCGGTGAGCTCGGTCATGATGTCGGTCGGAGCGGTCATCTCGAGTCATTGTAGCGCGACGGGCAGGCCCCGCTTCCGAGCCTGCGACGCGAGGCCGCTCACCGGCCCTTGCCGAGCCTGCCATGCGACGGCGCTATACTTTCAGTCACGGGGCACGGGCGGCGCACGGCAGGACAACCTTGAACAGGCGAGGCGAGAGACTCTCATGACCGACACGATCGTCTATCGCGGCAAGGGTAACCTCTACCTCAACATCACCAACCGCTGCTCTTGCGACTGCGACTTCTGTTTTCGCTCGTTCACCGACGGCGTGTTCGGCAGCGACCTCATGCTGTCGCAGGAGCCCACGGCCGAGCAGCTCGCCAATGAGATCGAGCTCGCCTACCTCGACGGGCCTGCCGACGAGGTCGCCTTCGTGGGCATGGGCGAGCCCACCATGCGCCTCGAC